>NZ_JAPCIA010000001.1:2400000-2708125 GCF_026107375.2 Sphingomonas sp. BT-65
CCTCGGCATCGATCTCACCCAGGTGAAGGCTGAGGGCGATCGCATCCGCCATGCCGATCTCGACGCCTTTCTGCGTTACGGCAGCGGCCAGGGCTATCACGCGCCGCACGCCAGCCGGGCGCGCGAGGACGAGGCGGTCAAGGTCATCGGCATGCGCCGCCGCATCGCCGAGAACATGGCGGCGTCGAAGCGCGCCATCCCGCACTTCACCTATGTCGACGAGATCGACGTGACCGCGCTCGAGGAGATGCGCGCCGACCTCAACGCCAATCGCGGCGCGCGGCCCAAGCTGACGATGCTGCCGTTCCTGATCGCCGCGATCTGCCGCACCTTGCCCGATTTCCCGATGCTCAACGCGCGCTACGACGACGAGGCCGGCGTGGTGACGCGCCACGGCCGCGTGCACATGGGCATGGCGACTCAGACCGACGCGGGCCTCATGGTTCCCGTCATCCGCGACGCGCAGGACCTCAATGTCTGGCAGCTCGCGACCGAGATCACCCGCCTGGCCGAGGCCGCGCGCACCGGCAAGGCGAAGAGCGAGGAGCTGTCGGGCTCGACCATCACGATCACCTCGCTCGGCTCGCTCGGCGGCATCGCGACGACGCCGGTGATCAACAAGCCCGAGGTCGCGATCATCGGCCCCAACAAGATCGTCGAACGCCCGATGTTCCACGGCGACGATATCGTCCGCGCCAAGCTGATGAACCTGTCGATCAGCTGCGACCACCGCGTCGTCGATGGCTGGGATGCGGCGAGCTATGTGCAAGCGCTGCGCAAGCTGCTCGAGACCCCCGTGCTGCTGTTCGCCGACTGATGTCCGCGCAATCGCGACTGGCGCTGGCCATCGGGCTTTCGCTTCCGGTCGCGATTGGGCTCTGGGTTGCCCTTGTACATTGGCTGCCACCGATCGCGATCGAGCCAATGCGGTTCACGCTCGGCTGCGTCGCGGCGTCGGTGCTGCTCGCCTTCCTGCCGGGAATCGAGGCAGTCGCGCATGAGCGGCTGTTCTCGCGCGCGATCGATCCGCTCGCCGGCGCCGATTCGCGGCGGCTGGTCGTCAACCAGCGCTACGTCCAGAATACGCTCGAACAGCTCTGGGTGTTCGCGCCGGGGCTGGCGCTCCTGGGCCTCTATGCCGACCCGCGCGTTGTCGCCGCAACCGCGATCACCTGGGTGATCGGGCGCTGGGCGTACTGGATCGGCTATCACCGCGATCCGCTGTGGCGCGGGATTGGGGCGTCGTCGCTCGCGCAAAGCCTGATCGTGCTGGCTTATGGCGTGGGCTGCTTCGGCCATGAGCTGGCGGGCTGGGCGGGCGTCGCCGCGCTGCTCGGCCCGTTCCTCGCGATCGAGGCGTATCTGTTCGCCGCGCTCCGCAAGCCGCCCGTGGCCGAACGCTAGCGCGTCAGCGCCTCGCGCACCTGCTCGCGCCCGGCGATCCGCCCTTCCTTCGCCGCGCGCTGCAACGCCTCGGTCTCGCCCGCCGCCGCCAGCACCCGCCGCGTCGTCCCGGCGAACGTCGCGCGATCGCCCGCATTGGCGAAGCCGAAATAACCCGCCGCATTGTGCCAGGTCCGGCGCGCGAGCAGTTCGCATTGCGCCCGGCTGGCACGGGCCAGCTCGACCCGGTTCGCCAGCCGCGCATCCTCGTCGCCCGCGGTGACGACTGCATGTACGCCCGGCTTGGTCGCCGCGGACAGCTCCGAGCGATCGACGGCTTCGGCAAGCCGTGCGGTGCGCTCGCGCGCGCGCTTGCTGTGGTCCTGCGCCAGCTGCTCCAGGTCCGAGATCGACGCGCAATCGGTCAGGATCTGCGGCGCCTGCTGGAGCAGATAGGGGCTGCTCAGCACGCCGAGGTTGAACTTGACCAGCGCGTCGCCCCAGGCGCGATCATCCTTGTCCGCCTCGCGGATCGCCGCGAGATAGGCGGCCGACGCGGTGCCGCGCGCCGCAGCGGCGGCCGGCACGCCCGGCTTGCCGTCGGCGGCGATGTCGAGCTCGGCGAAGGTCCGCGCATCCTCCGCGGAACGCGCGACATGGATGCGGCCCGCACCCAGCCCCGCCAATGCCCCCGCCGCTGGAAGCACGAGCAGTGCGCCCCCGACCACCAGCCATTGCCGCGTGCGGCTCCCCGCCAGCAGCACCAGCAGCCACAGCGCAAGCCCTGCCCCCGCGCCGGCCAGCACCATGGTCGAGAGATCGAGACGCGGGAGCAGCGCCGGCGCGAACGCGCTGGCGAGGATGAGCGCGAGGCAGCTGAGCAGCGCAATGAGCAGCGGCCAGCCGAACACTGCGCTCCGCCGCATACCCTCGTCCGCGAATTCGAGTTCCCCGCTCATGCTTGCGCCCCCTTGCCCCGCATCGATCTAGCAAGGGCCGGGCGGGCACGCGAGCCTATTCCGGCCGCGCACGCGCCTGCAGATAGGTGCCGAGCAGGCGCATCGACTTGGTGTGGAACTTGAGCTCGTCGAGCGCGCGGTCGACCGCCGGATCCCCCGGTCGGCCGACGATGTCGGCGTAGAACTCGGTCGCCGCGAAGCTGCCGCCGCGCTGGTAGCTCTCCAGCTTGGTCATGTTGACGCCGTTGGTCGCGAAGCCGCCCAGCGCCTTGTAGAGCGCGGCGGGGACGTTCTTCACCTCGAAGATGAAGGTCGTCATGTACGGCCCATGGTCGCGCAGCGGCGGCGCGGTGCGCGCCAGCACGACGAATCGGGTCATGTTATGGTCGGCGTCGGCGACGTCGTTCTCGAAGATGGTGAGGCCATAGAGCGGCGCGGCGCCCGGCGGCGCGAGCGCGGCGGTCGCCGGGTCCGCGTCCTCCGCCACCACCGCGGCGGCGCCGGCGGTGTCGGGATAGGCGAGCGGCGCGATGCCCTGCCCCTTGAGCCAGTGGCGGCATTGGCCGAGCGCCTGCGGGTGGCTCATCGCCTGGCGCACGCCCGAACGCTCGCCCAGGCCCATCAGCGCGTAGCGGATCGGCAGGAAATGCTCGCCGATGATCGTGAGGCCGGATTCGGGCAGCAGGAAATGGATGTCGGCGACGCGGCCGTGCAGCGAATTCTCGATCGGGATGATCGCGCAATCGGCCTTGCCTTCGCGCACCGCGTCAATCGCGTCCTCGAAGCTGAAACACGGCAGCGGCAGCCCATTGGGGAACGCTTCGAGCGCCGCCATGTGCGAATTGGCGCCCGGCGCGCCCTGAAACGCGACAGCACGTTTGGGCTCGGCAAGCGCGGCTTGCGTCATGCGTGCGACGATCGGACGCGCGGGCGCGGCGAAATTTTCCATTGGCGGGCGCGATTAGCGAGGTGGAGGAAGCCGAGCAAGCCCGGGTTGCGGTGTGCAAAAGGCCGCACTAAAGGATCGCGCCAACCGACACGTCATATCAACTCTGGGGCAAACGGGCGCGCAATGGACAATCGCATGAACACGATCGCAGGCTGGGTCCTGTTCGGCTGTGCCTCGGCGCTGGGCCTGTCGATCGCCAGCGGCATGGTCTATCATAGCGGTAAGCCCGAAAAGGCCGGCTATCCGGTCGAGAGCGCGGACGGCGGCGAGGGCGGTGGCGGCGCGGCCGCAGCGGCGCCGATCGCCAACCGCCTCGCCACGGCCGATGTCGCCAAGGGCCAGGCCTCGTTCGCCAAGTGCGCGGCGTGCCACACCATCACCAGCGGCGGCGCCAATGGCGTCGGCCCGAACCTCTGGGCGACGGTCGGCAAGCCGCACGGCCATATCGCGGGCTTCGGCTATTCGGACGCGCTGAAGGGCGTGCCGGGCAACTGGACCTTCGAGGCGCTCGACCAGTGGCTCGCCTCGCCGCGCAAGTACGCGCCGGGCACCAAGATGACCTTCGCGGGCCTGTCCGACCCGCAGGAGCGCGCCAACGTCATCGCCTATATGAACGCGCAGGGCTCGAACCTGCCGCTCCCGGCGGCCGAGGCGGCGCCGGCCGCTGGCGAGGGTGCAGACAATGCGGCGGCGCCTGATGCCAACTCGACCGAGCTGGGCAATGCCGGCACCCCGGCGAGCGGCGCGCCGTCGGTCGATCCGGCGGCAGCGACCGAGGCAGCGAAGAAGGGCCACTGAGCCACTCACCGTCACTCCGGCGAAGGCCGGGGCTGCCAAGTTATTAGCTAAAAGTCCCGCCACATAGCGGCCTCGGCCTGCGCCGGGGCGACGATCAGCTTTCCTCGCGGTCCTCGTAGAATTTCTGGACGATCGCCCAACCCTCTTCCGCGGTCTCGCAAAAGTGGAACAGGTCGAGGTCGCGCGGGGAAATCACGCCCTCCTCGCACAGCGCCTCGAAATTGACGACGCGGCTCCAGAACTCCTTGCCGTAGAACAGCACCGGGATCGGCGCGATCTTGCCGGTCTGGATCAGCGTCAGCAGCTCGAACGATTCATCGAACGTGCCGAACCCGCCGGGGAACACCGCCACCGCGCGCGCGTGGAGCAGGAAGTGCATCTTCCTCAGCGCGAAATAGTGGAACTGCATCGACAGCGAGGGCGTCACATATTCGTTGGGCGCTTGCTCGTGCGGCAGCACGATGTTGAGCCCGATCGATTCGCAGCCCTTTTCGGTCGCGCCGCGATTCGCCGCCTCCATGATCGACGGGCCGCCGCCCGAGCACACCACGAAATGGCGCTGCCCGTCGGTGTCCAGCGGGTAGCAGCTCGCCAGGCCGGCGAGCTCGCGCGCGACGTCGTAATATTTGGACTTGGCGATCAGCCGCTCGGCGATGCGGCGCGAAGGCGCGTCGGTGGCGAGGTCGAGCAGCGCCTGCGCCTTGGCCGGTTCGGGAATCCGTGCCGAGCCATAGATCACGAAGGTCGAGGCGATTCTGGCCTCGTCGAGCAGCAATTGCGGCTTGAGCAACTCGAGCTGGAAGCGGACGGGACGCAGATCCTCGCGCAGCAGGAAGTCCATGTCCTGAAAGGCGAGGCGATAGGCGGGATGCTCGGTCTGCGGGGTGGACACGCCGGTCGCGGCGGTCTCGGCATCCTGGCGTGCGCGCGGAAAGACGCGCGAGGGCACTTTGGTGTCTGTCATCACCGGCCCCTAGCCGAGATCGCGGGACTTCCCAAGATCGCAACCGCGGGGTCCGCGTTCCGGTTGCGCCGGCACGGCCGCGCTGCCAAGCTGCCCGCCGGCGCGAGGGAGCACCAGGATGAGCGACATTCCGCAAGCGGTCGAGCCCGCGTCAGGCCCGCCCTCGCTCGCCGAATGGGCCGGCGGCGGCGAGGCGTTCGCGCGAATCTTCACCCGCTTCTACGAACGTGTGCGCGAAGATGCCGTGCTCGCCCCGGTCTTCGCCGCGATGGACCCGCACCATGCCGAACATGTCGCGCGCTTCGTCACCGAAGTGCTGGGCGGCGCTAGGCTTTATTCGCAAGCCGGCGGGTCGCATGCCGGCATGATCTCGCGCCACATGGACCGCCACCTCACCCATTACCAGCGCCGCCGCTGGATGGCATTGCTGCTCGATACCGCCGACTCGCTGGACCTTGCCGACGATCCCGAGTTCCGCGCCAGCCTGGTCGGCTATCTCGAATGGGGCTCACGGCTGGCGGTGATGAACTCGCAGGCCGGCGTGCCGCCGCCCGACGCGGACATGCCGATGCCGGCCTGGACGTGGAGTTCGCCGGGCGGCCCCTACCAGCCTTAGCGGCAGAACGGCCCGCGCCCCATGTCGAAATGGAAGTGGTTGTCGTGCGCCGCATTGTAGTCGGGGCCGAGCACGGTGGCGAAGCGGCGGCATGCCGAGCGATGGAGGATGCGCAAGAACTCCCGCACCTTCTCGTCGTCCGAGTTCCAGCCTTGCTCGACGCTGATCCGCCGCCCGTCGCGCAGGATGAAGGCGGCGACGTCCACGGCATTGCCCAGGCCATGTTCCGACACGCGCCCCGCCGCGCGCGTCCCGCCGCCAATGATGCCGCGGCACGAATAGGTGCCGAAGGTCTCGACCCGCACCAGTTCGCCGTTCAGGATCTCGCGCGCCGCCGGCACCGCGGCGTTGCGCACCCAGGCGATGAAGGTGCGTGCAAGCGGGCAGCGCATGCCCTTGAGATTGGTCACCGGCAGGCCGATGTCGATCAGCTGAACCGCGCCGATCACCTGGCAGCCGCCGCCATAGTCGCGGTCGGGCAGCGGGCTGAACCGCACGCCCGCGGCCGACAGGTCGGCATAGCATTGCTTGGTCTCGCGGCTGGTCGGCAGGTTGAGCGTCACCGGGCCGCGCGGGTCAGGCCGGATGCCGGGACGCTTCGGGGGCTCGCGATCGCCGCCGCCGAAACAGGCTGTCAGGAGCAGGGCGGGCAGCAGGACCGACAGGATACGCATCGTAGCGACTGTAGCGGCTGGTCCGAATCCGCCACAACCGTCAATTCCTCCCCGGGGAAGGGAAGGGTTCAAAAGATACTATTCCGCCGGCCGCTCTTTGCTTGACTTCGCAGGCCTTGCCGTTAGGGCCGCCGGCGGGCCACGCGGTCCCAACGCCGCGCGTGCTCTCTGCAAGGAGAGTCTATATGACTGAAGTGACTGCCGCCGACGCCGGAATTGCGTCCATTGCCAAGCCCGCCGCCAAGCCGGCCCGCCCCCATTTCTCCTCCGGTCCCTGCGCCAAGCCTCCGGGCTGGGACGCGTCGAAACTCGCCGTCGAGGTCCTCGGACGCTCGCATCGTTCGAAGCTCGGCAAGAACCGTCTCGCCTATTGCATCGACCTGATGCGCGAGATGCTGCGGCTCCCCGACACCCACCGCATCGGCATCGTCCCCGGCTCCGACACCGGCGCGTTCGAGATGGCGATGTGGACGATGCTCGGCGCGCGCGGCGTGACCACGCTCGCCTGGGAGAGCTTCGGCGAGGGCTGGGTCACCGACGCCGTCAAGCAGCTCAAGCTCGATCCCAATGTGATCCGCGCCGATTACGGCCAGCTGCCCGACCTCAGCCAGGTCGACTTCGCCGACGACGTGCTGTTCACCTGGAACGGCACCACCAGCGGCGTGCGCGTGCCCGACGGCGACTGGATCCCGGCGGATCGCGAGGGCCTGACCTTCGCCGACGCGACCTCGGCCGTATTCGCCTACGACCTGCCGTGGGACAAGATCGATGTCGCCACCTTCTCGTGGCAGAAGGTGCTGGGCGGCGAGGGCGGCCATGGCGTGCTGATCCTCGGCCCGCGCGCGGTCGAGCGGCTCGAGAGCTACACCCCGGCGTGGCCGCTGCCCAAGGTGTTCCGCCTGGTCAGCAAGGGCAAGCTCGCCGAGGGCGTGTTCAAGGGCGAGACGATCAACACGCCATCGATGCTGGCGGTCGAGGACGCGATCTTCGCGCTCGAATGGGCGAAGTCGCTCGGCGGCCTCGACGGCCTGATCGCGCGCTCGGACGCCAATGCCGCCGCGCTCGACACGATCGTCGCGGAGCGCGACTGGCTCGGCCATCTCGCACTGGACGAAGGCTCGCGCTCGAAGACCAGCGTGTGCCTGACGGTCGAGGGCGCGGACGCCGACTTCATCAAGACGTTCGCCTCGCTCCTCGAAAAGGAGGACGCCGCCTATGACGTCGCCGGATATCGCGATGCTCCGGCAGGGCTGCGCATCTGGTGCGGCGCGACGGTCGACACCGCCGACATCGAGGCGCTCGGCCCCTGGCTCGACTGGGCCTACGCGTCGGCGAAGGCCGGTTAATTCCCTCTCCCGCCTGCGGGAGAGGGTGGCCGAGCGAAGCGAGATCGGGTGAGGGCCCGAACCATCCGCAAGCGCACCGCCAGCCTCCCGCACATACCCTCACCCCGACCCTCTCCCGCAAGCGGGAGAGGGAGATGGAGCAAGACAATGCCCAAGGTACTCATCAGCGACAAAATGGACCCCAAGGCCGCGCAGATCTTCCGCGAGCGCGGCGTCGAGGTCGACGAGATCACCGGCAAGACCCCCGAGGAATTGAAGGCGATCATCGGCAATTATGACGGCCTCGCCATCCGCAGCGCGACCAAGGTAACCAAGGAGATCCTCGACGCCGCGCCCAACCTCAAGGTTGTCGGCCGCGCCGGGATCGGCGTCGACAATGTCGACATCCCCAGCGCCTCGGCCAAGGGCGTGGTGGTCATGAACACCCCGTTCGGCAACTCGATCACCACCGCCGAGCACGCCATCGCGCTCATGTTCGCGCTTGCGCGCCAGCTGCCCGAGGCCGATCTCTCGACCCAGCAGGGCAAGTGGGAGAAGAACCGCTTCATGGGCGTCGAGCTGACCGGCAAGACGCTCGGCCTGATCGGCGCGGGCAATATCGGCTCGATCGTCGCCGATCGCGCGCATGGCCTGCGCATGAAGGTCGTCGCCTATGACCCGTTCCTCAGCCCCGAGCGCGCGATCGAGATGGGCGTCGAGAAGGTCGAGCTCGAGCAGCTGCTCGCGCGCGCCGACTTCATCACGCTGCACACCCCGCTGACCGACCAGACGCGCAACATCCTCTCGGCCGAGAATCTCGCCAAGACCAGGAAGGGCGTGCGCATCATCAACTGCGCGCGCGGCGGCCTCATTGACGAGGCGGCGCTCAAGCAACTGCTCGATTCGGGCCATGTCGCGGGCGCCGCGCTCGACGTGTTCGTGAGCGAACCGGCCAAGGAGCACCCGCTGTTCAACACGCCGAACTTCGTCGCCACGCCGCACCTCGGCGCGTCGACCAGCGAGGCGCAGGTCAACGTCGCGATCCAGGTCGCCGAGCAGATGGCCGACTATCTCGTCAACGGCGGGGTCACCAACGCGCTCAACATGCCGAGCCTGTCGGCCGAGGAAGCGCCGCGGGTGAAGCCGTACATGGAGCTCGCCGAGAAGCTCGGCAGCCTGGTCGGCCAGCTCGCCCATGGCAACATCCCGCGCGTCTCGATCCACAGCGAGGGCGCGGCGACCGAGGTCAACCAGAAGCCGATCGTCAGCGCCGTGCTGGCAGGTTTCCTGCGCACCCAGACCGACACGGTGAACATGGTCAACGCCCCCTTCCTCGCCAAGGAGCGCGGCATTGAGGTGCGCGAGGTCAAGACCGAGAAGGAAGGCGATTACCACACGCTGGTCCGCGTCTCGGTCAAGACCGATGCGGGGGAACGTTCGGTCGCCGGCACGCTGTTCGGCAACAAGGCGCCGCGCCTGGTCGAGCTGTTCGGGATCAAGGTCGAGGCCGATCTCGCCGGGCACATGCTCTATGTCGTCAACGAGGACGCGCCTGGCTTCATCGGCCGCCTCGGCGCGACGCTGGGCGATGCCGGGGTTAATATCGGCACCTTCCACCTCGGCCGCCGCGAGGCGGGTGGCGAGGCGGTGCTGCTGCTCTCGGTCGACGAAGCGGTGACCCCCCAGCTGATCGCCCAGGTCCGCGCGCTGCCCGGCGTGAAGACCGCGATGGCGCTGAAGTTTTAGTTTCATCCGTCACCCCGGACTTGTTCCGGGGTCCACAGTGCGGCAAGCGGCACGCTCGAGCCTCGAGCATCATCGCCTGCGGCCAAGTGGACCCCGGCACGAGGCCGGGGTGACGGGATTGAACAAATGAACGGACTTCTTCCCGAGGGCTTCCACGATCGCCTGCCTCCGCATGCCGATGCGGCGGCGGCGCTTGAGCGGCGTGTGCTCGATGTCGCGCGGCTCTATGGCTATGAGCGCGTCGATCCGCCGCTCGCCGAGTTCGAGGAATCGCTCGGCGCGCGGCTCAAGGCGGCGAGCGCCAAGGACGCGGTGCGCTTCACCGATCCCGCCTCGCGCCGCACGCTGGCGATCCGGCCCGACATCACCGCACAGATCGGCCGCATCGCGGCGACGCGCATGGCGCACCACCCGCGCCCCGTGCGCCTCTCCTATGCTGGCACCGTGCTCAAGCTGCGCGCCAGCGAGCTCCGCCCCGAGCGCGCGATGCGCCAGATCGGCTGCGAGCTGATCGGCCGCGACAGCGTGGCCGCCGCGCGCGAGATCGTGACCGTCGCGGTCGAGGCGCTGGAGGCAGCAGGCGTCGCCGGCCTCGCGCTCGACTTCACCCTGCCCGACCTGGTCGAGCAGCTCGCCCCCGGCATGGTGTCCGGGCAGCTGACGGCGCTGCGCGACCGGCTCGACGCCAAGGACGCGGCGGGCGTCGCGGCGATCGACCCGGATTTCCTGCCGCTGATCGAGGCCGCCGGACCGTTCGACGCGGCAATCGCGCGGTTGCGCACGCACGACAAGGGCGGCACACTGACCTCGCGGCTCGATGGCCTCACCGCAGTCGCCGAGGCGGTCGCCGGCAAGGTCGCGCTGACGCTCGACCCGACCGAGCGCCACGGCTTCGAATATCAGAGCTGGATCGGCTTCTCGCTGTTCGCACGCGGCGTACGCGGCGAGATCGGACGCGGCGGCAGCTATTCGGTGATCGGCGCGGACGGGTATGAGCCCGCCGTCGGCATGTCGCTATTCGTCGATCCGATCCTCGACGCGGGACTCGCCAATGGCGACCGGCGGCGGCTGTTCCTCCCCGTCGATACCGATCCGGCGGTCGCCGCGAAGCTGCGCGCCGAGGGCTGGGTCGCGGTGGCCGCGCTGGACGAAGACGACAGCGCCGCGGCGCAGCTCTGCACCCACCAGCTCGTCGACGGGAAGCCCGCCGCGCTCTAGCCGCGCAACTTGCAATGTTGGATTTGTTCTGCATATGTTCCAGTATGCAGTGTTACCTTCTCCTGGCCACGTCCCCGCCGCACCCGCGTGCGGGAGGGCAAGTCGGGGGGGGGACGTAGTGTGAACTTTGACAACTTCCGGCGCGAAGCCGGGCTCGTCGAGCGCCTATTCGAGTGGCCGGGCCAGCAGCTCCGCCCATTCGGGATGCTTGCGGATATAGGCCGCGACGAACGGACATTGCGCGATCACCCGCAGGCCGCGGCCGCGCACGTCGGTGAGCGCATGCAGGATCAGCCGGCTGGCGATGCCGCGCCCCTCGAGCGCGGGCGGCACGACGGTGTGGGTGAAGGTGATGACCTCGCCGTCGATGCGGTAGGCGGCGAAGGCGGTGTGCCCCTCCTCCTCGAGCTCGAAGCGGCTGCGATCGCGATTGTCGGTGACGTCAGGGTCCACGGAACCTCCTGCGGATGGCATGTACGCCAGCCTATATGATTCTTCGCCGATCGGCGCGCATTTCCGGGAGACACCCGTTATACGCCCTGCGATGAATCCGCGCGACGTCCTCCGCACGACTTTCGGCTTTCCAGATTTCCGCGGCGTCCAGCACGACGTGGTCGATCGCGTGCTCGCCGGCCAACGCACGCTGGCGGTGATGCCGACCGGCGCGGGCAAGTCGCTGACCTACCAGCTGCCCGCGGTGATGTTGGAGGGGACGTGCCTCGTCGTCTCGCCGCTGATCGCGCTGATGCACGACCAGCTCCGCGCGGCGGAGGCGGTGGGCATCCGCGCCGCGACGCTGACCAGCGCCGACGACAATCGCGACGAGACGATCGCGCGCTTCCGCGCCGGCGAGCTCGACCTGCTCTACGTCGCGCCCGAACGCGCCTCGGGCGAGGGCTTCCGCAACCTGCTTCGCCAGGCGAAGCTGTCGATGTTCGCGATCGACGAGGCGCATTGCGTCAGCGAATGGGGCCATGACTTCAGACCCGATTATCGCCTGCTCCGCCCGCTGCTCGACGCCTTTCCCGAGCTGCCGCGCCTCGCGCTCACCGCCACCGCCGACGCGCACACCCGTGCCGACATCCTCGAACAGCTCGGCATCCCCGCCGACGGCCTGATCATCGCCGGGTTCGACCGTCCCAACATTCGCTATGCGATCACCAGCACCGCGTCGAAGGGCTCGGCGATCGCCTCTTTGGTCAAGCGCACGCCGGGCGCAGGGATCATCTACGCCACCTCGCGCGACCGCACCGAGAAGCTTGCCGCGGCGCTCGCCGGGACCGGGCGCCCGACGCGCTTCTATCATGCCGGGATGCCGCCCGATCAGCGGCGCCGTGCGCAGGCCGAGTTCGTCCGCTCGGAGGACATGGTGATGGTTGCGACGATCGCGTTCGGTATGGGCATCGACAAGCCCGATGTGCGCTTCGTCGCGCATGCCGGACTGCCCAAGTCGATCGAGGGCTATTATCAGGAGAGCGGCCGCGCGGGTCGCGACGGCGATCCGGCGGTGGCGCACCTCTTCTGGGCGCCCGGCGACTTCACGCGCGCACGTGAATGGCTCACCGAACTGCCGCAGAACCGGCAGACAGCGGAGCGCGCGCGGCTCGATGCGCTGTCAGGCCTCGTCGAGACCGCAGGGTGCCGCCGTGCCGTGCTACTGCGCTATTTCGGCGAGACGCCGCCCGAGCGCTGCGGCAATTGCGACAATTGCCTCAACGCGCCCGGCGTGCGCGACGCGACCGAGACCGCGCGGAAACTGCTCTCCGCGGTCTATCGCACTGGCCAGCGCTTCGGCGTCGGGCATCTCGAGAAGGTGCTGAGCGGCGCCACCGACGAGCGCATCGAGAAATGGGGGCACGACCGCCTCACCGTGTTCGGCATCGCGGACGCTGAGGACATGGCGCTGGTCAAGCCGGTCGCGCGGGCGCTGCAGGCGCGCGGCGTGCTGGTCGCCAACGAGCATGGCGGACTGGCGCTCGGGGGCGATGCACGCGCGATCCTGCGCGGCGAGGCCAAGGTCGAAGTGGTGCTCGCTGCCGAACCCGAGCGCGGCCGCAAGCGCCGCAGCGAGGCGGCGGCGGCAATGGCCCCCGAGGACGCCCCGCTGTTCGAGGCATTGCGCGCCAAGCGCCGCGAGCTGGCCGAGGCAGCGAGCGTGCCGCCCTATGTCATCTTCCACGATTCGGTGCTGCGCGAGATGGCCGCGCGCCGACCGCAGGACCGCGCGACACTCGCCACGATCAGCGGCGTCGGCGAGCGCAAGCTCGACGCCTATGGCGACGCCTTCCTGCAGGTGATACGCGACGGGGCTTGAGGAGAAGACGCATGGCCAGCATCCGCCGCATCAACGACCACATTTCGGTCGCCCCGCAGATCGATCCCGCCGATGTCGTCGAGGCCGCGCGCGCCGGGTTCGTGGCGATCGTCAACAACCGGCCCGATGACGAGGAAGCCGGCCAGCCCGAGGGCGAGTCGATCCGCACCGTCGCCGAGACGCTCGGCCTCGCCTATCACGCCATCCCGATCACCCATGCCGGCTTCTCCGCGACTCAGGTCGAGGCGATGCGCGAGGTGCTCGACAATGTGGACGGCCCCGTGCTGGCCTATTGCCGCTCGGGCACGCGCTCGACCAACCTGTGGGCGCTGGCCGAGGCCAGCCGTGGCGAACATCCCGCCGGGCTGATCGAGCAGGCTGCGGGCGCGGGCTACGACTTGAACGGCCTGCGCCCGATGCTCGACGCGCTGTCAGGGAAAGCATGAACTGGTGGCTGGCCGCGGGCTCGCTCGCGGCGGTGCTGGCGCTCGCCGGCATGGCCTGGCTGCTGAAGCTCGGCGGCACGCAGCGGCTGGAAACCGGCGCGGACGCGATCCGGCTCGCCGAAGCGTTGAGCTCGGGATTCGAGGGCAAGGCCGGCATCGTCTCGACGAGCGGTGAGTTCGCCGCGGTCGCGGGCGGCCCCGGCGATCTCGTGCTGGTCGAGCCAATGGGTGCGCGTCACCGCGCCCGCCGGATCTCGGGCGCGCGAATTGCCATGCTAGACGGCGGGCCGGACGGCGCCACGATCACCTTGCAGGGTTCGCCAGGCGAGATGTTCCGGATCACCGTCGCCGACATCGCTGCGGTGCGCGCCTTCGCCGACACGCTGGGCAGCTGATCGTCCCCATTGCGTCCGCGCATCGGACAAGCCTATTTACACATGTGTAAGGAGAGCGATGCCCAACCTGCCCGATCCCGTCGATCTGGCCGTTCCCGCCTTCGTCCTGCTCGTGGCGGCGGAGATGGTCGTCGCGCGGCTCAAGGATCGCAGCCGCTATTGCCCGCGCGACACGCTGACCTCGCTGATGCTCGGCTTCGGCAGCACGATCGCCGGCGTGCTGGCGGGCGGTATGGTGTTCGCCCTGGCGACCTGGGTGCACCAGTTCCGGCTCTTCGACATCAACTATGCCTGGTATTGGTTCGTCCTCGCCTTCGTGCTCGACGACCTCGCTTACTATGTCTTCCACCGTTCGGCGCATCGCGTGCGGTGGTTCTGGGCGAGCCACGTCATCCACCATTCGAGCCAGCATTATAATCTGTCGACCGCGCTGCGTCAGACCTGGACCGGCTTCTTCAGCCTGGGCTTCATCTTCCGCTTGCCGCTGTTCCTGATTGGCTTCCCGCCGGCGATGGTGTTCTTCGTCGCGGGCGTGAACCTCGTCTATCAGTTCTGGATCCACACCGAGATGATCGGGCGGTTGCCGCGCTGGTTCGAGGCGGTGATGAACACGCCCTCACATCACCGCGTCCATCACGCGACCAACGCGCGCTATCTCGACAAGAATTATGCCGGGGTGTTCATCGTCTGGGACCGGATGTTCGGCACGTTCGAGCCCGAGCGCGACGACGAGCGCCCGCGCTACGGCATCGTCCACAATTTGCCCGACTTCAACGTGATCCGCGCGGCATTCCACGAATGGTGGGGGATCGCGAAGGATGTGTGGGCGGCGCCGGGCATGAAGGCACGGCTCGGCTATATGTTCGGGCCACCGGGGTGGAGCCACGACGGCAGCCGCGATACATCCGAAACGATCAAGGCGCGCTGGCGCGCGCGGGAACAGGCGGGGGAGCAGTGGAAGAGGCGGACATCGTCGTCATCGGCGCCGGATCCGGGGGCAGCGCCGCCGCGGGCCGCCTGAGCGAGGACGGCAAGTACAAGGTCGCGGTGCTCGAGGCGGGCGGGCGCAATACCGGCTTCCGCACGCTGATGCCCGGTGCGATCGCGATGCAGACACCCGCGACCAACTGGGCGTATGAGACGGTCCCGCAGCCCGGGCTCAACGGCCGGCGCGGCTACCAGCCGCGCGGCAAGGGTCTGGGCGGATCGAGCGCGATCAATGCGATGCTCTATATCCGCGGGCATCCCTGGGATTATGACAATTGGGAAAAGCTCGGCGCCACTGGCTGGGGTTGGGACGATGTGCTCCCGGTGTTCAAGCGCAGCGAGGCCAATGGGCGCGGGACGAATGAGTGGCACGGCGGTGACGGACCGCTGCAGGTCAGCGACCAGAGTTTCGTCCATCCCGGCAGCGCGGCGTTCGTCGACGCCGCCGCATCGCTTCAGATCCCGCGCAACGCCGACTTCAACGGCGCCCGGCAGGAGGGCGCGGGCATCTATCAGGTGACGCAGAAGGGCGGTGAGCGCTGGACGGCATCGCGCGGCTATCTGACCGAGCGGCCGAATCTCGAGATCCTGTGCGACTCGATTGTCGAGCGCGTGCTGTTCGAGGACGGCCGTGCCTGGGGCGTCGCCTATTCGCGCGGCGGCCAGTCCAAGGTGATCCGGGCACGGCGCGCGGTGGTGCTGGCGGGCGGGGTGTTCGGCACTGCGCAGCTGCTGATGCTGTCCGGCATCGGGCCGGGGGCGCACCTCCAGGAGCTCGGGCTACCGGTGCGGATCGAGCGCGGCGAGGTTGGGAGCAATTTGCAGGACCATCTCGACTATGTCGCGGCGTTCGAGACCAAGGGCAGCTTGTTCCTCGGCCGCTCGCTGATCGGATCGCTCAAGGGGCTGGCGGCGATGGCGCGCTGGTTCCGCACCCGCAGCGGGCCGATGACCTCGCCCTTCGCCGAGGCCGGGGCGTTCCTCAAGACCGATCCCGCGCTGCCCGCGCCCGATATTCAGCTCCACTTCCTCGTCGCGATCGTCGAGGATCATGGACGCGCCAAGGTCAAGGCGCACGGCTATAGCTGCCACGCCTGCGTGCTGCGCCCCGAGAGCCGCGGCACCGTGCGGCTCGCCTCGCCCGATTCGCGCGCCGCGCCGCTGATCGACCCCGGTTTCCTCACCGACCGCCGCGACGTCGACCTGCTCATCAAGGGCGTCCGGACGATGTACCGCATCCTGGACGCGCAACCGCTCGCCGCATTCGGGGCGCGCGACCGCTACCCAATCGACCGGAACGACAATGCCGCGCTCGAACGCCTGATCCGGGCGCGAGCGGACACCATCTATCACCCGGTGGGCACCGCGCGGATGGGCAGCGATGCCGACGCTGTCTGCGATCCCAAGCTGCGCGTGCGCGGCGTCGAAGGCCTCTATGTCGCCGACGCCTCGGTGATGCCGCGGCTGATCGGCGGGAACACCAACGCGCCGAGCATCATGATCGGCGAGCGTTGCGCCGATTTCATCCGCACCGATCTCAGTTGATGAAAAGGGCCGGTTGTGACACCGGCCCTGATTGCGTTCAGAAACCCTTGCGCACCGTCAGGCCGAATGTGCGCGGCTGGCTCACACTGAAGCCCAGCCGGGCGCGCCCGCCGCGTTCGCGATCGAATGCCAGCAGGGCGTTCTCGTCGAGCAGGTTGTTGACGTAGATCGATACGCCGAGATCCCCCGGGAAGTTCGCGCCGGCACTGAGGTTGACCAGCTCATAGGCCGGCAGCTTGAGATCGAGCACCGTGGACGCGCTCGCGGGAGCGCCGCCGAACGGCAGACCATGGACGAACGTCCGCGGATTATTCTCCTGATCGCCCGGCTGGGTGAAGCGGCTGCCGACATGCTGGAACGATGCGCCGAAATAGGCTTCAGTGTCCGGCCCCACCGGGAACCCATATTGCGCGTTGGCGGAGATCTGGAACTTGGGCACCGATGGCAGACGATTGCCGTCACGGATGCCCTCGATCACCGTGCCATTGGGTCGCGCGATGGTCGCGTCGAACTCCGCCTCGACCAGACTGCCGGACACCGACAGATCAAGGCCGGTCACCGGTTCCGCCGCCAGCTCGAACTCAAGCCCCATTGTATGCGCCTCAGGTACGTTGAACACGATGCGCGAGGAGCAGCTGCCGGCGTCCGCCGTGACCTGCAAGTTCTTGATCTTGGTATAGAAGCCCGCGACGTTGAAGGTGATGCCGCCGAACTGGGCCTTCATCCCGCCTTCGTAGTTCCATAAGGTCTCATCGTCGTAGCGCGGCCGCCCGCCAAAGGTCTGCGCGTCGGGGCCGTTGGGCGCACCGCCGTCGCAGAGCGGCAGGTTGAGCGGATCGTTGACGCCGCCGAGGCGGAAGCCCTTGGCAACCTGGGCGTTGAGGGTCACGCGCGGCGCCACTTCGTAGCTCAGGATGAAGCGCGGTGAGAAACCCTCGGACGAGGTGCGGTCGCGGTTGTTGTCGAGGTTGGTGAACAGGCCGCCCGACTTGAAGGTGCGCTCCTCGTTATAGCCGTAATAACGGCCGCCCGCGGTGGCGGTTAACCCCGGCGCCAACTCGTAGCTGAGCTCGCCGAACACCGCGAGCTGCTTGAGCTTGTAGGGAATGTCGGCGTTGTAGGGGGAGTCGCCCGCAAAGCCGTTCGCCACTGCCGCCGAAGTTCCCGCGCCCAACGTGGCATCGGTGACCGCGTCATAGCCCGGCGTCGGCAGCCGCTGCGCATATTGGCGGTCTGTATCCGAATAGAAGCCGCCGACCAGCCACTGGAACGGTCCGCTGCCGGTCGAGGCGAAGCGCAGCTCCTGAGTGAATTGCTTGAGCTTGGTGGTGTCGACCAGGTTCGAGGGCAGCAGTACGCCTGCGGTCGGGAAGCCGAGGTCGACCGAGACGCTGCCGGTCAACGCGCTGGCATCGCGGCTGACGCGGATGTCGCGGTCGGTGTAGCTGGTGACGGAGGTGACGGCGACCGGCCCGTGCTCCCAGTTCACGGTGAGATCCGCGATCTTGACCTCGTCGGAGAAGCTCTCGTCGAGCAGCAAATATTGCTGGCGGCCGCCGAGCTGAATCGCCGGCCGCGTCGTGGTGTAGGGGTTGGCGTAGAGGTTGTAGACCTCCTGCCGGTTGAACCCGTTGGTGGTGATCTTCTGCCAGAGAAAGCGCGGCGTGATGCTGAGCTCGCTGGTCGGTTCGAACAGCAGCGCGATCCGCCCGCCATAGCGTTCGCCGGTGTTGACGTTCTCCTGCACGCCGCCGCCTTCGCGCAGCGCATCGATGAACCCGCCATAGCGCGTGTAATAGCCGACCGCGCGGAGCGCGACATTGCCGCTGAGCGGCAGGTTGATCGCGCCCTTGATGTGTCCGCCGAAGCTGTCGCCATCGACGAGGTTGATGTTCGCCTCGACCTTGCCTTCGGTCCGCGCGGTGGTGGGCTGATTGGTGATATAGCGCAGCGTCCCGCCGACCGAGCCGGAGCCGAACAGCGTGCCCTGCGGGCCGCGCAACGTCTCGACGCGGTTGAGATCGAACAGGTCGAGATCGGGCGTGAACAGCGACAGCGAGATCACCGATTCATCGAGATAGACGCCGACCTGCTCCTTCACGCCGGGCTGGTCGCGTGCAATCTGGCCGGCGGAGACGCCGCGCACGGCGACAGTGCTCTGCCCCGGCCCGAGATTCTGCACCGCGAGGCCGGCGATGTTGCGCGACAGGTCTTCGACGGTGGTCGCATTGGCGCGCTCGATCGACTCCTCGGTCTGCGCGTTGATCGAGAAGGGAACGTCCTGCACGGTCGACGCGCGCTTGGTCGCGGTCACAACGATTTCATCCGGGGCGTCGGGATCGGTTTCCTGCGCCAATGCGGCCTGGGCGGCGACGGCGATCGCGATGAACGAAGATGCGGCAAGGCACGCGCGCACGCGGCGCGCGAAACGGAGGCTAGTCATGGTCCTCTCCTGTTACAGGCGGCTCTGCGGCCGCATCGCAGGGTATAGGGCTTGACCAGAATTGGGCCAATGCGGCCCAAAATTTTATTTCAAGCGTGTCTTCTGTGCATCTGCCGAAGTAAAATGGCGATAAACCATAAAAAAAGGGCCGGTGGACTTGCCACCGGCCCAGTCGTCCGCAGGAGGAACGAAGTTAGGGGCCGCGCCGGAGCGCGACCCCAATCTCGTCAATAGTTGTAGGCGCGTTCGCCGTGCTCGTTGATGTCCAGACCTTCGGTCTCGACTTCCTTGCTCGGGCGAAGGCCGATCGTGTGCTTGAGCGCGAGGAACAGCACCGCGCTGACCACGCCGGTCCACAGCACGGTGGTGCCGACCGCCCAGAGCTGAGTCGTCACCTGGCCGGCCATGTCATAGGCGCCGGCCTTGGCGACGGGGGCGGTGTAGTCGATCCAGCCCTGGCCGCCGAGCGCCGGGTCGGCGACGATGCCGGTCCCGATCGCGCCGACGATGCCGCCGACCGCGTGAATGCCGAACACGTCGAGCGTATCGTCATACTTCAGCTTGTTCTTCACCGTGGTGACGAAGAAGAAGCAGATCGCCGAGGCGGCCGCGCCCAGCAGGATCGCGGTGCCGGGGTGGGCGAAGCCCGCCGCCGGGGTGATCGCGACCAGGCCGGCGACGACGCCCGAGGCGGCGCCGAGCAGCGACGGCTTCTTGTGGATGATCTGCTCGATCACTGCCCAGGTCACACCCGCCGCTGCTGTGGCGGTGAAGGTGTTGATGAAGGCCAGCGCGCCGAATGCGTTGGCTTCGAGGCCCGAGCCGGCGTTGAAGCCGAACCAGCCGATCCACAGCAGCGAGGCGCCGATCATGGTCATGACCAGGCTGTGCGGCGGCATCGGCTCGCTCTTGTAGCCAAGGCGCGGACCGATCACGAGGCAGCCGATCAGGCCGGCGACGCCCGCATTGATGTGCACCACGGTGCCGCCCGCGAAGTCGAGCGCGCCCCAGCCCCACAGCAGGCCGGCATCCTGCGATACGAGGTTGCCAGCGGCATCCTTGACGATCGTGGCGTGCAGGAAGTCCGGACCCGCCCAGTACCAGACCATGTGCGCGATCGGGAAGTAGGCAAGCGTCAGCCATGCGACCACGAAGATGATCAGCGGGGTGAACTTCACGCGCTCCGCAAACGCCCCGACGATCAGCGCCGGCGTGATGCAGGCGAAGGTCATCTGGAAAATCACGAAGACATATTCGGGAAGATAGACGCCGTTCGAGAAGGTCGCCGCGAAGGTGGTCGGATCGACGCCTTTGAGGAAGACCTTGTCCAGGCCGCCGACCAGTTGCGGGAACGGCGAGCCGGTCGAAGTGAAGGCCATCGAATAGCCCCAGGCGAACCAGACCAAGGCCGCGACGCAGACGATCGTCAGCACCTGCATCAGCACCGAGAGCATGTTCTTGGTGCGGACCAAACCGCCGTAGAACAGCGCGAGCGCCGGGACCGACATCATCAGCACAAAGGCCGAGGCGACCAGCATCCAGGCGACATCGCCCTTGTTCACCATCTCCGCCGTCGGCGTGAACGCGGCGGCGGCAGCAGGCGCCGCTTCGGCGACGTTGCCCGCCGCTTCCTGAGCCCAGGCAGGCAGCGCCGCGAACAGCGTGGCGCCCACGCCTGCGGCAAGTTTCAAGCCATTCTTCATCGAAACCCCCTTCATCAAAGCGCGGTCTGGTCGGTCTCGCCGGTGCGGATGCGCACCGCCTGACCGACGTCGAGCACGAAGATCTTGCCGTCGCCGATCGCGCCGGTGTTGGCCGCGGCCTGGATCGCCTCGACCACGCGGGCGGCGAGATCGCTCGCGCAGACCACCTCGATCTTGATCTTGGGCACCATGTTGGTGCTGTATTCCGCGCCGCGGTAAATCTCGGTCTGACCCTTTTGCCGGCCGAACCCCTTCACCTCGGTCACGGTCATGCCAGCGACGCCCAGCTCGGTGAGCGCTTCGCGGACGTCATCGAGCTTGAACGGCTTGATGATGGCGATGACGAGTTTCATTCCGCCCCCTTTCGCAATTGACCGGAGGGCCATCAGCAAAGCGCGTGCCAGAGTCGGAAATGTGCGGATTCCGCGGGAGTCGGCGGTAAGCGCGCGGGCCACGAAGGTAAAAAATTGTGCAGCAGCGAATGGCTGCCTAATTTTTAGGCTGTGTTAAGCGCTTCCCGCGCAATAAGCAGATCGTCCTCGTCCAGCATCACCCGAACCGGGATCAGTGCGGCGATACTGCCCTCGACGATGCTGGACCCGGCATCGAATGCGATGGCCGCGATGCCCTCGGCCGCGAGCCGGCCGATGACGATATGCGCCTCGGGCGGCGGATAACGGCCGAGCTCGACCAGCGCCATCAGCCCGCCGCCAGTGCCGGGAGATCACGGTGCAGGCGCGCGAGGAGCGCGGGCCGATCGGGGATCGCGATGCCGAAATCCGCTTCGATCACGGCGACGATTTCCTCGGGCGTCGCCAGCGTGCGCCGTTCGCTGGCGCCGCCGAGCGGGTGGAGGGCGAATTCATTGCCGCGCAGGCTCACCCGCCGCCCGGCAAGCGGGCGCGCGAGCGTGAGGCCGTGGCGGAAATGCGAGCTCGGATGGGTCGAGGTGTACCAGTTGGCCACTAGGTAATCGATCTCGTGCTGGGGCGAGAGATCGAAGCGATAGGTGGTGCGCCACGCGCTGCCGATGCGGATCTGCGCGCGCCATTCCTCGCCGTTGCGGGCGAAGCGGAAGGGCTCGTGCGGGGTCGGCTGCTCGATATCGGGGATCAGGTCGAGCACGCCGGTGGGCACGGCGGCGCCGAAGCCCGAATCGATCAGCACGGGCCCTTCGGCCAGCTCGACGCGAAGCAGCATATGCGTGCGTGCGGTGACCGCTTCGGGGTCCATGTTCCACACCACCCGCCCCGAGAGCGGCGTGACCGCGAAGCCGAGCGCCTCGAGCATGTGGCGCAACAGCCCGTTCTGCTCGAAGCAATAGCCGCCGCGCCCGCCATGGACGAGCTTGGCCATCAGCACCTCGGCCGCAAGATCAACTGGACGATCGAGATAGGGATCGAGATTCTCGAACGGGATCGCGGCGGGATGGCGCAGGGCGATCGCGTTCAACGTCGCGCGATCCGCCGCGACCGGCCCAGACCAGCCGATCCGCGCGAAATAGGCATCGATATCGGCCGGGCGCAGCGTCACGCCGCGGTGCCGCCCACCGTCAGTCCCTCGACCAGCAAGGTCGGCTGGCCGACGCCCGCAGGCACGCTCTGCCCGCCCTTGCCGCACATGCCGATGCCTTCGTCCAAGGCGAAGTCATTCCCGATCCCGGTCACCTTGGTGAGGCAGGTGGGGCCGTCGCCGATCAGCGTCGCGCCCTTGATCGGCGCGCCGAGCTTGCCGTCCTCGATCCGGTAGGCCTCGGTGCAGGAGAAGACGAACTTGCCCGAGACGATGTCGACCTGCCCGCCGCCGAACGACTTTGCGAAGATGCCCTTCTTCACCCGGCTGAGCAGCTCGGCGGGATCATCCCCTCCGGCGCGCATGAAGGTGTTGGTCATGCGTGGCATCGGCGCGTGCTGGAAGCTCTCGCGGCGGCCATTGCCGGTCGGCTCGACGCCCATCAGCCGCGCGTTGAGGCGATCCTGCATATAGCCCTTGAGGATGCCGTCCTCGATCAGCACCGTCTCGCGCGTCGGCGTGCCCTCGTCGTCGATCGAGAGCGAGCCGCGGCGGTCAAGGATCGAGCCGTCGTCGACCACGGTGACCCCCGGCGCGGCGACGCGCTCGCCGATGCGGCCCGAAAAGGCGCTGGTGCCCTTGCGGTTGAAATCGCCCTCGAGCCCATGGCCGACCGCCTCGTGCAGCAGCACGCCGGGCCAGCCGGGGCCGAGCAACACGGTCATCTCGCCCGCTGGGGCATCGACCGCCTCGAGATTGACCAAAGCCTGTGCCAGTGCCTCGTCGATCGCGCGGTTCCACGTCTCCGGCTCGAACAGCCGGTCATAGAGCGCGCGGCCGCCGGTACCGAAGCTCCCGGTCTCGCGCCGCCCGTTCGCCTCGACCACGATCGAGACGTTGAGCCGGACGAGCGGGCGGACGTCCGTGGCGATGAAGCCGTCAGGCCGGACGATCTCGACCACGCTCCACGAACCGAGCAGGCTGACGGAGACCTGCACCACGCGCGGATCCCGGGCACGGGCGGCGGCGTCGATTGCCTGGCACAGATTGACCTTGTCCGCGAAGGGGACGAGGTCGAGCGGGTCGGCATCGGTATAGAGGTGCCGGTTGGTGCGCGGCGGCGGCGCGGCCTGCGGACCCTTGGCCGGATCGATCAGCGCCATCGTCTCGCCCGCGCGGCGGATCGCGGCCTCGCTGATCTCGTTGGCATGGGCGAAGGCGGTGGTCTCGCCGCTCACCGCGCGCAGGCCGAAGCCCGAATCGGTGTTGTACGACGCGGTCTTGAGCCGCCCATCATCGAAGCCGAACGCCTCGGACTTGCGGTACTGGAGATAGAGCTCGCCATCCTCGGCACGGCCGAGGATCGAGGCGGTCAGGCGTTGGGCGGCGTCGGCATCGAAGCCGTCGCGATAGAGGAAGCCACGGGGATCGCTGTACATCCTCGGAATATAGGCGGCCTAAGCGCTGGCACCAGCCGGATGATCGGGCAATTCTCCCTGATCCGCGCCATCGGCGGGACCGCCGACGAGCACGAAGCGGCGATCACAATAGCCGCAATCGACATAGCCGAGCTCGTCGATCTCGAGGAACACGCGCGGATGCCCGAGCGCGGCCGGGATGCCGGCCTGCGCGCCGTCGCAAGCGACGCGGCGATGGGTGACGCGGGTGACTTCGGGCGGCGCGATCATGCGCCGCGGTTAGCAAAGGCGCGCGGCGGCGGCAATTGCCTCGATGCGCGCGAGGCTTCGGTCGACAATTAAGGTCCTCACAAGCATTTGACCCGTAAAAGCGCCGGAATGGACCTTCCGGCAAGCCGGGCCGGGCGCACAAGCGAAAGCATAC
This sequence comes from Sphingomonas sp. BT-65, assembly GCF_026107375.2. Lineage (NCBI taxonomy): Bacteria > Pseudomonadati > Pseudomonadota > Alphaproteobacteria > Sphingomonadales > Sphingomonadaceae > Sphingomonas > Sphingomonas sp. BT-65. Next base: position 2,423,820 of record NZ_JAPCIA010000001.1, read on the forward strand.
CGCATGATCGACGTCGCACTTTGCATTGCGATTGACCATAATCCCTGGCTCGTACTGGTTGCCGTCGCGATCTGCTGCGCCGGTGCCTTCGCGATCGCGCAAACCTTCGAGCGGGCGAACCAGGCCGGCGGGTGGCAGCGGTTCGGCTGGGTCGTGCTGGCCGCGATGGCCGCGGGCGCGACGATCTGGTGCACGCATTTCGTCGCAATGCTTGCCTATCGGGCAAAAGTCCCGGTGACGCTCGACCCGGTACTGACGATCGTCTCGCTTCTCGTCGCGATCGCGGGGACCGGAATCGGGATCGCCATCGCCACCCGGCCGGGCCGTATCTGGCCGGTTCTGGGGGGAGCGGTGTTCGGCGGTGCGATCACCAGCATGCATTATGTCGGAATGGCCGCCTATCGCATCGATGGCATCACGCAGTGGCGCTGGGGCTATGTGTCGGTCTCGGTGCTGTGCGCGATCGGCTTTGCCGCAGCGGCATTCGCGGTCCTTCGCTCGACGAAACCCGGCCATTATCGCGCTGCGACGGGCAGCGTATTGCTGGTCACCGCGATCGCGACGCTGCACTTCATCGCCATGACCGCGCTCCGCGTCACGCCGCTGCGGCTCGACGATTCGGCGCTCAGCCCGGATGCGATGGTGGCGCTGGCCCTCGCCACCGGGCTGGTGGGTCTGGTGGTGATCGCGGCGGGCGTGCTGGCCGCGTTCATGGACCGCCAGACCCGCAACGACGCGCTGCACAGCCTGCGCCGCATGGCGATGAGCGATCCGCTGACCGGGCTGCCCAACCGTACGCATTTCCAGCAGGCGCTCGACACCCGGCTGGCTCGCGCCCGCCACGCCGGCACCTCCTTCGCCGCGATCGCGATCGATCTCGAGCGTTTCAAGGAAGTCAACGATCTTCATGGACACAAGGCAGGCGACCAGGTGCTGGTGGCGATCGCAGGCCGGATCGAGCGCGCGATGGGAACCGCCGACACCGTCGCGCGGCTGGGCGGCGACGAGTTCGTCGTGCTGCGCGACATCGAGGATCGCGTCGAGCTGGTCGCCTTTGTCGAGCAGCTCGACGCGATCCTGCGCGCGCCGCTCAAGATCGGCGGATATGAGACGCGCGTCGGAGCGAGCATCGGCGTCGCGGTCTATCCCGACGATGCGCGCGAGGCCGATGTGCTGGCCAACAACGCCGATCTCGCAATGTACCGGGCCAAGAGCATGCGCCACCTTGGCCCCTGCTACTATGACGCCGAACTCGACGAGGCGATCCGCGAACGCCGGGAACTTGCCAACGACCTGCGCCTCGCGATTGAAGGCAACCAGCTCGACGTCCACTATCAGCTCCAGGCCTCGGTCAGCACCGGCGACATTACCGGCTATGAGGCGCTGGTACGGTGGAACCACCCGCAGCGCGGCACCATCGGCCCCTCGGTCTTCGTTCCCATCGCCGAGGAGAATGGCCTGATCCTCCAGCTCGGCGAATGGGTGCTGCGCCGCGCCTGCACCGACGCAATGCAATGGCCGCACAAGTCGCGCGTCGCGGTCAACGTGTCGCCGGTCCAGCTCGCCCATGCCGATCTGCCGCAATTGTTCCACCGCGTCATGCTGGAAACCGGATTGCCGCCGCGCCGCCTGGAGATCGAGCTGACCGAAAGCGCGATCATGGCGGACCGCGCGCGTGCGCTGCACGTGCTGCGTCAGATCAAGGCGCTGGGTGTCGGCGTCGCGCTCGATGATTTCGGGACGGGCTATTCCTCGCTCGAAACGCTGCGGGCGTTCCCGTTCGACAAGATCAAGCTCGACCAGTTCTTCGTCGCCGAGATCGAGAGCAGCCCGCAAGCGATCGCGATCATCCGCGCCGTCCTGGCGCTGGGCAAGAGCCTGTCGATCCCGATCCTGGCCGAAGGAATCGAAACCGACGACCAGCTCGACGCGCTCCGGCGGGAGGGCTGCGACGAAGTTCAGGGCTTCCTGCTCGGGCGGCCCGTTCCATCGCCGGTCGGCACTCCGGCCGAGCCGCCGCGCCAGGCTGGTTTCCGCGCCGCGTGAGCGCGGTGCCGGCTGCCGGTTTCGCTTGCCAAGCCGGATCGCGAGTTCCAAGTCAGCGCGCATGAGCGACGCGGCGATCGAGATTGAAGGCCTCTCCAAAACCTATGCCGGCGGCAAGCAGGCGCTCGACGATGTGAGCTTCACCGTACCGCGCGGGCAGATCTTCGGGCTGCTCGGTCCCAACGGCGCGGGCAAATCGACGCTGATCAACATCCTCGCGGGCCTCGTCAACAAGACCGGCGGGCGCGCCAGCGTGTGGGGCTTCGACATCGACCAGCATCCGCGCAACGCCAAGCGCGCGATCGGCATCGTCAACCAGGAGATATTGTTCGACCCGTTCTTCACGCCGGTGGAGACGCTGGAGATCCAGGCGGGGCTGTACGGCGTGCCCAAGGCCGAGCGGCGCTCGATGGAGCTGCTGCGCGCGGTGCATCTGGAGGACAAGGCGCACGCCTATTCGCGCACCTTGTCCGGGGGCATGAAGCGGCGGCTGATGGTGGCCAAGGCGATGGTCCATGCGCCGCCCGTGCTGGTGCTCGACGAGCCGACCGCGGGCGTCGATATCGAGTTGCGCCAGCAGCTCTGGGCCTATGTCCGCATGCTCAACGAGCGCGGGGTAACGGTGGTGCTGACCACCCATTATCTCGAGGAAGCCGAGGAGCTGTGCGACCGCATCGCGATCATCAACCATGGCAGGCTGATCGCCAACGAGCCGACACGCGAGCTGGTCGGCAAGACGCAGGAAAAGGCGGTCGAGGTGACGGTGGACCGCGACATCGCCGCGGTGCCCGACAATCGCTGCTTCCAGAAGATCGAGGCGAAGGGCGAGCGCACGCTGGTCATCACCTATCGCAAGGACCAGGCGAATGCCGGCGAGGTGTTGGGTGCGGTCCAGGCCGCGGGGTTCGGCATCGTCGATGTCTCGACCCGCGAGGCGGACCTGGAGGATGTTTTCCTCAGCCTGACGAGGGCATCCCATGGCTGAGACGAGCGATGTCCTCATCGTCGGGTCGGGCGCGGCGGGGCTGACCGCGGCGATCAATCTGGCCGACCGGTTCAAGGTGACGGTGCTGGCCAAGGGCGCGCTCAACGAAGGCTCGACCGCCTGGGCACAGGGCGGAATTGCCGCGGTGCTCGAGCCTGGCGACACGTTCGAGGCGCATATCGCCGACACGATGATCGCGGGCGCGGGGCTCAACGACCGCGCCACGGTCGAGTTCGTGGTCGAGAACGCGCCCGCCGCGATCGAACGGCTGGCGAAGCTCGGCGTGCCGTTCAACGCCGATGGCGATTCGCTGCATTTGACACGCGAGGGCGGGCACAGCGCGCGCCGCATCGTCCATGTCGACGACGCCACCGGCTGGGCGGTGCAGGAAGCACTGCTCAACGCCGCGCGCGCCAATCCCAACATCACGCTCGTGCCGGACATGGTGGCGATCGACCTCGCCACCAGCCGCCACGAGGAACGCTATTCGGGCGCGGGCAATGTGTGGGGCGTCTATGCCGTCAACCGCGCGACCGGCCATGTCGAGCTGTTCACCGCGAACGCCACGATCCTGGCAACGGGCGGCGCGGGGCGCACCTATCTCTTCTCCACTGCGCCCAAGGGGGCCACGGGCGACGGCATCGCGATGGCGTGGCGCGCCGGTTGCCGCATCTCCAACATGGAGATGATGCAGTTCCACCCGACCTGCCTCTACAATCTCGAAGTCAAGAACTTCCTGATCACCGAGGCGGTGCGCGGCGAGGGCGGGCGACTGATCAACCCGACCACCGGCAAGCGCTTCATGACCTATTACGATGCCGAGCGCATGGAGCTGGCGCCACGCGACGTGGTGGCGCGCGCGATCGATGCCGAGATCAAGCGCTACGGCCTCGACTATGTCCATCTCGACATCAGCCACATGCCGGCCGAGTTCGTGAAAGGGCATTTCCCCAACATCTACGAGAAGCTGATCGGCCTGGGCATCGACATGACCGCGGGCCCGATCCCGGTGGTGCCGGCGCAGCATTATACGTGCGGCGGGATCGTCATCGACCTTGACGGCCGCACCGACCTGCCCGGGCTCTATGCCGCCGGCGAATGCACCGAGAGCGGGCTGCACGGCGCCAACCGCCTCGCCAGCAACTCGCTGCTCGAATGCTTCGTGTTCGGCGAGGCCGCGGCGAAGCACATCATCGCCAACTGGGACGATCTCCCCCCGGCCCCCGCGATCCGGCCGTGGGACGAAAGCCGCGTCGCCGATTCCGACGAGGAAGTGGTGATCAAGCAGAACTGGACCGAGATCCGCCGCTTCATGTGGAATTATGTGGGCATCGTGCGCACCACTAAGCGGCTCGAGCGCGCCGCGCACCGCATCAAGATGCTCAACGACGAGGTCGCCGACTATTACGGCCATTTCCGCGTGACGCCCGACCTGATCGAGCTCCGGAACCTGCTCCAGGCGGCCGAATTGATCGTGCGATCGGCGCTCCACCGCCACGAAAGCCGCGGGCTGCACTATACGCTCGACTATCCCGAAACGGCGCGGGAAGCCGTGGACACCGTGCTAGTTCCTTGATTCCTTACCGCTTTGTTCACGCTTTACCGTCATATTCGCGGCATTCGTCGCAGCTTGGCATCAATGTGCTTGAACCAGCCCGGTTCATGGAGACATAATCACATTGGGCAAGGGGCAGTGTGAGCGTGTTGGCAATTCAGGATTTCTCGATCGTTCAACGGGCATTGACGCTGTGCGGGCTCGCGCCCGCGCTGCTGATCGGCGCGGGGGTGCATTCGCAAGAGGTGCCGCATAACCTGGTGCCGCCGAGCTATCGCGTCACGATGAGCCTTCCGCCGGCGCCGCGGCCACTGCCGGTCGCGCCGGCGCCGGCCATGCTTCAGTCGAGTATCGCCACGCTCGCGCGCAATTTCGGCGGCGTCGTCGGGGTCTCGGTGCGCAGCCTCGACGCCGGCTGGCAGGTCGACGCCAACGGCGCGCGGCGCATGCCGCAGCAGAGTGTCTCCAAGCTGTGGGTGGCGATGACCGTGCTCGACGCGCGCGACCGCGGCCAGCTGACGCTCGACGATCCGGTGACGCTGACGCGCGAGAACCTCACCGTCTTCCACCAGCCGATCGCCGCGCTCGTCGTGAAGGACGGCGTCTACCGCACTACGGTGCGCGAGCTGCTGCTGCGCGCGATGCAGCAGAGCGACAACACCGCCAACGACCGGCTGCTCCATCTGGTCGGCGGTCCCGAGGCGGTGCGCGCCTTCATCCGCGACAAGGGGCTGGGCGACATCCGCTTCGGCCCGGGCGAACGGTTGCTGCAGGCCGGCACCGCGGGCCTCGAATGGAGGCCCGAATATTCGGTCGGGCGCGCATTCTATCAGGCGCGCGCGGCGCTTTCTCCGACAGTGCGGCGCGCGGCGTTCAACGCCTATGTCGCCGATCCGCCCGACGGCGCCGCGCCGGCCGCGATCGCGCTGGCGCTGGCCCGACTCAAGGCGGGGGAAGTCCTGTCCCCTTCGTCGAGCCGTTGGCTGATGACGGTGATGGAAGCCTCGCGCACCGGCAAGTTCCGGCTGCGCGGCGCCGTCCCGCCGGGCTGGAGCTTCGGGCACAAGACCGGCACCGGCCAGAATCTGGGCGGGCGCACCGCGGGCTATAACGATGTCGGCATCCTGACCGCGCCCGACGGCAAGGCCTATTCGATCGCGGTGATGATCGGCGACACGCCGCGGACGATCAAGGAACGCCAGGAGCTGATGCAGGCGGTGGTCGCCGCGGTCGTCGCCAATCATCAGCTGTAAGTTCGGGCGCAAGCTCCGGGAAGCATGGCGCGCGGGCGCGGCCTAGACGCCGCGGCATGACCTCTACGCCCGCTCGCCACGACTGGCCCGCCATCGAAACCGCGCTCGATCAGGAAGGCTGGGCGGTGCTGCCCGGCCTGCTCTCCGCCAGCGCATGCACGACTCTCGCTGGGATCTATGACGCGGATGCGCCATTCCGCAGCACGGTGACGATGGCGCGGCACGGGTTCGGGCGCGGCGAATATCGCTACTTCGCCTATCCGTTGCCGCCGCTGGTGTCGGCGCTGCGCGCCGCGGTCTATCCGCATCTCGCGGACATCGCCAACCGCTGGCACGACCGGATGGGATTGAGCCGGCGCTTTCCCGTGGCGCATGAGGAGTTCCTGGCCGAATGCCGGGCGGGCGGGCAGACCCGTCCGACACCGCTGCTGCTGCGCTACGGCCCCGGCGACTATAACTGCCTGCATCAGGACTTGTACGGCGATCACGTCTTCCCGCTCCAGGTCGCGGTGCTGCTCTCGGCGCCCGGCGCGGACTTCGACGGCGGCGAGCTGGTGCTGACCGAGCAGCGGCCGCGGATGCAGTCGCGCGCGGCGGTGGTGCCGCTCGGCCAGGGCGATGCAGTGGTGTTCGCCGTCAACCAGCGGCCGGTGCGCGGTGGCCGCGGCGACTATCGCGTGACGATGCGGCACGGGGTGAGCGCGGTCCGGCGCGGGCGGCGGCATACGCTCGGCATCATCTTCCACGATGCGCGTTAGGTGACGATCCGGCTTTCGCCGAATCGTGGCGGCACCGGCCCGCTCCCCCACCCGGCCACCCAACGACAGTATTTTATGGGTGGCCGGGTGGGGGAGCGGGCCGGTGCCGCATCCGCGTGAGCGGATCCACACAAACGCCGCGAAATAGTTTGAGCCGTCCGCGGCATGGGCTATCTCCCGACCATGCCCCATCTCTATCTGGTCGACGGCTCCGGCTATATCTTCCGCGCCTATCACCGGCTGCCGCCGCTCACCAACAAGCATGGCGAGCCGGTCGGCGCGGTCTATGGCTACACCACGATGCTGTGGAAGCTCGCCGACGAGCTCAACAAGGCCGACGGCCCGACGCACATGGCGGTGATCCTCGACAAGAGCGAGCACACCTTCCGCAACGATCTCTACGACCAGTACAAGGCGCACCGCCCGCCCGCGCCTGAGGATCTCGTCCCGCAATTCCCAATGATCCGCGATGCGACACGCGCCTTCAGCCTGCCGTGCATCGAGGAACTGGGCTGGGAAGCCGACGACCTGATCGCATCCTATACCAAGGCCGCGCTGGCGCAGGGTTGGTCGGTCACGATCGTCAGCTCCGACAAAGATCTGATGCAGCTGATGACCGATCCGTCGGTCGACATGCTCGACACGATGAACAACCGCCGGCTGGGGCCGGAGGCGACGTTCGAGAAGTTCGGCGTCTATCCCGACAAGCTCGGCGAGGTGCTGGCGCTGATGGGCGACAGCGTCGACAATGTGCCCGGCGTCCCCGGTGTCGGCCCCAAGACCGCGGCCAAGCTGATCGCCGAGCATGGCGATGTCGAGGCGGTGCTCGCCGCGGCGCCGTCGATGAAGCCGGGCAAGCTGCGCGACAATCTGATCGAGCATGCCGAGATGGCGCGGCTGTCGCGCAAGCTGGTCGAGCTGTCGTGCGACGTGCCGCTGCCCGATCCGCTCGAGGAACTCGAGCTCAAGGGCATCCCCGATGCGCCGCTGCGCGCGTTTCTCGAGCATCACGGCTTCAAGTCGCTGCTCGCGCGGCTGAGCTCGGCGGCGACCGTCGCCGACGCGCCGGTCGAGAGCCCCGAGCCGGTGCCGCTGCCCGAGGATCCGCCCTGCGACCACGACAATTACGAGACGGTGGTGGACGAGACCGCGCTCGATCGCTGGATCACCGTGGCGAAGCACCAGGGCTGGGTGGCGATCGACACCGAGACCACCGGCGTCGACGCGACCCGCGCCGAGCTGGTCGGGGTGAGCATGGCGCTTCATCCCAACCTCGCCTGCTACATCCCGATGGCGCATGGCGGCACCGACATGTTCGCCGAGAAGCCAGTCCAACTCGACCGCGACCTGGTGATCGCCAAGCTCAAGCCGTTGCTCGAAGATCCGGCGGTGCTCAAGATCGGGCACAACATCAAATACGACCTGATCGTATTGTCCCGGGTCGGGATCGACGTCGCGCCCTATGACGACACGATCGTGATGAGCTTCGACCTCGATGCGGGCCTGCATGGCCATGGCATGGACGAGCTGGCCGCGACTCACCTGTCGCACTCGTGCATCGCCTACAAGGACGTGGTCGGCGCGGGGAAGAAGCAGCTCAGCTTCAACGAGGTCGATCTCAAGGCCGCGACGCGCTATGCCGCCGAGGATGCCGACGTCACGCTGCGGCTGTGGCGCCGCTTCAAGCCGCGGCTGCCGTTCGAGGGCTCGACGCGCGTCTACGAGATGGTCGACCGGCCGCTCGCCCGGGTGATCGCCAGCATGGAGCTGGCCGGGGTCAAGGTCGATGCCGGGGTGCTGGCGAAGCTCTCCGACGACTTCTCCAAGCAGATCGCGGCGCTCGAGGAGGAGATCCACGGCCTAGCCGGATTCAAGTTCACCATCGGCAGCCCCAAGCAGCTCGGCGACGTGCTGTTCGATAAGATGGGCATCAAGGGCGGGCGCAAGGGCAAGTCGGGGGTCTATTCGACCGACGTCAACGAGCTCGAGCGGATCGCCGCGGACAAGGACTCCCCGGGTCGCGAAATGGTGGTCAAGGTGCTCGACTGGCGCCAGCTCACCAAGCTCAAATCCACCTATACCGACGCGCTGCAGGCGCAGATCAACCCCGCGACCGGGCGCGTGCACACCAGCTACTCGCTCACCGGCGCGCAGACCGGGCGGCTTTCATCGACCGACCCCAACCTCCAGAACATCCCGGTGCGGACCGAGGTCGGGCGGCAGATCCGCGACGCGTTCGTCGCCGAGCCGGGCAACGTCATCCTCTCGGCCGACTATTCGCAGATCGAGCTGCGGCTTGCGGCGCACATCGCTGACGTGCCGCAGCTGCGCGAGGCATTCGAGCGCGGCGACGACATCCACAATTTGACCGCGACCGAGCTGTTCGGCGAGGTGAACCGGGATACCCGTGGCCGGGCGAAGACGATCAACTTCGCGATCCTCTACGGCATCTCGCGCTGGGGCCTCGCCGGCCGGCTCGATGTGACGCCCGACGAGGCGCAGGCGATGATCGACCGCTATTTCGAGCGCTTCCCCGGCATCAGCCGCTACATCGCCGACACGCTCAACGACGCCAAGGCGCGCGGCTATACCGAGACACTGTTCGGCCGGAAGACGCATTTCCCGCGCCTCAAGTCGCCCAACCCCAACGAACGCGGCGGCAGCGAGCGCGCCGCGATCAACGCGCCGATCCAGGGCACCAGCGCCGACATCATCAAGCGCGCGATGGCGCGGATGGGCCCGGCGCTGCGGGACGCGGGCCTGCATGACGTCAGGATGCTGATGCAGGTGCACGACGAACTGGTGTTCGAGCTCCCCGAGCGCGATGTGGAAGCGGCGACGCCGATCATCCGTCATGTGATGGAGACGGCGGCCGAACCAGCAGTTAAGCTCACCGTGCCGCTCGGCGTCGAGATCGGCACCGGGCCGAGCTGGGGCGCGGCGCATTGACACTGGATATTGCGTTCGTTTGGGGCGAAACCGGCTGGGACATGGGGATCGGAGAGGCTTCTCGACGCCGCCTGCAGTGCGCGGTTGAGGTCGGCGCGTGACCGCCGACGCGCGTCCGGCGCCTTCCGACGACATCGCAGCACTCGCCAAGGGCGGGCGGACCAACTTCTTCGGATTCGTCCTGCGGCTCGCCGCGCGGCTGCCCTTCCTGTTCATCGCCGGGCGCCTCTACGGGCCGGAGATCGTCGGGCGGTTCGCGCTTGCGATCGTGGTGGTCGAGCTCGCGGCGCTGCTCGCGACGCTCGGCCTCAAGCGCGGGCTCGCGCAGGCGCTGGCCTCGACCGACCGGCCGCATGCGCATGTCGTGTGGGACGGCATGGTCGTCGCCTTCGTCGTGTCGATGATCGCGAGCGCGGTGCTCTTCACCTTCCCCCAGATCATGTACGCCAACAGCCAGGTCACCGGGCTGGAGGGTCTGCTGCCCGTGATCGTCTTCGCGATCGCCTGGTCCGACGTCAGCCTCGCCGCACTCGCCTATCGCGGCAATGTGAAGGCGGCGGTGACCGCGCGCGCGATCGTCGAGCCGTGGACGATCAGCATCGGCGCTTGGGTGCTCTACTATGCCTCGTCGCGCGACGGGTTGATCATCGCCTATGTGCTGTCGATGGCCGCGGCGCTGATCGCCAGCCTGATCCCCTTCATCCGCAGCTACGGCCTGCCGCACGGCTGGTCGCCGCGAGTGACGCCATTGCTTCAGCTCGCGCGGCGCAACGTGCCGCTCGCCGGCGCCGACGCGATCGAATGGGGCACGCGCAACATCGATCGCTTCATCCTCGGCCTGCTGTTCCCGCCGGCGATCGTCGGCATCTATTACATGGCGCAGCAGGTCGCCTCGATCCCGCAGAAGCTCAAGACCAGCTTCGATCCGATCCTTGGGCCGGTGATCGCGCGCAATCTCGCCGCCGGAAACCGGGCCGCGATCGCGTATCAGGTCAAGCAGGTCGCGTTCTGGATCATCACCGCGCAGGCCGCATTGCTGCTGATGGGTGGCATCCCGGCCGAGGGCGTGATGGGCGTGGTCGGCCCGCAGTTCGTCGCGGGCGCGGGTGCCTTGTGCTTCCTGCTCGCCGCCGAGGTGCTCGCCTCGCCCGGCGCGGTCTCGGAGGCCGGCCTCGTCTATATGGCGCGGCACCGCAATCTGATGGTGTCGATGCTGCTGCTCGGCTTCCAAGCGGCGCTGAGCTTCGCACTGGTATTCCTGATGCGCGATTTCGGCTGGGACGTGAACTATCAGGCGGCCGGCCCGGCGGTGGCGTTAGCGGTGACGCTAGCGCTGGGCTCCACGATCAAATGCTGGATGCTGGCGCGGATGACCAAGGCATCGGTGTTCAGCCTGCGCCCCGGCTTCGTCGCGGCGATCATGGTGGCGGGAACCGTCGGCTGGGCGTTCACCCAGTTGCCGCATCATCTCGAATGGGTCGAGCTGTCGGTGGGCGTACCGGCGATCTTCCTCACCTATTTCGCCGTGATCGGCAAATGGGCGTTCGGCGAAGAGGACCGCAAGCTGTTCAAGAAGCTGCCCAAGGAGGGCAGCGCGGTCGCCTGAACCTCAGTGCCGGAAGTGGCGCATTCCCGTGAACACCATCGCCAGCCCTGCCTCGTCGGCCGCCGCAATGACCTCCTCGTCGCGGATCGAGCCGCCAGGCTGGATCACCGCCGTCGCCCCCGCCTCCACCGCCGCGAGCAGGCCGTCGGCGAAGGGGAAGAAGGCGTCCGAGGCGACTGCGCTGCCGATCGTGCGCGGCTCGGCCCAGCCGGCCTTGTCGGCGGCGTCCTTCGCCTTCCATGCGGCGATGCGCGCGGATTCGAGGCGGTTCATCTGCCCCGCGCCGACACCCGCGGTGCTGCCGTCCCTGGCATAGACGATCGCGTTCGACTTGACGTGCTTGGCGACGGTCCAGGCGAACAGGCAGTCGGCGAGCTCTTGGCTCGTCGGCGCGCGCTTGGTCACGACCTTGAGGTCGGCCTCAGCCACCCGGCCATTGTCGCGCGACTGGACCAGCGCGCCGCCCGCGATCGTCTTGAGCATCAGCCCCGGGCGCGCCGGATCGGGGAGCGCGTCGCACACCAGCAGGCGCAGGTTCTTCTTGGCGGCGAAGATCGCCTTCGCCTCGTCGCTCGCGCCGGGGGCGACGACGACTTCGGTGAAGATCTCGCTGATCGCCTTCGCCGTTTCCGCGTCGAGCGGACGGTTGAGCGCGATGATCCCGCCGAACGCCGACACCGAGTCGCAGGCGAGCGCGGCCTTGTAGGCGTCGACCAGCGTGTCGGCGGTGGCGACGCCGCAGGGGTTGGCGTGCTTGACGATCACCACCGTCGGCGGGCCGTCGCGGAATTCGCTGACCAGCTCGAGCGCGGCGTCGGCGTCGTTATAGTTGTTGTAGCTGAGCTCCTTGCCCTGGAGCTGCTCGGCCTGCGCGATACCCGAAGCGGCCGGCCCGGCGGGCAGATAGAGCGCCGCCGCCTGGTGGGGGTTCTCGCCATAGCGCAGTTCCTCGCCACGCTTGAACACGAGCGGCAACGTGGCCGGGAAGCGCTCGCTCTGATCGGCGAAGGCAAACCACGACGCGATCGCTGCGTCATATTGCGCGGTCAGCGCATAGGCCTTGGCGGCGAAGCGGCGGCGGTCTTCCAGATCGGTCTCGCCCTTGGCGACCACGTCATAGTCGGCGGGATCGGTGACGATCGCGACATAGGCGTGGTTCTTGGCGGCCGAGCGCACCATCGACGGGCCGCCGATATCGATATTCTCAATGATCTCGTCGCGGTCCGCGCCCTTCGCGACGGTCTGGGCGAAGGGATAGAGGTTCACCACGACCAGGTCGATCATCCCGATCGCATGCTCGCCAGCCGAAGCCACGTGCTGCGCATCGTCGCGCACCGCGAGCAGCCCGCCATGGACCACCGGGTGCAGCGTCTTGACGCGGCCGTCCATCATCTCGGGGAAACCGGTGAGGTCGGAGATGTCGCGCACTGCGAGCCCGGCATCGCGCAGCGCCTTGGCGGTGCCGCCGGTCGAGACCAGCTCGACGCCCCTGGTGGCAAGCGCCTGGCCGAGTTCGACGATGCCGGTCTTGTCGGAGACCGAGAGAAGGGCGCGCTTGATGGGGATGCTGGTCATGGGCGGCGCTTTAGTCTGCGGAGCTTGCGCTGCAAGCCCCGAGTTGCGGCACCGGCCCGCTCCCCCACCCGGCCACCCAACGATAGTACCCTATGGGTGGCCGGGTGGGGGAGCGGGCCGGTGCCGCAACCGGTTCAGCTTTGCTGAACCAGAAAACTAACGCGCGCGGTGGAACAGCCAGGAGATGCTGGCGCCGCCCGGGGGGGACTCGCCGGTCAGCACAAGCTGCTGGGTTTCGCGCGGAATGCCGCGCCCGTCGACCCACACGCTTTCCTCGATCCCGAGCGCCGCGCCGCCCGCGCGGAACTGCCACGCCGCGCCCGAGGGCGTGCGGAGCAGCGCGCCCGCGCCGTCGGCGGTCGGCGAGATCTGCACCCCCGGATGAAGGTGGAAGCGGATCACGAAGGGGATCGGACCCGGCTTGCCCCGGCGGCCGGCGGGGATCAGGCTGTCCTCGCCGCGCACGTCACGCCCGTCGGCGCCGAGCGCGATGCGGCGGCGATGGATGACGCCGTGGCGCCGGACATAGCCGTCGTGGCTCGCCTCGATCCGGCTGGCCGTGTCGGTTTCCTGACGGCTGAGCTCCATCTCCGCAACGCCACGGCCGAGCGTGCCGTCGGGATGGATCGCGGTCGAGTTGCTGTCGCGGACCACCAATGTCGAGTGCGCGGCGGTGGTGCGCAATCCCTCGGCGAGCCCGGCGGGAAGGCGCAGGTCCGCACCGCGTGCGCCGCCACAGCTCACGACGATGCGGTCGGGACCGTCGGAGAATTCAAAGGCGAGGGTAGAAGCGCAGCCGCCTTCCATCACGCGCGCGATCGGCGGCGGGGCGGCGTCGACGATCAGCACGGTGCGCTGCTGGGTGAGGCGCTGATAGCCCCATTCATGCGCCTGACGCAGCGGTCGGACGCGCACGCTGGTCGCCGCGACGATCTCGTCGATCCGGTCGCCACCAAGCGGCAAGCCACCCTGCCAGCTCGCGAGCCCGCGGTCGCCATGGCAGACGCCAAGCAATGCCGTGACCATCCTAGTAAGCGCACGGCTCTGCGTTTCAGGCGGATCGAGGCGGCGTGCCGCATAGGTCTCGCGCAGCAGCGTCAGCAGCATGATCGCGTCGAGCAATGCGAGCGGCGAGCGGCCGGTGATGCCGCCGTCCTCACTCACCGATCCCGCCAGCGCCCGGGCCAGACCCGCTTCGCCAAAGGCGCGGCGCGGATCGCCGCCGGGGATCATCAGCCCAGCCGCGAGCACGCCGCACCACGCCGCGATACGCGGTGCGCCGAGCGGGACGCGGTCGGCGGTGCGGTCAAGATGCCGCGCACCCCGCGCGAGCGTGTGCAGCACCTTCGAGCGATAGACGAGATCGGTGCTGGAGAGGATCAGCGGCGCGTGTGCGGTCCAGAACAGGATGCGGCGGCCCCACAGATCCGCACGCCAGGCGGGATCGGTGACCTTGTCGGCATGGACGCCGAGCCATTTGCGCATCAGCGCCTCGGCCACCGGCGCGGCCTGTTGCCGGGTCGCGACCGTCGAGAGATCGCGCAGCCAGGCGAAGCTGTGGAAATAGTCGCCGAACGGTTTGGACCAGCCGGGCTTGGCCGGATCGAGCGTCACGACGACGTGGTTCTCGCCGCGGAAGGAGAGCTTGCCGTCGAGCAGCGCGTTGCCGCGCGCCGGATCGCCGAGAAAGGGATCGTCGGCGACCGCGATCAGCTTGAGCGGGTAGCGGCCCTTGAGCCGCAGGCCGTGGATCGGGGTGCGCCAGGTGAGACGATGGAAATGCTCGGACAGGCGATCGGCGAGCGAGAGGCCCCGGTCGCCTCCGGTCCGGATCAGCCGCTTGCCTTGCTCGATCCCGTCGGCATTGGGCCCATCGACGGCGCGGTCGTCTTCCTGATCACTCACCCCGCGCGCAACGCCCGGATATTATCAGCATAGGCGGACGGGCCGCCCTTGAACGCCGCAGTGCCGGCGACCAGCGCGTCGGCGCCCGCGGCGATGACGCGCGCCGCATTGCCCTGATCGACTCCGCCATCGACCTCGAGATCGATGTGGCGGCCGCTGGTGTCGATCTTCGCACGCAATGCCGAAATCTTCGCAAGTTGGCTCTCGATGAATTTCTGGCCGCCGAAGCCTGGGTTGACGCTCATCACCAGGATCAGGTCGATCATGTCCATGACGTGATCGACCGCGTCGATCGGCGTCGCCGGATTGAGCACCACGCCGGCGCGCTTGCCGAGGCCCTTGATCGTCTGGATCGTGCGGTGGAGATGCGGACCGCTCTCGGGATGGACCGAGAGGCAATCGGCGCCGGCATCGGCGAACGCCTGGAGCATCGGATCGACCGGCGCGATCATCAGGTGGACGTCGAACGGCTTGGCGCTGTGCGGGCGCAGCGCCTTGATCACCGCCGGGCCGATGGTGAGGTTGGGCACGAAATGGCCGTCCATCACGTCGATATGGATCCAGTCCGCCCCCGCCTCGTCGATCGCGCGCACTTCCTCCCCCAATTTGGCGAAGTCGGCGGAGAGGATCGAGGGGGCGATGCGGACGGAAGTCATATCGGTCCTTTAACATCTCCCGAATCGCCCGCAACACGCATGAGGCGCACCATGAAAAAGCCGTCGAGGCCGCCTTGTTCCGCGAGCATGCCGGGAAGCGTGCGCAGCCAGCCGCGCGCGTGCGCGACGAGGCCCTCGGGCAGCTCGTCGGCGAGGACGCGGTCGATCGCGAATTCCGGATGCTCGGCAAGGAATCGCTCGATCTGGCGCTCGCCCTCCTCGGGCTCGAGCGAGCAGGTGGCGTAGACCAGCAGTCCGCCGGGGCGCACCCAGCGCGCGGCGCGGGGAAGCAGCTGCGCCTGAAGCTCGGCCATCTCGGCGATCACACGCGGGCGCACGCGGTGGAGCACGTCGGGATGGCGGCGGAAGATGCCGGTGGCGCTGCACGGCGCGTCGAGCAAGACCGCGTCGGCCTCGAAGCCCGGCTCCCAGGTCAGGAGATCGGCGGTGACGATGTTGGCCGAGAGACCGGTGCGGGCCAGATTCTCGGAAAGTCGCGCCAGACGACTTTCCGAGATGTCGACCGCGGTAACCTCCCAGCCGGAGGCGGCGAGCTGGAGCGTCTTGCCGCCCGGCGCGGCGCAGAGGTCGAGCACGCGGCCGGTACCGCCGCCGATCAGGCGTGCGGGCAGCGAGGCGGCGAGATCCTGCACCCACCAATGGCCCTCGGCATAGCCGGGTAGCTCGGGGACCGACGTGTCGCCAGTAATGCGGCGATGATTGGGAAGCAGGCTTTCGCCGCCGAGCTCCGTCACATCGCTTCGCAGCGTGAGATCGAGCAGCGGCGGCGCGGCGATGGCGGCGGCCGTGGCTTGCGCGACCCGCTCGCCCCAGTTGCCTGCGATGCGGGCATGGACCTGGGCGGGGAACGACGGATACTCCGGCAACGCGGCCCCGCTGCGGTTCAGCGTGCCGAACACGCCATGGACCAGCTTGCGCGGCCCCCCGTCGACCAACGGCAGCACGGTCGAGATCGCAGCATGGGGCGGGGTACCGAGGCGGAGCGACTGGGCGAGCGCGATGCGCAGGGCGAAGCGGGCCTTGGCATCGTCGGGCAGGCGTTGGCGGGTCGCGCTGTCGATCAGCGCGTCGAGATCGGCGAGCCAGCGCAGCACCTCGGCGGTAATGGCATGGGCCAAGCCACGGTCAGGTGGCGGCAGCCCCGCAGTGGACGCATCGAGCGCCTGCTCGATCGCGAGACCGCGGCGCAGCACCGCATCGAGCAGACGCAGCGCAGCCCGGCGTGCGGGGACGCCGGGCGGATCGGAAGGCGGACGCGCCAAGGCCTAGCCGCGCCGATTGGGATCGAGGGCGCTGCTGGAGCGGCGGGGCACCGGTTTGATGCCGAGCGCGGAAGGTCGGGTGGTTGACATAGCTGACAGATTCGAGGGGGTTTCCGGCGAGGTGTCAACCGCGGCCGGGGCACCCATTTCCTGCGCGAGGGCTTCCAGCGCAGCGATGCGGTTGCCGGTGTCGGGGTGAGTCGAGAACAGGCTGTCGCCGCCGCGGGCGAGGCCGGGGACGATGTAGAGCTGCGCGGCGGCGGGGACGCGTTCGGCGACCGGGTTGGGCACCGCCGCGGCGCCGCGGGCGAGCTTGGCCAGCGCCGAGGCGAGCGCGCGCGGGTTGCCCGAGATCTCCGCGCCGCCGCGATCGGCGCCGTACTCGCGCGTGCGGCTGATCGCCATCTGCACGATCATCGCGGCGAAGGGCGCGACGATCACCGCGAGGATCGTGGCGAAGATCGCGCTGCGATCATTCCCGCCGCGGAAGAACATGCCGAAATTGGCGAGCATCGAGATCGCGCCGGCGATCGTCGCGACCATCGTCATGATCAGCGTGTCGCGGTTGCGGACATGGGCGAGCTCGTGCGCCATCACGCCGGCGATCTCGTCACGATCGAGGAGATTGAGCAGCCCGGTGGTCGCCGCGACCGCCGCATTCTCGGGATTGCGGCCGGTGGCGAAGGCGTTGGGGTGGGGCGAATCGATGACGTACACTTTCGGCATCGGCAGACCCGCACGCTGCGCGAGATCCGCGACGAGCCCGTGGAATTCGGGCGCGGTGGCCGCATCGACCTGACGCGCGCCGTGCATCTTCAGCACGATCTTGTCGGCGTTCCAGTAGGTAAAGAGGTTCATCCCCACCGCGACCAGCAGCGCGATGATCATCCCGCCGCGCCCGCCGATGGTGAAACCCAATGCCATGAACAGCGCGGTCAGCGCCGCGAGCAACATGGCCGTCTTGAAACCGTTCACTTGGATATGCTCCATTTAGTAGCGGTACCAGCCCGCTCCCCCACCCGGCCACCCAACGGCAGTATCATATGGGTGGCCGGGTGGGGGAGCGGGCTGGTACCGGTCGGCGAAGCCGACTAACCACATCCCCAATGTGGGGGATCGAAGCCATCGCCGCAATCAGGACCGACTTATGGGCAAGCGCCCCGATCACGTGAAGCCGCCCGCCTATCTCTCGAAGAGCCCGCCGGTGCCCAAGCCCGAGCCGGGGAAGAAGGCGGAGACCGATCCGCTCGGCGAGGATCCAACGCGCTACGGCGATTGGGAGCGCAAGGGGATCGCGGTCGATTTTTGAGTTCGGCGATTCATATCTATCACGCCGTCATGCTGAACTTGTTTCAGCATCCATCGTGCCACCAGCGACCTGGTCGCGTGTGGAGAAATGGACCCTGAAACAAGTTCAGGGCGACGGTAGAGTATGGTGACGGAAAGGATCAGAGCGCGTCGCGGATCTTGAGCACGGTGTTCCAGTTGCGCGCGGTGTTGACCGGATCGAGCTTGGCCTTGCTCATCGCCGGGTGGAGGGTCGAGCGGCCCTGGCCGTCCGGGAAATCGATATAGAGTTCGCGCCCCACGGCATGCATGCGTTCGGGACCGTCGTGGCGTTCCGCGAGGCTCGCAACCGCCGCTTTATCGACCGGGGCGCGGTGGAAGGTGACGACGACGAAACTCGGGCGTTCGCTGGTGGCTTCGGGGAAAGGGTTGGCGGCGACGATCGCTGCCATCTCCTGGGGCGAGCGCACGAAGATCTCGGACTTGAGACCAGTCTCCTTCGCCAGCGCGTCGTGAAGCTTCTTCTCGAGCGCGGCGGCGTCCTTCTCGTCGGCGGTGAACACGACATTGCCCGAGGCGAGCAATGTCTTGACGTCAGTGAAGCCCATGCTCTCGACCACGGCCTTGAGCTCAGCCGATTTGAGCTGGCGCTTGCCGAGGTTGATGCCACGCAGCAGCGCCGCCCATCTCATGCGTGTTCCTCCCGGAGCGGCCGGCTGAGCAGCGCGTCCACGACCGCGCCGACCGGCGTGCCCTCGAGCAATGCGCAGACCGCTTCGGTCACCGGCATGTCCACCCCCGCCGCCTTCGCCGCCTCGCGCAGCACCGGCGCGGTGGCGGCACCCTCGGCGACGGTGCGGCGGTCGGCGAGCAGCTCGGCGGCGCTGCGGCCCTGACCAAGGCCGACGCCGAGCGAGAAATTGCGCGAATTGGTCGAGGAGCAGGTGAGCACGAGATCGCCGAGCCCCGACAGGCCCGCCAGCGTCTCGGGCCGGCCGCCGCGCGCGACCCCGAAGCGAGTCATCTCGGCAAAGCCGCGCGCGATCAGCGCGGCACGGGCGTTGAGCCCGAGCCCCGCGCCCTCGACCACGCCGCAGGCGATGGCGAGCACGTTCTTGACCGCGCCGCCGATCTCCGCGCCGGCGACGTCGGAGGAGCCATAGGTGCGGAAAGCAGGACCCGCGAGGCGCGCGGCAAGGCGATCGCGTAAATCATCGTCCTCGCAGGCGAGCGTGACCGCGGTGGGCAGCCCCTTGGCGACCTCGTGCGCAAAGGTGGGTCCCGAGAGTACCGCCACCGGCGCGTCGGGATGCAGCTCGCGGGCGACTTCGGCGACGAGCTTCTGGGTGCCGGCCTCGATCCCCTTGGCGCAGAGTACCAGCGGGCGGCCGGCGACGGGCAGATCGGCGAGCACCGAACGCAGGAACTGGGCCGGAACGACGACCAGCAGCACTTCGGCGTCAGCGAGATCGGCGAGATCGCCGGTGGCGCGGATCGACGGAGAGAGCGGGACGCCGGGGAGGAACAGCGTATTTTCATTCGCGGCGTTGACTGACGCAACGACGTCATCCTCACGCGCCCACAGTGTAACCGGCTCGCCGCCGCGTGCCGCGACTTGGGCGAGGGCGGTACCCCAGGCGCCGCCGCCAACTACGCCGATCCTCATCCCTTCACCCCCGCTCCCCGGACCTTCTCCGCATCCGGATCGAGCGGCCAGCGCGGGCGCGCGGGCAGGTCGAGCGGATCGATGAGGCCGAGCGCGAACCGCTCGGCCCCGGCCCAGGCGATCATGGCGGCATTGTCGGTGCAGAGCCAGAGCGGCGGGGCGATGAACGGCAAGCCATGCTCGGCAGCGAGCGTGGTGAGCGCGGTCCGGACGGCGGTGTTGGCCGCAACCCCGCCGGCGACGACGAGCGCGGTCGCCTGCGGCGCCTTGCCGAGCGCGATGCGCGTGCGATCGACCAGGCAGTCGACCACCGCCTGCTGGAACGAGGCGGCGAGATCGGCGGCCGGGAACTTGCCGACCTTGCGCGCAACGTCGCTTTTCAAGCCCGCGAAGGAGAAATGCGGCTCGCCCGAACCGACCAGCGGGCGGGGGAGCGGCACGGCGCGGGGGTCACCCTCCAGCGCGGCGCGTTCGACCGCGGGGCCGCCGGGAAAGCCGAGGCCGAGCAGCTTGGCGGTCTTGTCGAACGCCTCGCCCGCGGCATCGTCGATCGTGGTGGCGAGGCGGCGGTAGCGGCCGACGCCCTCGACCAGCAGCAGCTGGCAATGCCCGCCCGAGACGAGCAGCAGCAGATAGGGGAAGGCGAGGTCCGGCTCGGCAAGGCGCGGCGAGAGCGCGTGCCCCTCGAGATGGTTGACCGCGACCAGCGGCTTGTTCGCGGCATGCGCCAGCGCCTTGCCAGTGACAAGCCCAACCATGACGCCACCGATCAGCCCGGGGCCGGCGGTGGCGGCGATCGCGTCGACATCGGCGAGGCGCACCTTCGCCTCGTCGAGCGCCGCTTCGATCAGCGGCCCCAGCGCCTCGACATGCGCGCGTGCCGCGATCTCGGGCACCACGCCGCCGAACGGGCGATGCGCCTCATCCTGCCGCGCCAGCCGGTGGGACAGGATCGTGCGATCACTGGTCACCAGCGCAGCGGCGGTTTCGTCACAACTCGATTCGAGGCCGAGGATCAGCATCGCGCCGATCTAGGGAGTCGCGGTCAGCTTGTCGAAGGCTCAGGGATTTTGATCCTTTCTGGAAGCGAGGGCGAGCTTCTCGACGAGCGCGTCAGGGATTGGTTGGCTCGGCGAGAAGGTGACGCCGGTCTTGGTCGACTTGAGTCCGGCAGCGGCAATGTCGCCGGCATGCGACGCGATCGCGGAAGGCGATAGGTAAAGGCCGCATTGCTTACTGAAAGCGGCATAACCGGCGACGATGGATTGTCCGATCCTGAACCCGGGCATTTTATAGGCAATGACTTCCTCGGCGTCAGGCAGCGCGTGCGCAAGTTGTGTGCGCAATCGAACCAGCAGCGGGCGAAGGGCTTCAGGAGCCTCGGCGATATAGGCATCGTGGTCAGCAACCATGATCGGTGCTCAAGACTGGGCGAGCGATGCCGCCACCTTCGCCTCCGACTCGGCGTGTAGCGCCCAGAAGTCGCGCACCGGCTCGCCCTTGAGCAGGCCTTCGAGCACGGCGAGGTGCGAATGCCAGCCGCCGCCGAAATTGGCCATCGGGCCGGGGCCGGTAATGCCGCTATGGGTGAGGACGAGACGGGTCTTGTCGGCACCCTCGGCGAACAGCTCGAAACGGGCGGTGCCCTCCTTGCCCTCGTCCCAGCTGATCGCGAAGACGTGCGGCGGGTCGAACTCGACCACCGTCTCGCGCCCGACCGCGCCCTTCCACTTGGCGTATTCGGCCGGATAGGGGACGTCGTCGGCGGAGAGATTGTCATGGTCGAACACCAGCTCGACCGTTTCGCCGACGCCATGCGCATCGCTGCCGCCGGAGAACCATTGGTAGCGCAGTTCCGCCTGGGTGAGGTAGCGCCACACCGTCTCGGGCCCGGCGTCGAGGATGCGCACCATGCGCAGCGTGTCCGGGGCGAGGACTTCCATATCTGCCAGCGTGTCGGTCATCGGGGTCACTCCGTGATGCGGGCGAGGCCGTCGAGGATCATCGTCCAGCCGCGGCGCGTCTGGTCCTCATAGGCCGCCCATTGCGGATCCATTTCGTGGGTGAGCGTCAGCGTGCACCCGCTTGGGGTGGGCACGATTGCGATGCTGACGCGAGTCCATTCGCCTTCCTCGGCCGGATCGGCGGCGAACAGGAAGACGAGGCGGGTGGGGCGGTCGATCACCTCGAACTGCAGGCGATGGCCGGCATCGCCGCCGGGCCGCCGCTCGACGATCAGCGCGCGGCCGCCGACGCGGGCGTCGATCTCCACCGTCTGCATCTCGCCATCGGAGGTGGCGAAAAGGAAGCGGCGCGCCTGCGCGGGATCGAGCCAGGCATCGAACACGCGTTCCGGCGACGCGGCGAAGTCGCGGCGGATGGTGAGGATGACCGGCTCGCTCATTTGAGGTTGAGCTGCCACGAGATGCCGAACCGGTCGCTGACCCAGGCGAAGCGCGTGCTCCAGCCATAATTGTCGGGCGGCATCAGCACGCCGCCATCTTCGGACAGCGTGGCGAACAACCGCTCGAACTCGGCTTGGTCGGCGCACTCGACGAAGAAGGACCAGGAGGGGGTGAAGTCGAAGCCGTGGGTGACGAAGCTGTCGTGCACCATCACGCTCTGGCCGGCGATGGTCGCATAACCACGCAGCACGGTGCCCTCGGGGCCGGGGCCGTCGGGTCCGAACTTCTCGAGCGAATCGATGCGGCTGTCGGGTACGTGCTCGGCGTAGAAGGCGAGCGCGGCTTCCGCCTTGCTGCCCTGGAACATCAGGAACGGGGTCGCTTTGGCCATGGCTCAGGCTCCCTTCTCATCGACCAGCGGCACGAATCCGCCATAGATCATGCGTTTGGGGTCCATGAGGTTCATCTCCTCGGGCACCTGCTCCATCCGCGGATCGGCAGCGACGGCCTCGTTGCCCTTGTCGCGCGCTTCCTTCGACGGCCATTCGATGAAGGAGAAGATCACAGTCTCGTCTTCCTTGGCCTGCACCGCGCGATAGAAATCGGTGACCTCGCCCTTGGGCACGTCGTCGCCCCAATTCTCGATCACGCGCAGCGCGCCATGGTCGGCGAAGATCTTCGCGACACGTTCCGCCATTGCGCGGAAGCGTTCGCGGTTCGCGGTGGGCACCGCCAGCACGAAGCCGTCGATATAGGTCATTGCGTCTCTCCTTTGGGGGCTTCGCGAATGAGCGCCTCGAGCGCGTCGAGGCGGATGTTCCAGAAGCGCTCCCATTGGCGCAGCCACTGGTTGGCCTCGGCGAGCGGTTCGGCCTGGAGGCGACAGAGCTGGGTGCGGCCGGCCTTGCGGCGAGTGATCAGGCCGGCGCGTTCGAGCACCTGGACGTGCTTGGACGCCCCGGCGAAGCTCATCGCATAGGGCTGGGCGAGTTCGCCGATCGACTTCTCGCCGAGCGCTAGGCTGGCGAGCATGCCGCGGCGCGTGGGATCGGCGAGCGCGTGGAAGGTGGCGTCGAGTCGTTCAACCATTTGGTTGAGTTAGGACTCGCCGTGCTAATTGTCAACCGAACGGTTTAACTTTTCGCGAGCACCGAATCGGCGACGAAGGGGTTGGTGCGGCGTTCCTGCGCGAAGGTGCTGGGCTGGCCGTGACCGGGGACGAACACCGTGTCGCCGCCGAGCGGCCAGAGCTTGCCGGTGATCGCGTCGAGCAAATCCTGATGATTGCCCATCGGGAAGTCGGTGCGGCCGATCGAGCCCTGGAACAGCACGTCGCCGACGATCGCAAGCTTCGACGGCGGGTGGTGGAACACGACATGCCCCGGCGTGTGGCCGGGGCAGTGATAGACATCGAGTATGAGGTTGCCGACGGTCACCGTGTCACCGTCCACCAGCCAGCGGTCGGGCTCGAAGATGCGACCATCGATGCCGTAGTTGCGGCCGTCGTCCTCGAGGCGGCTGATCCAGAAGCGGTCGGCCTCGTGCGGACCCTCGATGGGGACGCCGAGTTCCTTCGCCAGCGTGCCGGCCTGGCCGCAATGGTCGATATGGCCGTGGGTGATCAGCAATTTCTCGATTCTGACGCCATGCTGCTGTGCCGCCGCCTTGAGCCGGTCGAGATCGCCGCCGGGATCGGTGAAAGCGCCACGCATCGTCTGCGTGCACCAGAGCAGCGTGCTGTTCTGCTGGAGCGGCGTCACCGGCACGATCGCGGCGCGCAGCGGGGGATTGGGAGCATTGTTCATCGGCTGCGGAGATAGGCGGCCGGGAAACGAGCGGCAACAGAGGGTTGCAGGGCGGCGCGCGCGGTTGCATGCGGGCGCAATGCTTGGCCCGGCTCCCTTCGTGCTGCTCGACGATGCCCGGCCGGGCGGCGTCGACGCGCGGCTCTACCGCGACCCGGTGCGGATCGTGGCGGCGCATGCGCCCGGCGAGATACGGCCCGCGCTCGCAGCGCTCGACGCGGCGCGCGGCGCGGGGCTGCACGCGGCGGGCTACCTCGCCTATGAGGCGGGGCATGCGCTGGAACCCAAGCTCGGCACGCCCGCCATGTCGGGACCGTTGCTGTGGTTCGGGCTGTTCGAGCGCTACGAGACGGTCGCGGCGGCGGACGTGCCGGCGCTGCTGCCCGATCCGGCGAGCGCATGGATCGGGCGGCCGCGGCCCCGGATCGGCCGCGCTGACTATGACGCCGCCTTCGCCCGGGTGCATGACTGGATCGAGGCGGGCGACATCTATCAGGCGAACCTCACCTTCCGCGCGAGCGCGCGCGTGCTCGGCGATCCGCTCGCCGCCTATGCCGCGATCCGGACGCGCGCGGCGGCGGGCTATGGCGGAATCGTGTGGACCGGGGACGACTGGCTGCTGTCCTTCTCGCCCGAGTTGTTCATCGCGCTGCGTGACGGCGAGCTGATCGCGCGGCCGATGAAGGGGACGACGCCGCGCGGCGCGACGCCGGAGGCGGACGAAGTGGCCAAGGCGACGCTGGCGAGCGACCCCAAGCAGCGCGCCGAGAACCTCATGATCGTCGACCTGATGCGCAACGACCTGACGCGCATCGCGCAGCCGGGCAGCGTGCATGTGCCCGAGCTGTTCAAGGTCGAGACCTATCCGACGCTGCACACGATGGTCTCGACCGTGTCGGCCCGGCTCGCGGAGGATACGAGCATCGGCGAGGTTCTCGCGGCGACCTTTCCCTGCGGATCGGTGACCGGTGCGCCCAAGATCCGCGCGATGGAAGTGATCGGCGTGGTCGAGCCCGACGCCCGCGGGCCCTATACCGGCTCGATCGGGCGGATCGACGCTGCCAGGGAATCGAAGAGCGGGGACGCCGCGTTCAACGTCGCGATCCGCACGCTGCACTTGCCCGCCGGCGGCGATGTCGCGAGCATCGGCCTTGGATCAGGGGTCGTCGCGGACTCGCGCGCGGGCGAAGAATGGGACGAGTGCCTGGCCAAGGGCGCGTTCCTGACGAGGGGGCAGGGGCAAGTGGACCTCATCGAGACCATGGCGTTCGATCCGGCGCGCGGCATCGCGCTGCTCGAACGGCACCTCGCGCGGATGAAGGCGAGCGCGGAGGCGCTGGGCTTCGCGTTCGACCGGCACGCCGCGCGCAACGAGCTGCAGGCGGCGACCTTCCGGCTGCGCAGGCCCGCACGGGTCCGGCTGCTGCTGTCGGCGCGGGGCAATGTCGCGATCGGCACCGCGCCGATGCCCGCCGTGCCCGAGGGGCCGGTTCGCGTGACGATCCGGCCACGCGAAGTCGCGCCGCGCGACTTCCGGCTCGCGCACAAGACCAGCGACCGGCGCATCTATCCGCGCGGCGACGGCGCGTTCGAGACGCTCTACACCGATGCCGAGGGCTATCTCACCGAAGGCAGTTTCACCTCGCTGTTCGTCGAGCGCGACGGCAAGCTGCTGACGCCGCCGCTGACCCGCGGCATCCTGCCCGGCGTGCTGCGCGCCGAGCTGATCGAGAGCGGGCACGCGGTCGAGGCCGACCTCACCCCGGCCGATCTCGCGCATGGTTGCCTGATCGGCAATGCGCTGCGCGGACTGGTTGCGGCGGTTACGGTTGCGGAGGAGCGACAAGCGGACTTATAGGGCGCGCGTTCCCTCCAGACAGGCCACCGCCCATGCAGACCTCCGCCGCGCTCAACCGTATCCAGCCCTCCGCCACGCTCGCGATGACGAGCCGCGTGTTCGAGCTGAAACGGGCCGGCATCGACGTGATCGGCCTGGGCGCGGGCGAGCCCGATTTCGACACGCCCGACTTCGTCAAGGAAGCGGCGATCGAGGCGATCCGCAAGGGCGTGACGAAGTACACCAACGTCGACGGCACCCCAGAGCTCAAGGCCGCGATCGTCGGCAAGTTCGCGCGCGACAACGGCCTCACCTATGCCGAGAACCAGATCAGCGTGAACTCGGGCGGTAAGCACACGCTGTTCAATGCCTTCTGCGCGACGATCGACGCGGGCGACGAAGTGATCATCCCGGCGCCCTATTGGGTGAGCTATCCCGACGTGGTCGAGTTCGCCGGGGGCAAGCCGGTGTTCGTCGCCGCGGGCGCCGAGGCGAACTACAAGATCAAGCCCGAGCAGCTCGAGGCGGCGATCACCGCAAAGACCAAATGGGTGGTGCTCAACTCGCCGTCCAACCCGACCGGCGCGGCCTATAGCGCGGCCGAGCTCAAGGCGCTGGGCGAGGTGCTCGAGCGGCACCCGCATGTGCTGATCTATGCCGACGACATGTATGAGCACATCCTCTACGACGGCTTCGAGTTCGCGACGATCGCGCAGGTCTGCCCGTCGCTCTACGATCGCACGCTGACCGCCAACGGCGTGTCCAAGGCCTATGCCATGACCGGCTGGCGCATCGGCTATGCCGGCGGCCCGCAATGGCTGATCAAGGCGATGGGCAAGCTCCAGTCGCAATCGACCAGCAACCCGTGCAGCATCAGCCAGGCGGCGTCGGTGGCGGCGCTCAACGGCGACCAATCGTTCCTCAAGGAGCGCGCAGCAGCGTTCCAGAAGCGCCGCGATCTGGTCGTGTCGATGCTCAACCAGATCAACGGCATGAACTGCCCGCGGCCCGAGGGCGCCTTCTACGTCTATCCCGAGTTCAGCGCGCTGATCGGCAAGACCACCCCCAAGGGCCTGGTGATCGACACCGACGAGACGATGGTCGGCTATCTGCTCGATGACGCCAAGGTCGCCGCGGTGCATGGCGGCGCGTTCGGCTTCTCGCCCGCGCTGCGTATCAGCTACGCGACCAGCGAGGACGTGCTGACCGAAGCGTGTGGGCGCATCCAGGAAGCCTGCGCCGCGCTGCGTTAGGTTCAGGCGCCGCTGGTGCCGCAACCTGAACAACTAATTACGCTACGGCCAGCGGTTGTTCATCTGAAACAAGTAGAACTTCTCTTGGATTCGCGGGCGGCGATCCCATCTCCGCCTCCACCAAGACAAGGATCTCAACATGCGTGCGATGCTCAAGTCGCAGTTCCTGCGGCGTTTCCTGGCCGGCTTCTCGCTTGGCGCGATCGCAATGGTCGCGTTCAACATCGAGCAGGTCGCCGCCAGCTCGTTCTTCTGATGCGCGCCGCCGCGCTCGGCATCGCGGGCCTCGCGAGCCTCGGCTTCATGTCCGTGGCCGGTCTCGTGCCGCCTTTGACCGCTGCGGCGGCCGAGAAGGCGGTTGCGATTCCCGCTTCCACCACCGATGTCGCGCCCGCGCCCGGCGATCAGGTCGCGGTGCTCGCGGGCGGCTGCTTCTGGGGCATGGAGGCGGTATTCGAGCAGGTGAAGGGCGTGCGCGCCGTCACCAGCGGCTATGCCGGCGGGGCGAAAACGACTGCCACCTACAGCCAGGTATCCACCGAACGCACCGGCCATGCCGAGGCGATCCGCATCGTCTATGACCCGCGCCAGGTGAGCTATGCGACGCTGCTGCGCATCTATTTTTCGGTGGCGCACGATCCCACGCAGCTCAACCGGCAGGGTCCGGACACCGGCCCGAGCTACCGTTCGGCGATCTTTCCGCAGAATCCGGGCCAGGCGCGGGTCGCGCGCGCCTATATCGAACAGCTCGGCAAGGCGGGTGCCTATGCCAAGCCGATCGTGACCAAGATCGAGCAGGGCCAGTTCCACCTCGCCGAGGCCGAGCATCAGGACTTTGCGCGGCGCAATCCCAACCACCCCTATATCGTGCGCTGGGACAAGCCCAAGGTCGCGGCGTTCCGCGCATCCTTCCCCTCGCTCGCACGCTGAACACGGCCAGCCGGGCATCGCGCACGACCGGCCGCCGACTCCCCGGCACGCCGTTCAGCCACGCGTCGGCAAGGCTTCCGCACAATCGGCCTGCTTCGAAAGGAGGCAGGTCATGCGTATTTCCCATGCCGTGATTCCCGCCGCGCTCGTTGCCGCGGCCCTCGCGCCAGCGGCACTGGCGCAATCGTCCAACACCAGCTCGAACAGCTCGTCCAATAACGGCGTGGTGCGCGAGCGAATCGTCGACAGCTATTGCGACCGCGGCGGTTGCGAGCGTTCCGTCGTGCGCCGCACCTATCGCGACGACGGACGCGACCGCCGCTGGCGCGCCGCGCGCGAGGGGCGCTACGAATCCCGGCGCTGGCGTGACGATGACGACGACGATTGAGGCGTCAGACGATCCCCAGCTCGGCGAGCTTTCCCGCCAGCTCGGGCGGAAGTGACGCCGTGTCGCCGGTGCCGAGATCGGCCGGCGCGTCCTTGCCCTCGAGATAGCGCCAGCCCTGGTGCGCCCGCTTGGGGCGCGGCTGCACCAGGATCAGCTCGGGCGCGAGGTGGATCGCAACCCGTCCGCCCTCGGCTTCACCGAACTTCAGGATCGGCGAGCGCCCGACGAGCTGGTGCTTGATGATCCAGAACAGCGAGCCGTCATCGCCGGTTTCGGGAGCGATCTCCGCGTGGCGCTTGGGCAGATAGCGCGTCGTCAGGAACGCGGTCGGGCCGTGCGCAGCGCGCAGCGCGAGCCGCTCGCGCAGATAATCGATGCTGTCGCAGCCATAGGCGACCTTGGTAAGATGAAGCGGCACGCTTCCCATCTGGGCGCAAGCCGCGCGCGGTTCAACCGGCAAGCCCGCTCGCGCTGGCGAGGCCGAGGAAGACGAGGAAGCCCATCGAGTCGGTGATCATCGTCACGAACACTGATGATGCGACCGCGGGATCGGCGCGCAGGCGCTGCAGCGTCAGCGGCACGAGCACGCCCGCACAGCCGGCGAGGACGATGTTGGCGAGCATCGCGGTGGCGATCACGCCGCCGAGCGCCGCGTTCTGGAAGACCAGGCCGACGCCGCTCCCCAGCACCGCGGCGATGGTGAGGCCGTTGAGCAACGCGACCTGGATCTCGCGCCGGATCGCGCGCCAGGTGTTGGACTGGGTGAGCTGGTTGGTCGCGAGCGCGCGCACCGTCACCGCCATCGTCTGGGTCCCGGCATTGCCGCCGACGCCGGCGACGATCGGCATCAGCGCGGCGAGTGTCACCATCTTGGCGATCGTCCCCTCGAACAGCCCGATGATCGTCGCCGCGACCATCGCCGTGCCAAGATTGGCGATCAGCCAGCGCACGCGCACCTTGTACGAATCGACCACGGGCTCGTTGATGTCGCCTTCGCCCGCACCCGACAGCAGCAGCGCGTCCTCGCCCGCTTCCTCGGAGATGATGTGGACGACGTCGTCGACGGTGATCATGCCGACGAGGCGGCCATTGTCATCGACCACCGCGGCCGAGATCAGCGCGTATTTCTGGAAGATCAGCGCGACCTCTTCCTGGTCCATCGCCACCGGGATCAGCGTCTGCTCGCGCTTCATGACGTCACCCATCGCCACCGCGCGCGGGGTACGCAGGATCCAGGAGAGCGCGCAGGTGCCGACCGGCTTGTGCGCGGGATCGACGACGAAAATCTCCCAGAAATCGGTCGCCAGCTCCTCCTCGCCGCGCAGGTAATCGAGCACGTCGCCGACGCTCCAATGCTCGGGCACCGCGATCAGCTCGCGCTGCATCAGGCGGCCGGCGGATTCCTCGGGATAGGAGAGCGCTTCCTCGATCGCGGCGCGATCATCGGGGTCGAGAGCACGCAGCACCGCGCGCTGGTCCTCTTCCTCCATGTCCTCGATGATCGCGACGGCGTCGTCGGTATCGAGCTCGGCGGCGATGTCGGCGACCTCGTGCGGGTCGAGCGCGTCGATCAGCTCGTCGCGCACCCAATCGTTCATCTCGGCGAGCACGTCGCCGTCGATCAGGCCGGAGATGGCGGCGGCGAGCGCGTGGCGCTGGTCGGCCGGGGTCAGCTCGACGAGATCGGCGATGTCGGCAGGGTGGAGCGGCTCGACCTTCTCGCGCGCGGCCTCGACCTCGCCGCTGTCGACCAGGTCGAGTACGGTGCGGACGAATTCCGGGCTCAGATGATCGTGCGAGTCGCGCGCGGTTTCGGTGGTGTCGGTCTCGTCGGTCATCGAGCCTTCCCCTGTCCGGCGCCCCGCTTCCCTCTAACGCGCTCGAATCGCGCTGCCAATGCGGGCGGGTGCCGCTTTTTCAAACCTGCGTTACCCGATTTGCAACCGGGCGCACACATGCCTAGGTGGCGCGCGACATCGAATTGTTTTTGGAGTTGCAGTTCAAATGGCCGACCTCCCCACCCGTCTCGTGATGACCCTCGACGCCGGCGACGTGCATATCAAGCTGCGTCCCGACCTCGCGCCCAAGCATGTCGAGCGGATCGCCAAGCTCGCCGACAGTGGTTTCTATGACGGCGTCGTGTTCCATCGCGTGATCGACGGGTTCATGGCGCAGGGCGGCGACCCCACCGGCACCGGCATGAGCGGATCGAAGGAGCCCAACCTTCCCGCCGAGTTCAGCCGCGAGCCGCATGTCCGCGGCGTGTGCTCGATGGCGCGCACCAACGATCCCAACAGCGCCAATTCGCAGTTCTTCATCTGCCTCGACGACGCGACCTTCCTCGACGGCCAGTACACCGTGTGGGGCGAGGTGATCGAGGGCATGGAGCATGTCGACGCGCTCCCCAAGGGCGAGCCGCCGCGCAACCCCGGCAAGATCGTCAAGGCGCGCAGCGAAGCCTGACGGTTCACGACGGGTTCAAGGCGGAACCGACAGGGGATGGATATGTTTGGCAAACCCATGACTATCCGTCCCTTGGCGGTTCTCGCCGCGGTCGCCCTTCCGCTCGTCCTGCCCGCCGCTGCCCAGCAGCCGGGCACGCTCGCGCAGGTGCAGCAGCATCTCCAGGCGGCGCAGACCATGACCGCGGCGTTCGCGCAGACCGACCGCGCGGGCAAGACGCTCAATGGCACGCTCACGCTCAAGAAGCCCGGCAAGGTCCGCTTCCAGTATCAGAAGGGCGTGCCGCTGCTGATCGTCGGCGACGGCAACGCGCTGTGGTTCATCGACTATTCGGTGCGCCAGGTATCGCGCTGGCCGGTCAGGGATTCGCCGCTCGGCGTCCTGCTCGATCCCAGCCGCGACGTCTCGCGCTACGCCAAGGTTGTTCCGACCGGCAATCCGCAAGTGGTGAGCATCGAGGCGCACGATCCCAAGCGGCCCGAATTCGGGCGGCTGACGATGGTCTTCGCGCGCAATGCGTCGGCGCCCGGGGGGCTCATGCTCCAGGGCTGGGTGGCGCTCGATTCCCAGAACAACCGCACGACGGTGCGCTTGTCGAACCAGCGCTTCAACGTGCCGGTGAGCGACGGAGCGTTCCGCTGGAACGATCCGCGGAGGAGCGGCGGCCGCCGCTGACACGCGTATTCATCCTGGCGACAGCTTTCGGCCGCTAACACCGATCGTGCGGACGGGGCTTTCGGGATTTTTCCCCCTGTTGCCCGAGCTGGTCCTGTCCCGCCTGCGTGACGAACGCCAGGTCGGCCCTCGCTCCATGCCCCCGGAGCGGGGGCCTTTCCGTTCGTGCCCCCGCCATTGTCCGCATTCTCCTGAGCTGTCATGGATCCTTCCAGAGGAGATGCAGGTGATCGAACGGGTCTGGCGCGGTCGCGTTTCGGATGATCATGCCGAGGCCTATCGGGATTTCCTGCGCGACCGGTTCCTCCCCGCCGCCCATCGGATTCCAGGCTATCTCGGCGCGCGCGTATCACGCCGGCGCGTCGGTGACCGATGGGAGTTCATGACGATCACCCAGTTCGAGTCGCTGGATTCGATCCGCGCCTTTGCAGGGGATGATCTTGAACGCGCGCATGTGGCGCCCGAGGCGCGTGCGCTGTTGGCGGAGTGGGACGAGCTTGTCGCGCATTTCGAGCCGGTCTTCGAAGACCGGCCGGAGCGATCCTCGGATTGAACGCGAACGCATAGCCACTGGTGCGCGCGCATCGCTGACTCTACATCGCGAGCGATGAAGATCGCGTCCTGGAACATCAACTCCGTCCGCTTCCGCATGGAGATCGTCGAGAAATTCCTCCGCGAGGAGGCGCCCGATATCTTGTGCCTGCAGGAAACCAAGGTGATCGACGGGGATTTCCCCCACGCCCCGCTGCGCGCGCTGGGCTATGATCACATCATCATCCACGGCCAGCGCATGCATCACGGCGTCGCGATCGTCAGCCGCGTGCCGGTGACCGAGGACGACCGGCTCGACTGGCAGGCCAATGGCGAGGCACGGCATGTCGGGGTGCGCCTGGCGAACGGCGTGCGGCTCGAGAATGTCTATGTGCCGGCCGGCGGCGACATTCCCGACCGCAACGTGAACCCCAAATTCGGGCAGAAGCTCGATTTCGTCGAGCGAATGACGCGCTGGTCCGAAGGGCTCGGCGATCTGCCGGTGATCCTGACCGGCGACTTCAACATCGCCCCGCTCGAATGCGACGTGTGGAGCCACAAGCAGCTGCTCGACGTGGTCAGTCACACGCCGATCGAGGTCGCGGCGCTCGCACGGCTGCAGGCGGCGAACGACTGGGTCGATCTCGGCCGCACGTTCATCCCCGCGCCGGAGCGTTGCTTTACCTGGTGGAGCTATCGCGCCAAGGACTGGGCGGCATCCGACCGCGGGCGGCGGCTCGACCATATGTGGGCGAGCAAGGATGTGGCCGCCAAGGCGACCGCGCACCGCGTGTGCGAACCGTGCCGCGGCTGGCTCAAGCCGTCGGATCACGTACCGATCATCACCGAGTTCGACTTTTGAGCGATCCACGCGCCGCCGCTCGCGCGATCGACGCGCTGCGCCGGGGATGGCCGATCGCGATCCGTGGCGCGGCGGGCACACTGTCCCTGCTCGCGATCGAGACCGCGGATGCCGCGCGGCTTGCCGAATTCGACCCCGCCGGAACCGCGCCGGTGCTGCTTTCGGCCGGACGCGCCGCGACGCTCAAGCTCGCCAACCAGCGCGATGCCGCGACGCCCGACGCGCCGGTGCTCGTCGAACGCGCACCGTGGCTCGATTTCGACGGCGCGGTGGCGCTCGCCGATCCGCAGCTCGACCTTGCCACGCCGTTCAAGGGGCCGTTCCGTGCGGTCCCGGTGCCGACTCCCGATGCTGCGGCGGCGGCGCTGCGGCTGGCGCGGATCGCGGGTCTGCTCCCCGCTTTCTTCGCGCGCCAGGACGAGGCCGGGGAGGCAATCACCCCTGCGGATATCGACGCGCATGAGGATCCCGCGCGGCTGCGCATCGTCACCCGCGCGCGCCTGCCGGTGGCTGGGGCAGAGAACGCCGAGATCGTCGCCTTCCGCACCCCGGAGTCGCCCGACGAGCATGTCGCGCTTCTGATCGGCCAGCCGACCGGCGCGCCACCGCTGGTGCGCCTGCATAGCGAGTGCCTGACCGGCGATGTGCTCGGCAGCCTCAAATGCGATTGCGGGCCGCAGCTGCACGCCGCGATCCACGCCATTGCCGAGAGCGGCTGGGGCATCCTGCTCTATCTGCGGCAGGAGGGGCGCGGGATCGGGCTGATCAATAAACTGCGCGCCTATGCGCTGCAGGATCAAGGGTTCGACACGGTCGACGCCAACACCCGGCTGGGGTTCGCGGTCGATGCGCGCGACTTCGGCGTCGCGGGGCGGATGCTCAAACTGCTGGGTCAGGATCGCATCCGGCTGCTGACCAACAACCCCGAGAAGGTCGCGGGGCTCGAAGCCGCGGGAATCGCGGTTGCCGAACGCGTGCCGCACAAACTGCCGCCCAACCCGCACAATGAACGCTATCTCGCGACCAAACGCGACCGCACTGGACACCAGCTCTAGTGCGCTACTACCTCGACGCCGAGTTCAACGGGTTCGGCGGACCGTTGATCGCGCTCGCGCTGGCGCCCGAGGATGGCAGCGCTCCCTTCTACGCCGCGCTGCCTTGCCCCGATCCGACCCCTTGGGTGGCGGCGCACGTCCTACCCGTACTGGGCACCGAGCCGATCGCGCGCGCGGCGTTTGGCCAGGCCATGACTGCCTATCTCGCCGGCGACCCCGATCCGGTGCTGATCGCCGACTGGCCCGAGGATATCGCCCACGCTGCGATGGCGCTGATCGCGCGGCCGGGATACCGGCATCCAATCGCACGCATCACCTTCGAGCTGTGCGACGCACCGGGCTTCGACGCCGCGGTAACGAGCGCTGTACCGCACAATGCGCTCGAGGATGCCATCGCGCTGCGCGAATTCATGCTCACGCGCGGCTGCTAGGCGAGCAGCCGGGCAACCTCGCCGAAATCATGGGCGATGTCGTGGACGCCGATCGCACGCAGCCGCTCGTCATGCCCGACGCCGCAATGGCTGCCCGCGCAAAGCCCGATGACATGCGCGCCCGAGGCGACCGCGCCGGTGGCGCCGACCGGCGAATCCTCGAGGATCGCGCAGCGCGCGATGTCGACGCCGAGCGCATCCGCGGCATGGAGATAGACGTCCGGCGCAGGCTTGCCGCGCTGCACATGCTCGCGGCCACTGAAGATCTTGTCGCCAAACGCGTCGCGGATGCCGAGATGGTCGAGATGCGTGGTGATCCACTCAGTCGAACTCGACGAGGCGATTGCGCGGGGCAATGACTCGGGCAGCGCGTGGATGAACGCGATCGCGCCGGCAACCGCGGCGATCCCCTCGGCAAGCGCGCGGGCGTTCTCGGCCTCGCGCGCGGGATAATAATCCTCGGGCAGCGGACGCTCGATCCAGCGCTCGATCGCCTCGATAAAGTCGGTACCCGCCAGCCCCATGAAGTTCGCCATCGAGTCTTCGGGCGTGGTGGGATGGCCGATCGAGGTCAGATATTCGGCGATGTGGCGGTTGCCGTCATATTCGCTTTCGAGCAGCACGCCGTCGAAATCGAAGATCAGCGCATCGAAGCGGATCGCGAGGCTCATGCGCGCGCTCCGAACAGCGCAGTCCCGACACGGACATGCGTCGCGCCGATCGTCACCGCGGTCTCGAAATCGTCCGACATGCCCATGCTGAGACCGGCGAGGCCATTGTCGCGCGCGAGTTTGGCCAGCAATGCGAAATAGGGTGCTGCCTCGACCCTGAGCGGCGGGACGGCCATCAGGCCGGCGAGCGGAAGGGCCGCGGCGCGCGCTTCGGCGAGCAACGCCGGCAGATCGGCGGCCGCGCATCCGCCCTTTTGCGGCTCATTGCCGATATTGACCTGGATGAAGCAGGGCGGGCGGCGATCGGCCTTGTCCATCGCCCTGGCCAGCGCCGCGACCAGCGACGGGCGATCGACCGAGTGGATCGCGTCGAACAGCGCCACCGCATCCTCGGCCTTGTTCGACTGAAGCTGGCCGACGAGGTGGAGTTCGACTCCGACCGTTTCCTCACGCAGCGCGGGCCATTTCGCTGCCGCCTCCTGCACACGATTCTCGCCGAACGCGCGCTGGCCCGCCGCGATCAGGGGCCGGATCGCGTCCGCCTCGTGCGTCTTCGAGATGGCGATGAGTGTGATATCGCCGGAATCGCGAGCGGCGATCTTCGCAGCGCGGGCGATTCGTTGGTGGATGGCGGAGAGGCGCGAGTCGGCGGTGTCGAATGACATGCGCGCGGCTATAGGAGGGGCGATGCGCCGCCGCCACCCCTCCCGCACCCGCGAACTGCCGCGCCGCTGGCTGATGACCGATCCGCGCATGGGCGACGCGCTGTGGGATGCACTGGCGGCGCTGCCGCGCGGGTCGGGCGTGATCCTGCGGCACTATGCGTTGGGCAGCGAGGCGCGCCGGGCGCTGTTTGCGAGGGTCCGGGACATCGCCCGGCGCCGGGGCTTCATTCTCGTGGTTGGGGGACGCGAAATGCCCGGAGGCCGTGGCACTGCAAGTCATGGCCGGCACCGTGGCGCGCGCACCGCCCCCGCACATTCGCGCCGTGAAGCGATCACCGCGATCCGCGCCGGGGCGGAGCTGCTGTTCGTGTCTCCAGTCCACCCGACTCGCTCGCACCCGGGCGCCCGCGCCTTGGGGGCGGTGCGGCTCGGACTGATGATTCGCGACCTCGGCGTGCCGGTGATCGCGCTCGGCGGCATGGACGAACGGCGCTGGCGTGCGCTCAGGCCGCTAGACGTTCATGGATGGGCGGGAATCGACGCGTGGATGCGTCAGAAACGGATCGCGGTGCCGACATAGACCGCCTGGCTGTCGCGCCGGTTGTCGGTCAGCTGCGGCAGGCGGTTCTCTTCGGACTTGTAGCGCACGCCCGCGGTGAGATCGAGGTTGCGGGTCAGCGAATAGGAGCCGCCGACATCGATCGAATAGTTGGGATCGGCGGCGATCAGGCGCGGCGTTCCCTCGAGCGGACGCTCGGTCGCGGCCTTGATCCGGCCCGAGGCGCGCTTGCCGGTATAGGTGACGCCCAGATCGAGCGCCTCGCGGCTGCCCGGCTGGCCGGCCAGGTCGAGCTTCGAGAGATCGCCCGAGATGGCGAAGCGCTTCCAGCCCACCGACACGCCAAGATTATAGGCGATCGGCTGCAGCGTGACCGAGGCGGGCGCCGCGGCGCCGAGATCGGCGACCGCCGCGATCGGCCGCGGGTTGCGCGCGCGCACCGCGACGGTGACGCTGCGGCTGGCCGACCTTGCTGAATCGGCCGGGGTGAAGCGGAAGCCGCTGCCCGACAGCCCGGCGCGGGCAAGCGCCGCGGCGAGCTTGGGATCGGCCGCAGCGGGGGTGAAGGTGCCGATGCTGGCGATCGAAACCGCGCGTTTCTGCGCGATTCGCTGCTGCTGGGGTGTGGTCTGGGCAAGAAGCGCGGGCGCGACGACGAGGCCGGCTGCGCCCAGCGCGCCGATCCCGATGCCAGTCGTGAGTCGCCGAACGCTCATTTCAACCCCTACCGTGCCTAGCCGCCTACCATGATTCGGCCGCAATGTTCCACCGGCGGAATCGCTTTTTACTCCGACTGTTGCACAAGGCGCACAGCGCCAACGCTTGCGGCGGACGCATGACCATCTATAGATGCTCGCGATCCATAGAGTTTCCCATAGGAAGATGCCGATGAACCGCCTGTTGCGCACCGCGATCCTGGGCAGCGTTGCCCTGAGCATGACGGCGTCGCTCGCCGCGTGCGGCCGCGGCGGGGACCGTCCGCGCGCGGATCTCGCCGCGTCGAAGGTGACGACGATCGGCGTCAACGCCTATCTGTGGCGCGCGTCGCTCGACACCATCTCGTTCATGCCGATCGTGCAGACCGATTCGAACGGCGGCGTGATCGTCACCGACTGGTATGTGAACCCGAACCTGCAGACCGAGCGGATGAAGGTGACGATCGCCATCCTCGACCAGGATCTGCGCGCCGACGCACTCCGCGTCGCCGCGGTGCGGCAGGTCAACCGGAACGGCCAGTGGGTGGATTCCCCGGTCGAAGCGGCGACCGTGCAGAAGCTCGAGGACATCATCCTCACGCGCGCACGCGACCTGCGCCGCGCCGCGATCGTCGGGGATTGAAAGCGGGCGGGACGGCCCGCTGCTACGGAAATGAAGGAACAAACGTGTCGCGGTTCAACGCGCTGAAAGCCGATTCCGCGTGGCAGAAGCTGTGGGAAGAACGCCGCACCTTCGCCGCGGACGATCATTCGCCCAAGCCCAAGTCCTATGTGCTCGAGATGTTCCCTTATCCCTCGGGGCGCATCCATATGGGGCATGTCCGCAACTATACGATGGGCGACGTGCTGACGCGCTATCGGCGGATGCGCGGCATGGAGGTGCTCCACCCGATGGGCTGGGACGCGTTCGGCATGCCGGCCGAGAATGCCGCGATGGAGAAGAAGGTCCACCCCGGCGCCTGGACGCGCGAGAATATCGCGACGATGCGCGCGCAGCTGAAGCGCCTCGGCCTAGCGATCGACTGGAGCCGCGAGCTGGCGACGTGCGAGCCCGATTATTACGGGCACGAGCAGGCACTGTTCCTCGATCTGTTTGAAAACGGCCTGGTCTATCGCAAGGAATCGACGGTCAACTGGGACCCGGTCGACATGACCGTGCTCGCCAACGAGCAGGTGATCGACGGCCGCGGCTGGCGCTCGGGCGCGCTGGTCGAGAAGAAGAAGCTGAACCAGTGGTTCCTCAGGATCACCGACTTCGCCGACGAGCTGCTGACGGGCTTGGACGGCCTCGACAAATGGCCGGACAAGGTGCGGCTGATGCAGGAGAACTGGATCGGCAAGTCCGAGGGCCTGCAGTTCCGGTTCAAGCTTTCCGACGGCGAGGAGGTGGAGGTGTTCACCACCCGCCCCGACACGATCTTCGGATCGAGCTTCGTGGCGATCGCTGCGGATCATCCGATCGCAAAGGCGCTGGCCGAGAAGGAGCCGGCGGTCGCGGCGTTCGTCGCCCAGTGCAAGCTCGGCGGCACCACCGCGGCCGAGCTGGAGACACAGGAGAAGCTCGGCTTCGACACCGGCATCCGTGCGATCCATCCCTTTGATCCCGCTTGGGAATTGCCGGTCTATATCGCGAATTTCGTGCTGATGGACTATGGCACCGGCGCGGTGTTCGGCGTGCCGGCGCACGACCAGCGCGACTTCGAATTCGCGACCAAATACGGGCTGCCGATCCGCCGCGTCGTCTCCGACGGCGACAAGACCGCGCCCGAATTCGGCGATTCAGAGGCGTATAGCGGCCCCGGCACGCTGGTGAACTCGCACTTCCTCGACGGGATGGACGTGCCCGACGCCAAGCGCGAGGTGATCACCTGCGCGGAGGCTGGCGGCTGGGGCACGGGCACCACCGTCTGGCGGCTGCGCGACTGGGGCGTCTCACGCCAGCGCTATTGGGGCACGCCGATCCCGATCATCCATTGCGAGAGCTGCGGCGTGGTCCCCGCGCCACGCGAGTCGCTGCCGATCGTGCTGCCAGAGGACGTCTCGTTCGACATCCCCGGCAACCCGCTCGACCGGCATCCGAGCTGGCGCCAGGTCGACTGCCCGAGCTGCGGCAAGCCGGCGCGGCGCGAGACCGATACGCTCGACACCTTCGTCGATTCGAGCTGGTATTTCATCCGCTTCGCCAGCCAGCCCGGCGACAAGCCGTTCGACCGCGCGATCGCCGAGCAGTGGCTGCCGGTGAACCAATATATCGGCGGGGTCGAGCATGCGATCCTGCACCTGCTCTACGCCCGTTTCTGGACCCGCGCGCTCAAGCACATCGGCATGATCGACGTCGCCGAGCCGTTCGCCGGGCTGTTCACCCAGGGCATGGTGACTCATGAGACCTATAAGGCCGCGGACGGCCGCTGGCTGTCGCCGGGCGAAGTGGCGCGCAAGGGCGAGATCTGGGTCGAGGCATCGAATGACGCGCCGGTGACCACCGGTCGCATCGAGAAGATGTCCAAGTCCAAGAAGAACACCGTCGATCCCGAGCCGATCGTTGACCAATATGGCGCCGACGCGGTGCGCTGGTTCGTGCTGTCGGACTCGCCGCCCGAGCGCGACCTCGAGTGGACCGAGAACGGGATCGAAGGCGCATGGCGCTTCGTCCAGCGGCTGTGGCGCCTGTTCGACGGGCTCGGGACCTGGGAGGGCGAGGACAAGCCGCTCGACCGCAAGCTGCACCAGACCATCGCCGGGGTCGCCGCCGACATCGAATCGCTACAGTTCAACAAGGCGGTGGCCAAGCTCTATGAGCTGGTAAACGCGATCGAAAAGGCCCCGCCCAGCGCGTCGCGCGCCGAGGCGATCCGCACGATCATCCTGCTCGCCGCGCCGATGACCCCGCACCTCGCCGAGGAAGCCTGGGCGGCGATGGGCAATGACGGCCTGATCGCCGACGCCGAATGGCCGCAGGTCGACCCGGCACTGCTGATCGAGGACGAGGTGACGATCGCGCTCCAGGTCAACGGCAAGCTGCGCGACACGGTGAAGGCGGCGAAGGGCGAAGCGAAGGACGCGCTGGAGGCGATGGCCTTGGCAAATCCCAATGTGCAGCGCATTCTGGACGGCGCGTCCCCCCGAAAGGTGATCGTGGTGCCCGACCGTCTGGTGAACATCGTCGCATGAGGCTCGCTGCGGCCCTGCTCGCGCTTGCCGCGCTTGCGCCCGCACTCGGCGGCTGCGGCCTGCGCCCGCTCTATGGCGGCGGCGTGGGCGGGCCGGTGCAGACGATGCTCTCGGGGATCGAGGTCGCGCCGATCGAGGGCGAATCGGGCTGGCTCGTCTCCAATGCGGTGCGCGACCGGATCGAAGCGACGCGCAGCGGCACGCCGGCCTATCGCCTCGAGATCAAGCTCGACGACCGCATCGAGGGCCTGGGCGTGCGCCGCGACGACGTGGTGACGCGCGAACGCCGCACCTTGCGTGCGCGCTATCAGCTGATCGAACTCGCCACCGGGCAGACCGTGCTCGACGCGACCGCAGGTTCGGACGCCGGGATCGACGTCGCCGGCTCCGAATATGCGACGATCGCCGCGGAGAAGAGTGCGCTCGAACGGCTTTCGGGCATCGTCGCCGACCAGATCGTCGCGCGCCTCGCCCGCTACGCGC
This sequence comes from Sphingomonas sp. BT-65, assembly GCF_026107375.2. NCBI lineage: Bacteria > Pseudomonadati > Pseudomonadota > Alphaproteobacteria > Sphingomonadales > Sphingomonadaceae > Sphingomonas > Sphingomonas sp. BT-65. Next base: position 2,464,244 of record NZ_JAPCIA010000001.1, read on the forward strand.
GCTCGACCGAAACCAAGGGCCAATGAAGGCGAGCGAAGCGCAGATCCGCGCACGGCTGGACAAGCCGGGCCCGGATATCCGCTTGTACCTGCTCTATGGCCCCGATGAAGCCGGCGCCAACGACCTTGCCGCGCGGCTCGGCCGGGCGATGGGAGCCGAGGCCGAACGGATCGATATCGAGGGATCATCGCTCAAGGGAAATGCCGGGCGGATCGCCGAGGAAGCGGCATCGCTCTCGCTGTTCGGCGGAGCGCGCTACATCCGCGTCAACGGGATCGACGACGATTCGACCGAGGCGGTGCGGCTGCTTCTCGACGCGGAAGTCGCGGGCAACCCGGTCGTCGCCGTGGGCGGCGGCCTCAAGGGCACCGGGCGGCTGCTCAAGCTGGTGCTCGCGGCGCCCGCGGCGATGGCGCACGCCTGCTATATCCCCGATGCGCGCAGCGCCGCGCAGCTTGCCGCGGGAATCGCGCGCGAGAACGGCCTGCGGCTGGTCAACGGCGCGGCCGAGCGGCTCGCGGCGCTGTCGGGCGGCGACCGCGCGGTGCTGGCGCGCGAGATCGAGAAGCTCTCAATCTATCTCGACGCCGCGCCGGACCGGCCGCGCGAGGCCGGGATCGCGGCGCTCGAGGAAATCGGCGCCGACCTCGGCGAGGCCGAGATGCACAACGCGATCGAGGCCGTGGTCGAGGGACGCGCGGCCGAGATCGGGGTCGAGCTCGCCCGGCTCGAACACGCCGGGGTCTCGGCGATCCCGCTGCTGCGCCAGCTGGTACGACGGCTGATGAGCCTCGCCGAGATGCGCGCCGATATCGACCGCGGCGCCTCTCCCGACGAAGTGGTCAAGAAATACCGCGTGTTCTTCAAGGAAGAGATGAGCACCAAGATCGCGCTGCGCCGCTGGACCAGCCCAATGCTGGCCCGCGCCGTCGAGCGCGTGCGCGAGGCCGAGCGTGGCATGACCCGCGCGGGCGGCAATGCGGGGCAGGTAATCGCCGACGAGGCGTTGGCGACGCTGGCGCGGGCGGCGGCGCGGGCGCGGTGATCGTAATGCGGATCGCGGCGGCAATCCTGATGCTCGCTCCGCCCGCTTTCGCGCAATCCACGCCACAAGCCGGCGACACCTATGAGATCACTCGAAGCTATCAGACCACATCGGAGACGAGCGAGGGCGGTTCCAGCAGCTCGCGCGGCCACACGGCCATCGTCGAGCGCGTGGTCGCGACGCATGGCGACGGCATCGAACTGGAATATGACCTGCCGCCGAGCGCCACCGCCGAGGATCGAGCACGCGAATGGCAGTTCCCGGTGAGAGTCCTGAAACCGGCGAGTGGCCCCGTCCAACTGCGCAATCGGCTGGAAATCGAAGCGCGGATCGCGGTTTGGCTGAAAGCCACCGGTCTGACCCGCGCTGATTGCGGCCGTTGGATCTTCACCTGGAACGCGTTCCGCATCGAATGCGATCCGGAAGCGGCGCTGACCACGATCGAGAGCTATGATCTGCGGTCGATCGCACTGCACGAAGGCGCGTCGTATCAGGAGCCGGGAACGCTCGGGCCAGGAACGCTGACCCGAACGGCAAGCGGGCCGGATGGCGCCACCTTTACCGCGACGCTTCAGATCGACCCCGATGCCGTACGGCGCAGCCGCGCCGAATCCGACCGGGTAGTCGGCGAGATCACCAGAACGCCAGTGACACTGGACGCCGCGTTGCAAAAGCGTGCGCAGGAGCAGGTTTCGGGGACAGTTTCCGTGACGCTCGAGACCGATACGACCGGTGGGCTTCGGCGGCGCACCACCATCACCACGCTGGAAACCAAACGCGTCAATGGCGAGACGGAGCGCGAGACACGGACCGAGATCACCGAACGGCGGAAGATCGCGGTCCTCAGCGGCGGGTAGCGCTAAGCTGCCTTGCTACACCAAGCCGGACCGGTTCTCGACGGACATTAGACTGATGCGTCAGCCAAGAAATGCAATCAAGTCACTGACTTTATTATATTTTCTCGCCCGTCAGCCGCTGGCAGACCATGTCGAGCTGGTCGAGCGTCGAATAGGCCAACGTCACCGTCCCGCCCTTCTCACCATAGCTGATGCGGACGTTGAGGCCGAGCACATCGCCGAGCTGGCGTTCCAGCGCGGCAATGTCCGCATTGGGACCGAGATCGGCGGTGGCACTCGCCCTCCCCGCCGCCCGCGGCTTCGCCTCGCGCGCGAGCTTCTCGGTCTCGCGCACCGACAGGTCGCGGTCGATCACGATGCGGGCGAGCTTCTCGGGATCGGGTGCGCCGATCAGCGCGCGGGCATGGCCCATCGTCAGCTCGCCCTCGACGACATGCTGGCGCACGCTCTGCGGCAGATCGAGCAGGCGCAGCAAATTGGCGATGTGGCTGCGCGACTTGTGGACGATCCGCGCGAGCACCTCCTGGGTGTGCCCGAACTGGCCGATCAGCTTGGCATAGGCTTCGGCCTCCTCGATCGCGTTGAGGTCCTCCCGCTGGATATTCTCGATGATCGCGATCTCGAGCGTCTCGGCCTCGTCGAGGTCGCGGACGATCACCGGCACCTCGTGCAGCCGTGCGCGCTGCGCCGCACGCCAGCGGCGCTCGCCGGCGACGATCTGATATTCCTTGCCATGCGGGCGCACGACGATCGGCTGGATCAGCCCGCGCGCGGCGATCGACTTGGCGAGCTCGTCGAGCGCGTCCTCGTCGAAATGCCGGCGCGGCTGCTCGGGGTGCGGTTTCAGCGAGCTGACGGGAAGCATGCGCACGCCAACCGAGGGCTCGGCGCCGGGGCGGATCGGCTCCTCGCGCTCGACATCGCCGAGCAGTGCGCTGAGGCCGCGGCCGAGGCCGGGCTTGGGCTTGCGCAGCGGGGTTACGGAGCCGGTGGATGGGGTTTCGTCGGTCATGCGGCCTTCCTCAGCCTGGGCAGGCGATCGATCACTTCTCGGGCGAGCGCGATATAGGCCTCGGACCCGGCGCAGCGATAATCGTAGATCAGCGCGGGCAGGCCATGGCTCGGCGCTTCGGAGAGGCGGACGTTGCGCGGGATCACCGTATCGAACACGACGCGCCCGAGCACCGCGCGTACGTCGTCGGAGACCTGGTCGGTCAGGCGGTTGCGCCGATCGTACATGGTGAGCACGACGCCGAGGATCGACAGGCCGGGATTGAAGCGGCTGCGGATGCGTTCGACGGTGCTGAGCAGCTGGCTCAACCCCTCGAGCGCGAAGAACTCGCACTGCAGCGGCACGAGCAGTGCGTCCGACGCCACCATCGCGTTGATCGTCAGCAGGCCGAGTGACGGCGGGCAGTCCATCAGGACGACGTCCCAGCGCTGCTCGCTGCGGTCGATCGCGGTGTCGAGGCGATGCGTGCGCGCGTCGAACTCGATCAGCTCGATTTCCGCACCTGACAGGTCGACCGTCGCCGGGACGATGTCGAGGCCGGGCACTCGCGTGGCGACCACAGTCTCCTCCAGCGTAGCGTCGCCGACGAGCAGGTCGTAGGTCGAGCGCTCGCGATCTGCCCGATTGATGCCAAGTCCGGTCGAGCAATTGCCCTGCGGGTCGAGATCGAGGAGCAGCACACGCTGCCCGGTCGCGGCGAGCGCAGTGCCGACATTGATCGCGCTCGTGGTCTTGCCGACCCCGCCCTTCTGGTTCGCGATGGCAATGCAGATCATCTCGGGCGGACCTCCCTGGCGACGACGATGAGTGAATCGGGAGCCGTGATGCTCGGTTCCACGTGGAACGAACCATGCCATTTGCGGCGTGCCTCTTCCACCTCCGATTGCGCGTTTCGTCCCTTTGGCAGCACCCAGACTGTGGAAGACGTGGATCGATGCGCGGCGACGCGGAACAGCGCGTCGAGCGACGCGACGGCGCGCGCCGAGATCACCGCGGCGGGTCCGGCTGTGCGCTCGATCTTGGCAGTGTGGATCGAGACATTGGGAAGCTCCAGTTCGGCCGTGACGCGCGCGAGGAAATCGGTGCGGAGCTTGCGCGGCTCGACCAGCTCCACCGGCTCCTCGCGCAGCAGGGCAATGACCATCCCCGGTAACCCCGCGCCGCTGCCGATATCGAGCCATAGCCCCTCATCCGGCGCCGCGCCCAGCAGCTGCGCCGAATCGACGATATGGCGCGCCCAGATCTGCTCCAGTGTCGACGACGCGATCAGATTCTGCCGCGCCGCCTCCTCACCGAGAAGCGAGACGAAGGCTGCCAGTCGTGTTTCACGTGAAACACCATAGCGATCACGCATCCACGTCCTGGCTTCATCCTCGGTCACGCGGCGCGCCGGACATGGAGCATGATCGCGGTGAGCGCGGCGGGGGTGATCCCGCGCACGCGCGACGCGTCGCCGATCGTCGCCGGGCGTGCCGCGGAGAGTCGCTCGACCATCTCGTTGGAGAGGCCGGGGATCGCGGCATAGTCGAGCGACAGGGCGATCGGCGTGCCGTCTGCACGCGACATCGCCGCCTGCTCCGCCGCCTGGCGCTCGAGATAGGGCGCGTAGCGGGCATCCTCGACTAACTCAGCGAGCAGGTCGGGCTCGGCGTCGCCTAGGTCGATGCCAAGATGCGCGGTGCTGACACCGGGGAAACGCAGCCACTCGAAGGAGCTGCGGCGGGCACCGTCTTGCGACACGGGGGCGCCGGCCTGGCCCAGCTCATGCGCGGTGCGCGGCGTCGCGAAGGCAGCATCGAGCTCAGCGCGGGCGGTCCGGCGGCGGTCGAGATGGGCGCGGCGCTCCTCGCCGATACAGCCCGCGGCCTCGCCGATCGCGCCGAGCCGGGTCTCGGCATTGTCGGCGCGCAACCGTAGCCGGTATTCGGCGCGCGCGGTGAGCATGCGATAGGGTTCTGTGACGCCTTGCAGCGTCAGGTCATCGATCATCACGCCGATATAGCTGAGCTCGCGGGGAAGAAGCATCGGCGCATGATCTAGCGACAGCGCCGCGGCATTCACCCCCGCGACCAGCCCCTGCGCCGCCGCCTCTTCATAGCCGGTGGTGCCGTTGATCTGGCCGGCGCAGAACAATCCCGCCACGTCGCGGCTTTCCAACGTCACCGAAAGCGCGCGCGGATCGACATGATCATATTCGACCGCATAGCCGGGGGTAACGATCACAGCGCGTTCGAGACCCGGGATGGACGCGATCATCGCCTCCTGGATATCGCTCGGCAATGAGGTTGACAGGCCGTTGGGATAGACCAGATTTGTGTCGAGTCCCTCGGGCTCGAGGAAAATCTGGTGCCCGTCGCGGTCGCCGAAGCGGAAGATCTTGTCCTCGATCGAAGGGCAGTAACGCGGCCCGCCGGCCTCGATCGCACCGCTGAACAGCGGCGAGCGGTCGAGCCCGCCGCGGATGATCTCGTGCGTATCGAGCGTGGTGCGGGTGATCGCGCAGGCGAGCTGGGGCAAGCGCGGCGCCCGCGTGAGCGGCGACATTCGCCATGGCTCGGAGTCCGAGGGCTGCTCCTCGAGCCGGCCCCAGTCGATACTGCGTCCGTCGAGGCGCGGCGGCGTTCCGGTCTTGAGCCGGGTGACGGGGAGTCCGAGGTCGTGGAGCTGCAAGCCGAGCGCTGTCGCCGCGCGCTCACCGATCCGCCCACCCGTCTCGCGCTCCTCCCCCCGGAAGATGCGGCCGCCGAGGAAGGTGCCGCTGGCCAGCACGACCGCATCGCACACGAGCAGCTCGCCGCCGTCGAGCTGGATGCCGGCTACCCTGCCCTGCTCGATAACGAGGCCCACCGCCTCACCCGCGACAATCTCTAGACCGCTTTGTGCCGTGAGCATCTCTTGGATCGAGGTCGCATAGAGCTTGCGATCCGCCTGAACACGCGGACCCTGCACTGCGGGGCCCTTGGAGCGGTTGAGCAGGCGGTAATGGATCGCGGCGCGATCGGACGCACGTGCGATCAGCCCGTCGAGCGCATCGACTTCGCGCACGAGATGGCCCTTGCCGAGGCCACCGATTGCCGGGTTGCACGACATCACGCCAAGAGTGGCCGGATCGAAGGTGACCAATGCGGTGCGCGCACCGCAACGCGCAGCCGCTGCCGCCGCTTCGGTGCCAGCGTGCCCGCCGCCGATCACGATCACATCCCATGTCCGCATGGCGGTCAAATAGCGAGGCGACCCCTCGGGGTCAAAAGCGTTCCACGTGGAACATCATTTGCCGATGCAGAAGCGGCTGAATAGCGTGTCGAGCATCGATTCCACATCTGCCGCACCGGTGATTCGGTCGAATGCCCGCAGCGCGCGCCGCAAGTCTTCCGCGATCAGCAGCGCATCGTCGCCGGCAGCAGCGCTCCGCACGCCATCGACGGCAATCGCGACGAGATCACGCTGCCGGCGATTGAGCGGGACCGCATCGCTCGCCGGGAGCATATCGCGAGCGATCGAATCGATCGCTTGCCAGAGCATGGCCATGCCCTCCCCGCTCTTCGCTGAGACGGAAAGGCGACCGGCAGGAGGCTCGCCGCGATCCGCCGCATCGGCACGCCCGTGAAGCGTGAGGTGCGGGCGTGTGACGATCTCGGGTGGCGGCGGCTGATCATCGAGCCACAGCACCAAGTCCGCCTCTGCCAGCGATTGCTGGGCGCGATCGATGCCGATCTGCTCAACGATATCCGCCGGCGCATCGTGAAGGCCGGCGGTGTCGGTCAGCAGATAGGCGATGCCGTCGCGCAAGACCGGCGCCTCGATCCGGTCGCGCGTGGTCCCCGCCAGCGGCGAGACGATCGCGGCCTCCCGCTGGACGAGCGCGTTGAGCAAGGTGGATTTGCCGACATTGGGCGATCCGGCGAGGACGACACGGATGCCATCGTGCAGACGCTCGACCGCCGGCTGGGCCAGGACGAGCTCGATCTCTTCGACCAGCGCCCCGGCATTACGGCGCACCCGCTCAAGCGACTCCTCTTCGGCCGCCACGTCGGCTTCGTCGGCATGATCGAGCGAGGCCTCGACCGCCGCGGAGAGTTGCAGGGTACGCGCCGCCCACTCCTCGATCCGGCGGCGGATGCCTCCCTCGGCAGCGCGCAGCGCGGCGCGGCGTTGCGCCTCGGTCTCCGCGGCGAGCAGGTCGGCGAGGCCCTCCGCCTCGGTCAAATCGATCCGGCCATTGGCGAGCGCGCGGCGTGTGAACTCGCCCGGCTCGGCGCCGCGCAGTCCGGGCATCGCGTCGAGCGCGGCCTCGACCGCGCGGACCACGGCGCGACCGCCATGGAGATGCAGCTCGGCCAGATCCTCGCCAGTCGCGGTGTGCGGGCCGGGGAAGATCAGCACCAGCGCCCGGTCAAGATGAGAGTTCCCATCACGCAACGTACGCAGCGATGCCTGCCGCGGCGCCGGCAACGCTCCCGCCAAACGCTTCACCGCGGGAAAGGCATCGGGCCCCGAAATTCGAACAACCGCAATCGCGGCCGGCGGCTGGCCGCTCGACAAGGCGAAGATCGTGTGGGCAAAGCTCGTGTCGGTCACTCGGCGCCGCTGCGTTTGCCCATATCGAACATGCCGCGCCAGAAATTCATCCCGGCCTCGCCCATCGGCATCCAGCCCTTCATCATCGTCTCGATCATCTCGGGATTGACCATCCCCTTGTCCATCGAATCGAGCAGCATCTTGATGTAATGATCGTGGACCGGCGTGAAATCGGGCAGCCCCATCGTGCGGCGCGCTTCCTCCGGGGTGCAATCGATCTCGACATTGATCTTCATCGGCTGTTCTCCACTTGAGCCGCCAAGCCCTATTGAGCCCGAACCCCGCCCTGCCCTACGCTGCGACCATGTATGCGCGCGACCATGCCCTGATCGCAACGCCCATCGGTTCGATCCGGATCGAAGGCGGCGAGACCAGTGTTCTCCGCATCCAGCTCGGCGCCGACGGAGACACGCGACACGGTACGGCTTCGGCCGTGCGCGCCGTGGCGGATCAGCTCGAGGCCTATTTCGCTGGCGAACTCAAGGACTTCACCGTTGCGCTTCCGCCCGTGAAATCGCCGCGCGGTGAAGCATTGCGCGATGGCCTGATCGCCGTCGCCTACGGCCAATCGATGAGCTATGGCGAGCTCGCGCGCCGGCTAGACTCAGGACCGCGCGCGATCGGCCAGCTCTGCGCGCGCAACGCCTTCCCGATCATCGTCCCGTGCCACCGCATTCTGGCGGCCGGCGGTGCGCTCGGCGCCTATACGGCGGGCGAAGGCCCCGCGACCAAGCAATGGCTGCTCGATCACGAGCAGCGCCACCTTTGACGGAGAGCGATATGGCGACGATCACGATCGAGAGTCTCGACGGCAGCGGCAGCTTCCAGGCCTATCGCGCCGACCCCGACGGCAGCCCGCGCGGCGCGATCGTCGTGATCCAGGAAGTATTCGGCATCAATCCCGGCATTCGGCGGAAGTGCGATGCGCTAGCAGCAAAAGGCTATACTGCCTTCGCCCCCGACCTGTTCTGGCGGATCGAACCGGGCATCGAGCTCGATCCCGATATTCCCGAACAGCTGCAGCGCGGACTCGACCTGTTCGGTCAGTTCGACCAGGACAAGGGCATCGCGGATATCGAAGCGACGATCCGCGCCGCCCGCGCCGCAACCGGCGGCAAGGTCGGTGTGGTCGGCTACTGCCTGGGCGGCCGCCTCGCCTATATGACCGCAGCGCGGACCGATTCCGATGCAAGTGTCGGCTATTATGCTGTCGGGATCGACGGCCTGCTCAGCGAGAAGCATGGCATCGCCAATCCACTGATGCTGCACATCGCCGGCGACGACGGCTTCGTCTCGAAAGAGGTTCAGGCGAAGATGCACGAAGGGCTGGACGATCACCCCAGGGTAACGCTGCACGACTATCCCGGCGAGGATCACGGCTTTGCGACCGAGATGGGCAAGCGGCGATCGGAGGAAGCGGCCCAGCTCGCCGACAGCCGGACCGAGGCGTTCTTCGCCACGCATATCGGCTGACTCGAAAAAGGCGGCGCCCGGTCCGGACGCCGCCCGTTTCTTTTCCAGATCAAATGCTTAGCTGAACAGCCGCAGGATCCCGACCTGGTGATCGACGACACCGTCATAGATCATCTTGGCGGCAACATAGAGGATCACCAGCAGGCCGACCCACGCGATCCAGCGATAGCGTTCGATGTACTTGGCGATGATGTTCGCCGCGATGCCCATCAGCGCGACCGCGATGACCAGGCCGACCATCAGGATGCCCGGATGATCGCGCGCCGCACCGGCGACCGCAAGGACATTGTCGAGGCTCATCGAGACATCGGCGACGGCAACCGCCCAGGCTGCGCCGGCAAAGCTCTTGGCGGACTTGAGGCCTGAACGCTCGTCGCCCTCGATCTCGGGCGATCCCGCGCTCTCTCCGGCATGGCCGATCTCGCGGTACATCTTCCATGCCACCCACAGCAGCAGCACGCCACCGGCGAAGACGAGGCCGATCACCTGGAGCAGCTGAGTCACCACCAATGCGAAGGCGATACGCAGCACCAGCGCGGCGATGATGCCGATCAGGATCACCTTCTTGCGCTGGTCGGGAGTCAGCCCCGCGGCGAGCGCGCCAATCACGATCGCATTGTCGCCGGCCAGCACGATATCGATCAGGATCACCTGACCGAAGGCGAACCAGGCCGAAGCGCTGCCCGAAAACAGCCCCGCAAAATCGTGGACGATGTGCCCCCACAGTTCGGACATTGCTTCCCCTTTTCGTTGCCTTCCGCCAAAGCGGGTTGGGCGATGCGGGTCAAGTGCGACGAGGAAAACACGGGCGAGAAAGGATTGTTGCGAACCTATAGACAACAATCCGCCGTCACCCCGGCCTTGTGCCGGGATCCACGATATATCAAGCGAGGAGCAAGAGGCTCCCGCGCATCGCGTGCGGTGCGGTGGACCCCGGCACGAGGTGACGAACTCGGCGTTATTGATTCATCGAATCGAAGAAGTCCTCGTTCGACTTCGAATCCTTCATCTTGTCGAGCAGGAACTCCATCGCATCGACGGTGCCCATCTGCATGAGGATACGGCGCAGCACCCACATCTTGCTGAGCGTGCCCTTCTCGACCAGCAGCTCTTCCTTGCGGGTGCCCGACTTACCAACGTCCATCGCCGGGAAGATGCGCTTGTCCGCAACCTTGCGGTCGAGCACGATCTCGGAGTTGCCGGTGCCCTTGAACTCCTCGAAGATCACCTCGTCCATGCGGCTGCCGGTGTCGATCAGCGCGGTGGCGATGATCGAGAGCGAGCCGCCTTCCTCGATATTGCGCGCGGCGCCGAAGAAGCGCTTCGGACGCTGGAGGGCGTTGGCGTCGACGCCGCCGGTGAGCACCTTGCCCGAGCTCGGCACCACGGTGTTGTAGGCGCGGCCGAGGCGGGTGATCGAATCGAGCAGGATGACGACATCCTTCTTGTGCTCGACCAGGCGCTTGGCCTTCTCGATCACCATCTCGGCGACCTGGACGTGGCGCGTCGCGGGCTCGTCGAAGGTCGAGCTGACCACCTCGCCCTTCACCGAGCGCTGCATGTCGGTGACCTCCTCCGGCCGCTCGTCGATGAGCAGGACGAGCAGAAACACCTCGGGATGGTTGTCGGTGATCGCCTTGGCGATGTTCTGCAGCATCACCGTCTTGCCGACGCGCGGCGGCGCGACGATCAGCGTGCGCTGGCCCTTGCCCTGCGGCGAGACGATGTCGATCACCCGCGCCGACTTGTCCTTCTGGGTCGGGTCGGCGGGATCGAGGGTGAGCTTCTGCTCGGGATAGAGCGGCGTTAGGTTATCGAAATTGACCCGGTGGCGCACCGCCTCGGGATCGTCGAAATTGACCGAGACCAGCCGAGTCAGTGCGAAATAGCGCTCGCCGTCCTTGGGTCCGCGGATCTCGCCTTCGACCGTATCGCCGGTGCGCAGGCCGAATTTCCGCACCTGATTGGGCGAGACATAGATGTCGTCGGGGCCGGCGAGATAATTGGCCTGCGGGCTGCGCAGGAAGCCGAAACCGTCGGGCAGCACTTCGATCGTGCCTTCGCCCATGATCTGCTCGCCATTCTCGGCCTGGGCCTTGAGGATGGCGAACATCAGGTCCTGCTTGCGGAGCGTCGAGGCGCTTTCGACACCGAGCTCCTCGGCCATGCTGACCAGTTCGGCGGGCGGGGTTTTCTTCAAATCTTTCAGATGCATGGGGGAGTCCGTGTGGCGATCGCTGGAATGGTTTTCGGGCGTTGGGACGCGCGGGCGATGGCTTGAGGAAAAAGGAAGGACGCCGGGCCGCCGCCAGGACGGCGACGCGACAGGCGCGGCTTAGGTTTCGAGCCGATTCAAGTCAAGCGGTCAGAAGGGGCGGACCACCGCAAGAATAACGATCAGCGCGACGAAGATCGCGGGAAGTTCGTTGAGCATGCGCAACCGCCGCGGGCTGAGATTGCCCTTACCCTCAGCGAGCCGCTTCGAATAGCTCACCGCCCAGCCGTGATAACCCGAGAGCAGGATCACCAGCAGCAGCTTGGCATGAAGCCAGCCGAGATTCGGCGCACCCTCGAACAAGCCGAGATTGGCCGCGAGCGCGATGCCGAGGATCCACACCACCGCCATCGACGGCACCAGGATCACGCGGCGCAGCTTCGCTTCGCGATCAGCCCAGGCTTTGGCCTGAATGGGATCGCCGAGCGCTTCCTGATGATGGACCAGGTAGCGCGGCAGGATGAACAGCCCAGCCATCCAGAAGATGACGAAGATGATGTGCGCCGCTTTGACCCACAGCCAGGCCGCGCCCAGAAATCCTGTCACTTGGCTGTCCCCCGCACGATTCCGACCAGCTGCTCGACATGGGCGATCGGCGTGTCCGGCAGGATGCCGTGCCCCAGGTTAAAGATATGGGGGCGATCGGCGAAGGCATCAAGGATGCGCCGCCCGGCCGCCTCGAGCTCCGCACCGCCAGCGATCAGCGCCAGCGGATCGAGATTGCCCTGCACCGGCATGCCGGCGGGCAGCATCGCGTTCGCCCAGGTGGGATCGACCGTCTCGTCGAGCCCGAGCGCATCCACGCCGGTCTCGCGCGCATAGGCGATGAGCTTGCCGCCCGCGCCCTTGGGGAAGCCGATGATCTTCACCTGCGGGCAGCGCGCGCGCAGCCCGGCGACGATCGCGGCGTTGGGGGCGATCACCCAGCGCTCGAACTGCGCGGGTGACAAGGAGCCGGCCCAGCTGTCGAACAACTGCACCGCATCGACCCCGGCTTCGACCTGCTTGGCGAGATAGTCGACCGACATCGCCACGATCGCGTCGATGATCGCCTGGAATGCGGCCGGATCGGCATAGGCCATGCGGCGCGTTTCGGACTGATCGCGGCTGCCCTGCCCGGCGACCATGTAGGTGGCGTTGGTCCAGGGGCTGCCTGCGAAGCCCAGGAAGGTGGTTTCAGGCGGCAAGGCTGCTGCGACACGCCGAACGGTCCCGTACACCGGATTCAGCCGCTCAGGGGTCGCTGTGAGGCTTTCCAGCGCATGATCGACCAGCCTGGGCGCCAGCCGCGGACCCTCACCCGTTTCGAACCACAGATCCTGTCCCAGTGCATGCGGGACGACGAGGATGTCGGAGAACAGGATCGCGCCATCGAAGCCGAAGCGGCGGATCGGCTGGAGCGTGACCTCGGCCGCGGCGTCGCTGTCGTTGACCAGCTCGAGGAACCCGCCCTTCTCGGCTCGCAGCGCGCGATATTCGGGGAGATAGCGCCCTGCCTGACGCATGAGCCACATCGGCGGGGCATCGACGCGCTTCCCTGAAAGCACATCGAGCAACGGCTTGGATTTCGAAAGGCCGGTCATTCCATCTTTCAAAGGAAGAAAAGAATCTAAATAGGATGTAGTTGTGCGTTGGTGCGTGGATCGCGGGGCTTAGGCGTTCGTGCCGGTTCTGCCAACAGATTGACGCCGCGAACGCCCGCGATTCCCTGCAGAGTCGCGCGGCTTGTCCACATACCTCACAGGCTGTGCGCGCATCCGCGCCCATGTGCAACGCATTGTGGACGACGCGGCCGGAGCGGGGAGTGATCGGCCCGCTTGGCGCGCCCTTTGCGTTGCGCTAGCGATTTTGCGCATGTTTTCCACAGATCCGTCCAGCCCGGTGCGCAACCGGTGAAGCTCCACCTCCATCTCCTCTCGGATTCGACCGGCGAGACGCTGGAGAATATCGCCAAGGCGGCGCTCGCGCAGTTCGACGATGTCGAGGTGCTGCGCCATTTCTGGCCGATGGTGCGCAGCGAGACGCACCTCGAGCGCATCCTGAACGAGATCGCGCAGAATCCCGGACTGGTCTTGTTCACGCTGGTCAATCCCGAGATCCGCCGCACGCTCGAAGCGCGCTGCCGCGCGATCGGGCTGCCCGCGGTGGCGCCGCTCGATCCGGTCAACCACGCGCTGTCGAGCATGCTGGGGCAGGAGATGAAGGCACGGCCGGGGCGGCAGCACACGCTCGATGCCGCCTATTTCGCGCGCGTCGATGCGATCCAGTTCACCATCGCGCATGACGACGGGGTTAATTGGGAAAATTGGGAAGAGGCGGACCTCGTTCTCGCCGGGGTCTCGCGCACCTCGAAGACGCCGACCTCGATCTATCTCGCCAACCGTGGCTACAAGGTCGCGAACATCCCGATCGTGCCCGAATCCCCGCCGCCCGGCACGCTGTTCGCGCTCAAGCATCCGATGGTCGTCGGGCTGACCACCAGCCCAGAGCGGCTGATCCAGGTGCGGCGCAACCGGCTGCTCTCGCTCAACCAGCAGGATGAGACCTCCTATGTCGAGCAGGAGGCGGTGCAGCGCGAGGTTGCTTATGCGCGGCGCATGTTCGCGGACAATGGCTGGCCGGTGATCGACGTGACGCGTCGCTCGATCGAGGAGACCGCGGCGGCGATTATCACTTTGTGCAACGAACGGGCGAGCGGGACAGGAGCGCAAGACGCATGATCGTGCTCGCCTCCACCAGCGCGTCGCGCCGCGCGATGTTGACCGCCGCGGGGGTGCCGCACGAGGCGCTCGCCGCGCATGTCGACGAGGATGCCGCAAAGGCCGGGCTCGCCGGCGCCGCGCCGCGCGACCTCGCCGATGCGCTGGCTGAGCTCAAGGCGCTCAAGGTGAGCCAGCGTGTGCCCGGCACCTTGGTGCTAGGTTGCGACTCGGTGGTGGCGATCGAGGACGGCAGCTTGCTCGACAAGCCGGCCGACCGCACCGACGCCGAGAAGCATCTGCGCCTGCTCTCGGGCAAGCGCCACGATCTCTACAGCGCCGCGGTGATCGCCGAGAATGGCCGTCCGGTATGGCGCCATGTCGATCGCGCGCGATTGCTGGTGCGGCCGCTCTCTGACAGGTTCATTGCCGAATATCTCGATGCCGAATGGCCGGCGATCGCCGGCTGCGTCGGCTGCTACCGGGTCGAGGGCCCCGGCGTGCAGCTGTTCGCGCGGATGGAGGGGAGCCATTATACGATCCTCGGCATGCCGCTGCTCAACATCCTCGACTATCTGCGCACAAGGGGCGTGCTGACGTCATGACGACACCCGATGCTCCCCCATATGCGGAAGTGATCGGTGATCCGATCGCCCAGTCCAAGTCGCCGGTGATTCACGGCTTCTGGCTGGAGAAGCTCGGGCTCGACGCCGCCTATCGCAAAACCCATGTCACCGCCGAGGGGCTGGGCGATTTCTTCGACTCGCGCCGCGACGATCCTGCCTGGCGCGGGTGCAACATCACCGTGCCGCACAAGGTCGCGGCGCTCGACCATGTCCCCGATCCCGGCGGCGTGCGCGCGACGATCGGCGCGATCAACACCGTGTTCCGCGGGGCGGACGGCGCGCTGATCGGCACCAACACCGATGCCGCCGGCTTCTACGCCCCGATCGCCGAGTTCGACCTTGAGGGCGCGCCGGTCGCGGTGGTCGGTGCGGGCGGCGCGGCGCGGGCGGTTCTGTTCGCGCTGGCGCGTGCGGGGGTCGAGCGGGTGACGATCCTCAACCGCTCGCCATTGAAGGCGATGGGGCTGCTGTCGCTGTTCGGGCTCAAGGGCGATGCGGTGCCGCTCGACGCGCCGATCCCACCGGTGGCGCTGCTGGTGAATGCGAGCTCGCTCGGCATGGCCGGCCAGCCGTCGCTCGACCTCGATTTGGCAAATTTGCCAGACGACGCGGTGGTCTATGACGCGGTCTATGCTCCGCTAGAGACCGGGCTGCTCACCGCGGCGCGCGCGCGCGAGCTCGAGACGGTCGACGGGCTCGAAATGCTGATCGGCCAGGCCGCGCTCGCCTTCGAGCTGTTCTTCGGCAAGCCCGCGCCGCGCGAGCACGACACCGAGCTGCGCACGCGCCTGACTCGATGATCATCCTCGGCCTCACCGGATCGATCGGCATGGGCAAGTCGACCGTCGCGGCGATGTTCGCCGGCGAAGGCGTGCCGGTGTTCGACGCCGATGCCGAGGTCCACAAGCTGCAAGGGCCGGGCGGGCGGCTGGTCGCCGCGATCGAGACGGCGTTTCCCGACACGACCGGAGCCGAGGGCGTCAACCGCACCGCATTGGGCGAAGCGGTGTTCGGCAATCCGCAAGCGTTCAAGCGGCTGGAGGCAATCGTCCACCCCGCGGTGGCGGCGGAACGGCAGCGCTTTCTTGAGGCGAATCGCGAGCGGCCGCTGGTGGTGCTCGACATCCCGTTGCTGTTCGAGGCTGGCGGCTGGCGCGAGGTCGACAAGATCGCCGTGGTCTCCGCGCCGGCGCAGGTGCAGCGCGCGCGCGTCCTCGCCCGGCCGGGCATGACGGTCGCGCGCTTCGAGTCGATCCTGGCCAGGCAAATGCCCGATGCGGAGAAGCGCGAGCGTGCCGATTTCGTGATTCCGACGGGCGGTTCGCTAGCCGAGACGCGTGAAGCGGTACGCACTGTGATCGCTTGCCTAGCGGGCGCGGAAGGCCGATAATCGCGCGATGCGGGAAATCGTTTTCGATACCGAAACGACCGGGCTCAGCTTCAATGCAGGGCACCGGCTGGTGGAGATCGGCTGTGTCGAGCTGGTCAATCGCGTGCCGACCGGGCGCAGCTTCCATCGCTACCTCAACCCCGATCGCGACATGCCGGCCGAGGCGTTCGCGGTGCACGGCCTGTCCGCGGCGTTCCTCGCCGACAAGCCGCGCTTCTCCGAGGTCTGCGACGAGCTGATCGCGTTTCTCGGCGATTGCCCGCTGATCGCGCACAACGCGATGTTCGACTTCGGCTTCATCAACGGCGAGCTCGGCGCATGCCAGCGGCCGCTGCTCCAGGTCGAGCGCATCGTCGACACGCTGACGCTGGCGCGCGCGCGGCATCCGGGCGCCAAGCACACGCTCGACGCGCTGTGCGTGCGCTACGGCATCGACCTTAGCGCGCGCGAGCTGCACGGCGCGCTGCTCGACGCGCAGCTGCTCGCGCAAGTGTTCATTGAGCTCACCGGCGGGCGCCAGATCACGCTTGGCCTCGCGGTCGAGGCCGCCGCGCGCGAGCGGGTCGAGATCGCGGCGGTACGGAGCAATGCCCGTCCGGCGCGCGTTTTCGCACCGAGCGATGAAGAACTGGCCCGCCATTCGGCGTTCATGGCCGGGTTCGAGGAGCCTTTATGGGGCACGCCGGCGTCCGGTTGACGGTCGCCAGGCGCGTTCCTAGGTGCTCCTCATATTGACGGAGGAAGTTATGGATATCCGGGTTTCGGGTCATCGGGTCGATACGGGCAATGCCATCCGGCAGCACGTGGAAGACCGGCTCCAGGGTATCGCCGACAAATATTTCTCCCGCGCAATTTCGGCCCAGGCGACCTTCGGCAAGGGGCCGCACGACTATGGCTTCACCTGCGACATCGTGGCGCATGTGATGCAGGGCCTGGTGCTCAAGGGTTCGCACGCCGCACAAGAAGCGCATCTCGCCTTCGACGGTGCCGCCGACAAGATCGAGAAGCAGCTGCGCCGCTACGTCCGGCGGCTCAAGGACCGCAACAACGGCCATGCCCAGGCGGCGCTCGAGGCGGCCTATGACGCCGGCTACACCGTCTTCCAGATCGGCGACGAGGAGGAAGAGGTCGCGGACGCGCCGCCGGTTATCGCCGAGACCCGGGTCGACGTGCCCGACGCCAGCGTGTCCGACGCGGTGATGATGCTCGACCTGCGCAACACCAACGCGCTGCTGTTCAAGAACACCGGCACCGGCAACTACAATATGGTGTATCGCCGCGCGGACGGCACGATCGGCTGGGTCGAGCCCAACCGGGCCGCCTGATCGACGCGCGATGAACGATCTGAGCGATCTGTTGAAACCCGAAGCGGTGCGTTCGGGAACCGCGGCGGGCAGCAAGAAGAAACTCTTCGCCCTGCTCGGCGAGGTCGCGGACGCGGCCTATTCGCTCGACGCCACCGCGGTCACCGAGCGGCTGAGCGAGCGCGAAAAGCTCGGCTCGACCGGGTTCGGCGGGGGCATCGCGATTCCGCACGGCAAGATGCCGGGCCTCACCGGGGTGTGCGGGCTGTTCGTGCGGCTCGACAAGCCGCTCGACTTCGCCTCGGTCGACGATCTGCCGGTCGACCTGGTGTTCGCTTTGCTCTCGCCGCCCGACGCGGGGGGCGAGCATCTGAAGGCGCTCGCGCGGGTCTCGCGGCGGCTGCGTGACCGCGCCTTCATCGCCAAGCTGCGCGGTGCCGCGTCTGCCGACGCGCTCTACGCATTGCTCGCAGGGACCGAGACGCGTGACGCCGCCGCCTGAGCCGGCGCCCATGCCGGCAGTCGGGGCGGAGGCGCATTACCGCGCGCTCGAAGCGCTCTATGCCGCGGCGCCGATCAACCGCTTCTTCGACTCGCGGCTCGAGATTCCGGCGAGCGGGCAGGCGCGGATCCACTTCACGATCGACGAACGGCACTTCCATGCCGGCGGCGCTGCGCACGGCACCAGCTATTTCAAGATGCTGGACGATGCCGCCTTCTATGCCTGCAACAGCCTGGTGACCGACCGCTTCCTGCTCACCACTGCGTTCAACCTGCTCTTCACCAAGCCGCTCGGGCCCGGGCCGGTGACCGCCGAAGGGCGCTGGGTGAGCGGGCAGCGCCGCGTGTTCGTCGCGGAGGCGCGGCTGATCGACGCGAGCGGCGAGGAGGCGGCGCGCGGCACCGGTACCTTCATGAAATCGCGCATCCCGCTCGCCGGGCTTCCCGGCTACCGCGGCTGATGGCGCGGCTGGCGAGCGGGCTGGTGGTCAGCGCGCTCATCCGGCGGGTCAATGCCGCGGGCGGCAGCGCGATGGTGCTGGCCAGGGGCGAGGCGGAGGCGGGCGCGATCCTAGTGCTCGCGCTCGACCGCGGCGGCGATCCGCGCTTCTTCGAACGCGGGATCGGCCCCGACGGACTGCCTGCGCTGGTGCGCAGCGGGCCCGCTGACATGGCCGATGAGGCAGCAGTTTCAAGCTATTGGCAACGCCGCCGCGAGCGTGATCGCGATCTGTGGGTGATCGAACTGGATATCGCGGGGGCGGAACGGTTCGCCGCTGAAACGATGTTGAGCGGTTGACGCAGCGCAGCATCGGCGTCAAAGACGCGCGCACATATCAAGAGCGTTGTGCCGTAGGCGTGTGAAGCCGCCGGTTACGCAGTCGGGGGGACAGCCCGACCGGTCCTCCGAACAAGAGGAAAAGGGACCGGATCGCGCGCCAACCGCATAGTATCGAAGTTGAATGTCCTTTTCTGCACGGGCCGCGCTCATCGCGGCTGTGACTCTTACCTTTGCCGCAGGCATTGGCGCGACCGCCCCGGGTGTGGCCCGGGAAGCCGAGAAGACGCCGCTTGCGGGGATCAACGATCCCGTCGTCCAGCAAGTTCCCACCATGGGCGAAGCGCTTGCCGATCTCGAGACCGAGACGCCGGCCACTCCCGCTCCCAGCGAACCCACGATCGATGACGGCGCGGCCGATGCCGACTATGCGACGCTCGCCGCCGCGGTCGCCGCGCAGTCGCTCGGGACCGACGATGCCGAGCTCAACTGCCTCGCAATCGGCGTCTATTACGAATCCAAGGGCGAGCCGCTCGAAGGCCAGCTCGCGGTGGCCGAGGTGATCCTCAACCGCGCCGAATCGGGTCGTTTCCCGCGCACCGTGTGCGGCGTGCTCACCCAGCGCGGCCAGTTCTCCTTCGTGCGCGGCGGCAAGCTGCCGCAGCCGCCCGAAAGCGCGCGCGCGTGGAAGACCGCGCTTGCGGTGGCGAAGGTCGCGAGGGGCGACATGTGGGACAGCCGCGTGTCGAAGGCGCTCTATTTCCACGCCCGCCACGTCTCGCCCGGCTGGCGCCGTGCGCGCGTCGGCAGCGTCGGCAACCACATCTTCTACCGCTAACGCTTCCGTTCGTTCGTCAAATGTTCTAGGTTGCGGAGATGGTTTCAGCTGTCCCTGCTGCCGAATCGGACCTTGCGCCGCTGGTCACCGCCGAGGTGACTCGCGGCGTTTGCCGCATGCTGCTGCGCCATGACTGCGTGGCGATGGCGGAGGTGCCGCTGGGCGACGGCCGCCGCGCCGACCTCATGGCGCTCAATGCGCGGGGCGAGATCATCATCGTCGAGGTCAAGGTGTCGCGCGCCGACCTGCTCGGCGACGGCAAATGGACCGACTATCTCGCGCATTGCGACCGCTTCTTCTGGGCGGTGCCGGCGGGGTTCGACCTGTCGCCGCTCGACACGCCGGGATTCCTGCCCGAGCGCGCCGGCGTGATCGTCGCCGACCGCTACGACGCAGCGATCGCGCGCGAGGCGCAGACCGTGCCGCTGGCGAGCGCGACGCGGCGCAAATGCACGCTCGCCTTCGCCCGCCGCGCCGCGCGCCGGGTGATCACGCTCACTGATCCCGACGCCGACGGGCTCGGCTGGGGCTAGAAGCTGGGCCCGGAGACCGCGCGCTTCTCGATCTTCGGCGCATCCTTGAGCATTTGTGCGATCACCGGCGAGCGCATGTCGCGCGCCGCATAATCGCGCGCGTTCATGCCCGCCAGGCGATCGCGCTGATCGGGATCCGCCTTCTCGTTGAGCAAGGTGCGGACCAGCTCGGCGTCGCGCCGCTGGACCGCGCGGATCAGCGGGGTCTCGCCGCCATTATTGGCGAGGTTGACGTTCGCCTGCCTGGCCAGCAACCGCGCCACGCCCTCGGGCCAGTTCGCCTCGACCGCCAGCATCAGCGGCGAATTGCCCGCGCCGTCCTGCAGATTGGGGTTGCCGCCGCGCGCGAGGATGAAGTTGAGGTAGGTCATGTCGCGGCGCCTGGCGACGATGTGGATCGCCGCCTCGCCCTTCTCGTCGCGGACGTTGACGATCGTCTGGCCCGGCGCGTTGAGGAACTCGGTGACCTTGTTGCCGTCCTGTTCGCGCACGGCTTTGAGGAAATTGTAGCTGTCGGAATATTGCTGAGCGGCAGCCGGCAGCGCCAACGCAAGCAGCGCCGCGGCGAGTACGGGCCGGGACGAACGGAAAGACATGATCGGACAATGCCCCTGATGGATCGGAAACCTTGCAACGCGGCAAGTATCAGATCATGGCGGGTAGCGCCATGAACAGGTTGCTCGTCCCCGCACTCGCCCTCGCTTTTGCCGTCGCTGGTTGCGGCGAGGCCACGCCTGCCAAGAAATCGCTCGCCGACGCGCCGCTTGCCGGCGCTTCGATCGGCGGCCCGTTCACGCTGGTGAATGGCGACGGCAAGCCGGTCAAGGACACTGACTTCGCCGGCAAATACCGCATCATGTATTTCGGCTACACCTTCTGCCCCGACGTCTGCCCGGTCGACGTGCAGAATATCGGCGGCGCGATGAAGCTGCTCGACAAGCAGAAGCCCGAGCTGTCGGCGCAGATCGTGCCGGTCTTCGTCACGATCGATCCCGCGCGCGACACGCCCAAAGTGGTCAAGGAATTCACCCAGGCCTTCTATCCCCGCATGGTCGGCCTCACCGGCACGCCGGCGCAGGTCGACGCCGCAGCCAAGGCCTATCGCGTGCCCTATGCCAAGCGCGAGACGCCGAGCGGTTACCTTATGGATCACGGTCGCCAGGCTTACCTCATGGGTACCAAGGGCGAGCCGATCGCGTTGCTGCCGCAGGACCAGAACCCGCAGGCGATCGTGGCGGAGATCGAGCGCTGGATCGGGTGAAGCCCTTCTGGGAGCAGCCGCTCTCGAGCCTTGACCGCGCGCAATGGGAGGCATTGTGCGACGGCTGTGGCAAATGCTGTCTGCACAAGATCGAGGACGAGGATACCGGCGAGCTCTACGCCACCAACGTCGCGTGCCGGCTGCTCGACCGGCATGCGGGCAGGTGCAGCGACTATAAGCACCGCCACGCCTATGTCGCCGAGTGCGTTCGCCTCAACGCGAATAATGTCGACGACATCGCCTGGCTGCCACAGACCTGCGCCTATCGCTTGCGCGCGGCAGGCGAGAAATTGCCTGACTGGCACTATCTGGTGAGCGGCGACCGCGAGAGCGTGCACAAAGCGGGTGAATCGGTGCGCGGCTGGACGATCTCCGAGGATGTCGCCGGCGATCTCGAGCACCACATGGTCGACAAGGCGCTGTGACCCGGGGGATCGAGGTCGTCCGGCATCCGCGCGCGCGGCGGATGAAGCTCTCGGTCGACAATGCCACCGGGCAGGTCCGGCTCACCCTGCCGCCGCGCGCGCCGGTCGGCCCGGCGCTGCGCTGGGCCGAGCAGCAGCAGGAATGGATCGCGCGGGCGCTCGAACGCCGCATCGCGCCCGTGCCGTTCGTGCCGGGGGCGGCGATCCTGTATCTTGGGGAAGAGGTCGGCCTTGGCTGGGACAGCGGCTTTCCCCGCACGCCGGTGCTCGATGACGGACAGCTGATCGCCGGAGGCCCGCGCGAGGGCTATGAACGCCGGATCGAACGCTGGCTGCGCAAGACCGCGCTCGACAGGCTGAGCGCGGAGACTGGCGAATATGCCGCGAAAGCCGGGGTGACCGTCAGCCGCGTTGCGATCGGCGATCCCAAGGGACGCTGGGGAAGCTGCGCGTCATCGGGCGTGATCCGCTACAGCTGGCGGCTGATCCTCGCCCCGCCCGCGGTGCGCCGCGCGACCGTGGCGCATGAGGTGGCGCATCGGGTGCATATGAACCACAGCTCGGCTTTCCATGCCGTGGTGCGCGAGCTCTACGGCAAGGATCCGGTTCGCGAGCGCGCCTGGCTGCGCGCCAACGCGATGCGGCTTCACTCGTTCGGGCGCGAATCCTGAGGCTGACGAGGCGCGTCACGCGGCGGATCGCGCGGGGGTAGCCGATCGTCGGGTTCGCGCGCGGGCGGCGGATTGCGCTGGCCGCGGCCGGTCATCCGGTCGAGCCAGTCCTGGTCGATCGTGCCGTCTTCCCCGCCCTCGATTCCCGGGTCCGCCTCGGGCCCTTGCAGCGCGCCGGGATTGACCTCGTCGCGCGGGACCGGGTTGCCGTCCTCGTCGACGAACAGGCCGTTGTCGGGCTCGCCATAGACTTCCTGGTCGGGTTCGATCTGCCATTCGGGCAGCGTCACCTCGGTCTCGAACTCCTCGACCGGGCGTCCCGCCACGGCCGGCCGCATGAAGGCGGCGAAGGCGCGCGCCGGCGCGGTGCCGCCCTGCAGCCCGCCGACTGCCCTGGCATCGTCGCGGCCCATCCACACGCCGGTGGTGAGGCCCGAGGAGAAGCCGAGGAACCAGCCATCCTTGTTCGAGCTGGTCGTGCCGGTCTTGCCCGCCACCGGCCGCCCGATCTGCGCCGCGCGGCCGGTGCCGGTGGCGACCGCGGTCTGCAGCAGGTCGGTCATCTGCGCGGCGACATAGGGCGCAACCAGCACGCGCGAGGTATCCACCTCGTGCTGGTAGATCACCGCGCCGTTCGCGGTGACGCGGGTGATCGCATAGGGGGTGACCGCGACGCCCTTCTGCCCGACCGAGGCGAAGGCGCGGGTCATGTCGATGAGGCGGACGTTGCTGGTGCCGAGCACCATCGCCGGCTGGGTGTTGATCGGCGTGGTGATGCCGAAGCGGCGCGCCATGTCGGCGACCGTGCCGAAGCCGACCTCCTGGCCGAGCTTGGCGGCGATCGTGTTGATAGAATAGGCGAAGGCCGAGCGCAGCGTCATCTCGCCCGAGAAGCGGCCCGAGCTGTTGCGCGGGCTCCAGCCGTTGATCGTCACCGCCTCGTCGACCAGCCGGTCCTCGACCTTGTGCCCCGCCTCGAGCGCGGCGAGATAGACGAACAGCTTGAACGCCGAACCCGGCTGGCGCGTCGCCTGGGTCGCGCGGTTGTAGATCGAGGAGACATAGTCGCGCCCGCCGACCATCGCGCGCACCGCACCGTCGCGGTCGAGGCTGACCAGCGCGCCCTGCGCCCCTGCCGGTGTGTTGGCCTGGATCGCCTGGGTCGCGGCGTTCTGCATGCGCAGGTCGATCGTGGTCCACACGTCGAGCGGGGCGACAGTCTCGTCGATCAGCACCTCGAGCTGGGGCAGCGCCCAGTCGGTGAAGTAGCGCACGCTGTTCTGCTTGGGCGGCGCGGCGAGCTTGACCTCGGCCGGCCGCGCGGCGTCGGCCTGGGCGCGGGTGAGCGTACCGGTCTCGACCATCACGTTGAGCACCACGCTGGCGCGGCCGATCGCGGCTTCGGCGTCGGCGGTGGGCGAATAGCGCGACGGCGCCTTGACCAGCCCCGCGATCACCGCGGCTTCGGACAAAGTGAGGTTAGTCGCGGGATGACCGAAAAAGGTGCGCGAGGCGGCGTCGATGCCATAGGCGCCGCCGCCGAAATAGACCTTGTTGAGGTAGAGTTCGAGGATCTGGTCCTTGGTGAATTTGCGCTCGAGCGCCAGCGCCAGGATCATCTCGCGCGCCTTGCGGCCGAAATCGTACTTGTTCGACAGGAATACGGTGCGCGCGACCTGCTGGGTGATGGTCGATCCGCCCTGCAGCCGGCGGTCGGTGCCGCGATTGTCCACCGCGAACTTGGCGATGCGCGCCAGCGCCACCGGATCGACGCCCCAGTGCGAGCGGAAGCGCCGGTCCTCGATCGCGACCATCGCGTCGCGCATCGGTGCGGGGATCTGGCTATAGGGGATCCATTCGCCATAGCTCGGGCCGAGCGAGACGATCACCGTCCCGTCCGCGGCATGGACGCGGATCATCTGGCCGTTGGGCGAGGATTTGAGCTCGTCGAAGCTCGGCAGCGAGGCGCGCGCGGTATAGACCGCGATGGCGAGGGCAATGAAGCCGGCGAGCGCGAGTGTCACGCCACCGATCAACACCCATTTCAGGATGCGGCGAACTTTCGACGGGCGTGCGGGGGATTTTCTGGGCATCTGAGCTGGCGCGAACCTACCGGCGAACCGCTCGGCTCACAAGCTGGTCGATCATTTGGATATGCGGCGCCGGCCGGCGCCGCGAAATGCGCTTCGCGCATTTCCAAACAGCGCTCAGGCCTCGCCGTTTTCGCTGCGCGGGCGAAACTCGAGCGCGACCGAATTGATGCAGTAGCGCAGCCCGGTCGGTGGCGGACCGTCGGGGAAGACATGCCCCTGGTGCCCGTCGCAGCGCGCGCAGCGCACCTCGGTGCGCACCATGCCATGGCTCGAATCGCCATGCTCGGTCACATGGTCCGCGGCGACGGGCCGCGTGAAGCTCGGCCAGCCCGATCCCGAATCATATTTGTCGTCGCTGTCGAACAGCTCGAGCTGGCAGCCCGCGCAGCGATAGATGCCGTCGGCCTTGGTGTCGGTATAGCGGCCGGCGAAAGCGCGTTCAGTGCCGGCCTCGCGGAGCACGTGATATTGCTCGGGGGTGAGCCGCTGGCGCCACTCCGATTCGGACAGGTTGAGCTGATCCATGCGCCCGATGTGAGGTGCCAGACGCCCGCCGTCAATCGGCAGGCTCGTCCTTCCACGCCCACCAGAGTTGTGCAGGCGGCACGTTCCACCATTCCATCTCGTGATCGATGCGCGCGAAGTGCGGCGTCAGGAAATTGCGGACGTTGGGATTGAACTGATAGACGAGGAACGCCCCACCCGGGCGCAGCACGCGCTGCGTGGCTTGCGCGATCACGTCGCCCACACCCGGCGGCAGGGTGGAGAAGGGCAGGCCGGACAGCACGTAATCGGCCTGTTCCGCGCCATGATCGGCGACGATCGCGCTCACATCCGCGGCCGAACCGTGGATCGCCGAGAAGCGCGGATCGACGATGCTCTGGCGCAGATAGGCGACGAAATCGGGGTTGGTGTCGATCGCGATATATTTCGCGTCCGGGCCCAACCGGTCGAGTACCGCGCGGCAGAAGGTGCCGACGCCGGGGCCGTACTCGACGAACACCTTGGTGTCCTCCCACTCCACGCGCGACAGCATCTTGCGAATGAGCTTGTTCGACGACGGGATGATCGATCCGACCATCACCGGATGCTTGAAGAAACCCTGGAGAAACAGCGCTTGCGGCGAGAGAGGACGCGCGGCCTTGCGCTTGCGCCGCGCGATCGTAGTGGAACCGGTCATCAACTTCCCTCTGTCGGTGTCACGTTCCTGTAGGACAGTTGCCATGGCTCTGTCATCTAGAGTCCGTTGAAAATGCGTCGAGGCGCATTTTGCGGCTGACACCACGCGTTCGTACAGACTCCATCTTAACGTTCTTCGTATCCTGGCGGTTGCGCTGTCCGCCGAAACCTTTCATCGCGAAACCCATGAGCTACCCGCGCCAAGGCCAGGTTGCCGTGATCTTCCTCTCGCAACGCACGCGGGAGGACGCCGAGGGCTATGCCGCGGCAGCCGAGGCAATGGCCACGCTCGCCGCCACGCAGCCAGGCTATGCCGGGATCGAGAGCGTGCGCGACGAAACCGGGCTCGGCGTCACGATCAGCTATTGGGCCGATGATGCGAGCGCGGCGGCGTGGCGTGACAATCCCGAGCATGCGCGGATCCGCGACCTGGGCCGCGCGCGCTGGTACGACTGGTATGTGCTGGAGGTGACGCGCGTCGAGCGCGGCTATCGCTGGGCGCGGCGCTAGACCTTGGCGCGCGACCGCACTTTCGCGATCCTGTTCCTGGTGATGTTCACCATCGCCGCCGGCAACACCGCCTTGCAATCGGTGCTCCCCGCGCTCGGCCGTTCGCTCGGCGTGCCCGACAGTGCGGTGGCGGCCGCCTTCTCGGTCTCGGCATTGCTGTGGACGCTGGCCGCGCCCTTCTGGGCCAACCGCTCGGACCGGCACGGCCGCCGTCAGATGGTGCTGCTCGGGCAGGCCGGCCTCACCGCCTCGCTGTTCTTCTGCGGGCTGTTCCTCGCTGCCGGGATCAACGGGTGGATCGCGCCTGCCACGGCGTTCGCCTTCTTCGTCGGCGCGCGCATGCTCTATGGCGGGTTCGGCTCGGCCGCACCGCCCGCAGTGCAGGCGATCGTCGCCGCGCGCACCAGCCGCGCGGAGCGCACCAAGGCGCTCACCCTGCTTGGTTCGGCCTTCGGGCTCGGTACCATTCTCGGCCCGGCGATCGCGCCCTATCTCGTGCTCGGCGATCTGTGGCGTGGTGGGCCGGCTATCGGGCTGGCGGGACCTGCGCTGATCTTCAGCATTGCGGCGTTGGCCATGATGCTGACGGTCGCGCGCTTCCTGCCGCGCGATGTCGACGCACCGGTGAGCCACGGCGCCGCGGCGAGCTATCCCTCGATCGGCGGGCAGGCGAGCGGGGCGAGCGTCACCGCGGCGACCGCCGCCAAGATCGAGCCGATCGGCTATCTCGACCCGCGCGTGCGCGCCTGGATGGTCTGCGGCCTGATCCTCGGCCACGCCCAGGCGATGGCAGGGCAGGTGATCGGCTTCCTGATCATCGACCGGCTGGGCGTGCCGCCGATCGAGGCGATCGAGGCGACCGGCCTGGTGCTGATGATGGGCGCGGGCTCAGCGCTGCTCGCGCAATGGGGGATCATCCCGCTGCTCAACCTCAAGCCGCGCCAGCTCATGCTGATCGGGCTGTCCTTGAGCGCGGTCGGCTGTTTCGCGACTGGCAGCGCGACCTCGCTCTACGGAATCGCCACCGCCTATGCGCTGGCGACGCTCGGCTTCGGCTTCTCGCGCCCGGGCTTCACCGCGGGCTCCTCGCTCGCGGTGGGGCAGGCGGCGCAGGGATCGGTGGCGGGCAAGGTCACCTCGATCAACGGCGCGGCGTTCATCCTTGGCCCGTCGATCGGCGTCGCCTTCTATGGCGTGTGGCGGCCGCTCCCCTATCTGGTCGCGGCCGCGGCGCTCGCGTTGCTTGCCCTCTACGGCTGGTTCACCCTTCGCGTTTCGGCCCCCGGCCCTGAAGCATCCCCGGAGCAATGAACCCGATCGGGTTCAGCGCCACCGCGTCCTGCTTCATCCGCGCGACGAGCTGGGCATATTCCGCTTCCATCTCCGGCGTGACGGTCGCGCGCGAGTCGGCCAGCGCCGCCTCGAAATGCGCCATGGTCACCTTGGCGTTGTCGCGCGACTCGCGCAGCGCGACCAGGCCGGCGCGGCGAACCACGTCCTCGAGGTCGGCGCCGGTGAAGCGCTCGGTGCGCGCGGCGATCGAGGCGAGGTCGACATCGTCGGCGAGCGGCATCTTCGCCGTCTGGATCTTGAGGATGCGCTCGCGTCCTGCCGCGTCGGGCACGCCGACATAGATCAGCTCGTCGAGCCGGCCCGGACGCATCAGCGCGGGGTCGATCAGGTTGGGCCGGTTGGTCGCGCCGATCACCACCACCGACTGCAGCTCCTCGAGCCCGTCCATCTCGGCGAGGATCGTGTTGACCACGCGCTCGGTGACCTGCGGCTCGCCCATCCCGCTACCGCGCGCGGGGACGAGGCTGTCGAGCTCGTCGATGAAGATCACGCACGGCGCCACCTGGCGCGCGCGGGCGAACAGACGGGCGATCTGCTGCTCGCTCTCGCCATACCATTTGGAGAGGAGGTCGCTCGACTTGGTGGCGATGAAGTTTGCCTCCGCCTCGCGCGCCACCGCCTTGGCGAGCAACGTCTTGCCGGTGCCGGGCGGGCCATAGAGCAGGAAGCCCTTGGCTGGACGGATGCCGAGGCGCCGGAACGCGTCGGGATCCTTCATCGGCAGCTCGACGCCTTCCTTGAGGCGCATCTGCGCGTCGTCGAGCCCACCGACATCCTCCCAATGGACGTTGGGCTTCTGCACCATCACTTCGCGCATCGCGGAAGGCTGGACGCGCTTCAGCGCCTCGACGAAATCCTCGCGCGTGACGGCCAGCGTCTCGAGCACTTCGGCGGGGATCGTCTTCTCCTCGAGGTTGAGCTTGGGCATGATCCGCCGCACCGCCTCGATCGCTGCCTCGCGCGCGAGCGCCGCGATATCGGCGCCGACAAAGCCGAAGGTGGTGCGCGCCAGCTCCGCCAGGTCGACGCCCTCGCCCAGCGGCATGCCGCGGGTATGGATACCGAGGATCTCGCGCCGTCCGCGCTCGTCCGGCACGCCGATCACGATCTCGCGGTCGAACCGGCCGGGCCGGCGCAGCGCTTCGTCGACCGCTTCGGGGCGGTTGGTGGCGGCGATGATCACGACATTGGCGCGCGCCTCGAGCCCGTCCATCAGCGTGAGCAGCTGCGCGACGAGACGCTTCTCCGCCTCGCCCGTCACTTGGCCGCGCTTGGGCGCGATCGAATCGATCTCGTCGATGAACACGATCGACGGGGCGTTCTCGTTCGCCTCCTCGAACACCTCGCGCAGGCGCTTCTCCGACTCGCCATAGGCCGAGCCCATGATCTCGGGCCCGTTGATCAGGAAGAATTGCGCGTCGGATTCGTTGGCGACCGCGCGGGCGAGCCGCGTCTTGCCGGTGCCGGGCGGGCCATGGAGCAGCACGCCCTTGGGCGGATCGACGCCCAGGCGCTGGAACAGCTCGGGATAGCGCAGCGGCAGCTCGACCATCTCGCGCAGCTGGTCGATCGTCGCGGCCATGCCGCCGATATCGTCATAGGTGACGTCGGCGCGGCGGAATTCCTTGGCTTCCTCGTAATCGGCGCGCAGCTCGATCTCGGTGCTCTCGTCGATATGGACGATGCCGCGCGGCGCCGCCGAGACCACGGTCAGGCGGATCTCCTGCAATGCATAGGCGGGCGCGCGCAGGTGCTGGAGCACGTTGGGCGGCATGTCCGACACGCGCTGCTGGCCGACGGTCGAGACGGTGTCGCCCTGGCACAGCGGGCGGCCGATGAAGGTGCGCTTCAGCGCATTGGCCGAGCCTTCGAGGCGCAGGTCCTTGCGCGCCGGGGCGAACACGACGCGCGTCGCGGGGCGCGATTCGGCGCGGCGGATCTCGACATAATCGCCCGATCCGACCCCGGCATTGGCGCGCTGGAGCCCGTCGATGCGCAGCAGCTCGAGCCCCTCGTCCTCGGGATAGGGGAAGACCGCGCGCGCGGGCGTGGTGCGCTTGCCGACGATCTCGATCACGTCGCCTTGCTGCAGGCCGAGCTCGGTCATCAGCGTGCGCGGAAGATGCGCGAGGCCGCGGCCGCTGTCCTCGGGGCGCGAATTGGCGACCTGGACCTTGCGTGTCGGGGTTTCGATATCGGCCATGGCTCTCCTTCCCTGCGGACCTTTGCGAGGGTGAGCGCGCCAGATAGGCACGCGGTTCCCCATGGGCTAGGGAGCTAACCGTTTCGGCGGCGATTCGGGCAAAAAAAAGGGCCGGTCCGTGGACCAGCCCATGAAAGGTTTAGGAGAGGATGCCTGAAAGGCCTGCTCTATGTGCAGTGCGGCGTATTTTTGTGCAAGTGCGAAAAGATAATATGATGATTGCAGTTTCTGCAATCTGTAACAATCGCGGTTTAGTGCCAATGTAACCGTTGTCAGGCCGCTTACCGTGATAACTGGTTGCAAACGGAAACGCTGCACCACACAAAACGCATATGCGAAGGTTGCCGCCCCTCACCGCCATCGAGGCGTTCGTCCAGGTTGCGCGGCTCGGCTCGGTCAAGGCCGCCGCCGAAGAGCTCGCGCTGTCCTCGCCCGCGCTCAGCCGCCGCGTCCAGGCGCTGGAGCGTTTCATCGGCAAGCAGCTGTTCGAACGGCGCCACCAGTCGATGAAGCTCAACCCCGACGGCGAGCGGCTGCTCGGCCTGATCGCGCCCGCGCTCGATTCGATGAGCGACGCGATCGAGGGGATGACCAGCGGGGTCGAGCTGCTGCGCCTGCGCCTCGGCACCCCGGCCCTGTTCGCGACGCAACGGCTGCTCCCGCATCTGGGCGCATTGCGCGCGATGCATCCGCAGCTCCATCTCGACATCGATACCGGCGGGCACGGCATGTCGCGGCTCGGCGACGGGCTCGACGCGGCGATCGTGCTCGCGCGCGACATCGATACCCTGCTCTATGGCCGCCGCCTCGATCGCAACCGCATCCGCCTGGTCGCGGCGCGGCATCTGGTCGAGGGACCGAACGCGATTCAACGGCCTGAGCAGCTCGACGGCATGACCGTGATGGTCCATCGCGACATGGCCGACAGCTTCGAGATCTGGCGCGACGCGCTGGGGCTGCCGCAGATCGAGCCGGTGGCGGTCGACCTGTTCGATTCGGGCTCGCTGCTGCTCGAGGCGGCGGCGCAGGGCGTCGGCATCGCCTTCATGCTCGATTCGCACGTGATCCGGACGGACGACCCGCGCATCGCGACCCTGTTCGAGCCGGTGGTGAAGAGCCCCTATTCCTACTGGTTCGTGTGCCGCCCGCGCGCGCTCGAGCAGCGCCCGGTCAAGTTGTTCCACGACTGGATGATCGGCACGATCGAAATGGACGCCTGAGCGCCCGGCGCTTCGATCCGTCGCGGCGTCATGCTATGATGCGCGGGCAAGATCGGGGGCATCGGCATGGCACGTTTCTTGTCTTCGCAATTCGAGCATGGTGGCCGTCTGTACCATCTCG
Source organism: Sphingomonas sp. BT-65 (assembly GCF_026107375.2). Taxonomy (NCBI): domain Bacteria; kingdom Pseudomonadati; phylum Pseudomonadota; class Alphaproteobacteria; order Sphingomonadales; family Sphingomonadaceae; genus Sphingomonas; species Sphingomonas sp. BT-65. Next base: position 2,495,189 of record NZ_JAPCIA010000001.1, read on the forward strand.
AGCTGACCATCGACCGCATCGCGGCGCTGCGCGACGAGCTGTCGATCAACATCGTCGCGCGAAGCTATTCGGAGCGCAGAGACGGCGCGGCGGAGATCGAGGCGGCCCTGACGCTCGATCTCGAACGGAACGAGATCATCGTCGCGATCGAGGGCGAGGAGATCGGACGGATCCCGCTCGACGCGACGGAGGTCGCGGAAGCCGATGAGGCGGACGTCGGCGCGGAAGGCGCCGCGCATGGCGCATGGGAGCCGCTGGTGAGACATCTCGTCGATCGCAATGGCAATCCCCTTGCGGAGACGGTCGAAGCGATCATCGAGGCGATTCCGACGGGCGATCCGTTGCTGGGCTGCCTGCTCAAGGGTGCGATCAGCGCCGGCGTCGGTCAGATCATCCGTTGCCACGGGAAACTCCAGCCCCAGGATGAGACGGTCGGGGAGAAACTGCGCGCGATCGCGCGATGCCTCGGGAGGAGCGTGTGGGGCATGCTCGGACGCGCGACCGTGCGATCGCTGCGCTGCATGGCGAGGGGCGGTATCTGAGCGCCGTCAGAGCGGCCGGCCGTCCTGATCCATCAGCACTTCGCGCCGCCCGACATGGTCGGGGCGCGAGACCAGGCCGTCCTTCTCCATCCGCTCGATGAGGCGCGCCGCCGAGTTGTAGCCGACGCGCAATTGCCGCTGAAGCCACGAGGTCGAGGCCTTCTGGCTCTCGGCGACGAGCTGCACCGCGCGGCGATAGAGCTGCTCCTCGGGCGAATCGTCGCCGGTCGGTGCGCCGTCGAGCGCGAACTCTTCGCCCTCCGGCTCCTCGGTGACGGCTGAGATATAGTCGGGCGCGCCTTGCGCGCGCCAGTGATCGGCGACCGCCATCACTTCCTCGTCGCTGACGAATGGCCCGTGGACGCGCGCGATCTGCTTGCCGCCTGGCATGTAGAGCATGTCGCCCTTGCCCAGCAGCTGCTCGGCACCCTGCTCGCCCAGGATGGTGCGCGAATCGATCTTGCTGGTGACGTGGAAGGAAATGCGCGTCGGCAGGTTCGCCTTGATCACGCCCGTGATGACGTCGACCGAGGGGCGCTGAGTCGCCATGATCAGATGGATACCCGCCGCGCGCGCCTTCTGCGCCAGGCGCTGGATCAGGAACTCGACTTCCTTGCCCGCGGTCATCATCAGGTCGGCGAGCTCGTCGACCACGATCACGATCTGCGGCAGCGGGTTGAGGTCGAGCGTCTCCTCCTCGTAGAGCGGCTGGCGCGTCTCGGGGTCATAGCCGACCTGTACCTTGCGCCCCAGCTTCTGCCCCTTGGCGAGCGCCTGGCGCACCTTGTCGTTGAAGCTGCCGAGGCTGCGGACGTTGACCGAGGCCATCATCCGGTAGCGCTCCTCCATCTGCTCGACCGCCCATTTGAGCGCGCGCACCGCCTTGGGCGGGTCGGTCACGACATCGGCGAGCAGGTGGGGGATGTCCTTGTACATGCTGAGTTCCAGCATCTTCGGATCGATCATGATCAGCCGGCACTGGTCCGGGGTCAGCCGGTAAAGCAGCGACAGGATCATGCAGTTGAGGCCGACCGACTTGCCCGAACCGGTGGTGCCGGCAACCAGCAGATGCGGCATCGGCGCGAGGTCCGCGATCACCGGATCGCCGGCGATGTTCTTGCCGAGCACGATCGGGAGCTGCGCGCCCATATCCTCGAAGCTGTCGCTGCCGACCAGTTCGTGCAGGCTCACCATCTCGCGCTTGGCGTTGGGCAGCTCGATGCCGATCACGCTCCGCCCGGGGATGGTCGCGACGCGCGCCGAGACCGCGGACATGTTGCGCGCGATATCGTCGGCGAGCTGGACCACGCGGCTTGCCTTGATCCCGCTCGCGGGTTCGAGCTCGTACATCGTCACGACCGGGCCCGGCCGCACCTCGACGATCTGGCCCTTCACGTGGAAATCGTCGAGCACGCTCTCGAGCAGCCGTGCGTTGCGCTCGAGCGCGGCCTTGTCGACCGCCGCGCTGCCGCTCTTGGGTGCGGCCTTGAGCAGGTCGAGCGGGGGGAGCTTGTAGCTGCCCTTGAAATCGAGGCTGGTCTGCACCGGCTTGGCCTTGGGCGGCGACGGCGGCGGGGCGGGATCGGCGATCACCGGCCCCGGGCGCGTGTCGGGCAGCGCCATCTTACGCGGCTTGGGCGTCGCGGCGGGGGCGAACAGGTCGGCGGCATCGTCGAAGTCCCCGCCCGCATCGTCCGCTCCGGTCCGCTCGCGCCGCGGCAGGCGCAGCTGCTGCACGTCGAACTGTACGCTCCGCGCCCAGATTACCACGCCCGCAATCCCCGCGATCACACCGAGCGCGCGCCCGCCCCACAGGGTGATCGCGGGATCGCCGGCAAGGCCGAGTGCCCAGCGGAACAGGTTGGCGATTGACAGCCCGACGACGCCGCCCCAGCTGCCGGGGAGCTCGATCTCGAGCGCCGCGCGGCTGGAGACGAACGCCAGCGCCGTGCCCATCAGCGCGACGCCCGTCGCGGCGCCCGCCAGCATGCGCCCCCAGGCGCCGACCGGATTGCCCTTCCACAGCCGCGTCGCGACGATCAGCCCGACCGGGGCGAGCAGCACGACGGGAGGGCCGCCGATCGCGAGCAGCAAGTCGGCCAGCCACGCGCCCGGCGTGCCGAGCAGGTTCTGCGCAGGCCCGCCCGACGCGGTGTTGAGCGAGGGATCGCCGCCGGTATAGGTCCCGAGCGCGAGCACCGCGGCGAGCGTCGCGGCGAACAGCGCGATCGCGCCGATCAGCGCGCCGCTGCGTCTCGCTCCCGCCTTCATCGTGTCACGCCACAGCATCGGCTGCACCCGGCTCGCCATGATTGCCTCTGAATGTCTCGAAACTTCCCGCTCAGGTGGAATCATCCACCCTGCGGACTCTGGCGTCAAGGCAGCGGCTCGGCTACTCGCCGCATATGACCCAGGCGGACGTTCTCATCCTCGGCGGCGGACTGGTTGGGAGTGCGCTCGCCGTCGCGCTCCACCGGCACGGCATTTCCAGCATCGTGATTGATCCCGCGGACCCGCAGCTGATCCTCGCCGCGGCGCATGACGGCCGCGCCTCGGCGATCGCCGCTGCGCCGATGCGGATGCTGAAGACGATCGGCGTGACGGATCGCCTGGCCGGCAAGGGCTGCCCGATCGAGAGCATCCGGGTGAGCGACGGGCTCGAACCGGGCAAGCTCGACTTCGATCCGCAGGGCGGCGAAGGTGCGCTCGGCACGATGTTTGAGAACCGCCATCTGCGTGCCGCGCTGATGGCGGCGGCGAGCGAGGCGCCCCTCGCCGATGTCCGCATGCAGACCCGCGCGCTTGCCGTCGAGCGAGGCGCGCACGGCGTCTCAGCGACGCTCAGCACCGGCGAGACGGTGACGGCGCGTCTCCTGATCGGCGCGGAGGGGCGGAACTCGCCGACGCGCGACTCCGCGCACCTCAATGTCGCGCGCTGGACCTATGATCATTCGGCGATCGTCACCTCGCTCCATCACGAGCACAGCCACGAGAATACGGCGTTCGAGATCTTCTATCCGCAGGGCCCGTTCGCGATCCTGCCGCTGGTCGACGACGAACGCGGCCACCGCTCGGCGATCGTGTGGTCCGTCAAACGGCACGAGGAAGCGGGGATGATGAAGCTCTCCGAACGCGGCTTCCTCGCCGAGGCGGAGCGGAAGATGGGCGGGTTCCTCGGTAAGCTCGGCCCGCTTGGTCCGCGCTTCAGCCATCCGCTCGGCTTCCACCATGCCGCGAAGATCACCGCTGAGCGGCTCGCGCTGGTCGGCGACGCCGCGCACGGCATCCATCCGATCGCGGGCCAGGGCGTCAATGTCGGCTTCCGCGATGTCGCCGCGCTGGTCGAGGTGCTGGTCGAGGGCAAGCGCCTCGGGCTCGACCTTGGCGACCCGCAGCTGCTCGCGCGCTACGAGCGCTGGCGCAGCCTCGACACCTTCATGGTCAGCGTCGCCACCGATGCGCTGACGCATCTGTTCGGCATTCCAGGCAAGACCGCCCATGCCGCGCGCCGCTTCGGCCTCTCGGCGGTCGACAAGCTGCCCGCGCTCAAGAACTGGTTCATGGCCGAAGCGCGCGGCGAATCGGGCGCGACGCCGCGGTTGCTGCACGGGGAAATGGCCTGACGCAAAGGGGGCGCCGTGGCGGAGGACTGGAACTTCTATCTGTGCCGCGTCGACGACAAGCCGGCGTCGATCTTCCTCGATCTCGCGCTGCATGATCAGGCGCCGGTCCCGGCGTTCAGGCAGCTCGGCTATGCCCATGTCTTCATGCGGCAGCCGCGCCCGGACGGTCTGTCGAGCAGCGAGGAGTTCGAGACGCTTTCGCAGATCGACGAAGCGCTGGACCAGGCGGTGGCAACGCTTGCCGGCCGCTATGTCGGCCGGCTGACCACGGATGGGACACGGACTTATTATTTCTACGGCGCGAATGCCGCGTCGTTCGAAGCGGCGTTTTCCGCGGCGATGCGCGGATTCGCCGGATATGAGTTCGAAACCGGGCAGCGCGACGATCCGGGCTGGTCGATCTATCGCGACTTCCTCTACCCTGGTCCGGCGGATCGCCAGCGGATCGCGAACCAGAAAGTCGTGAACGCCCTGCTCGATCGCGGCGACAAACCACAGCTGCCGCGGCCGATTGAGCACTGGGCCTATTTCCCGGATGCGACACGCGCCTCGGCATTTATTGCGTGGCTGCAAGCGCGCGATTTCAGGATCCTGCGCTCCGACCCGGTCGAGCAAGGCAGCCATCTGGTGCTGTTCATGCGCGTCGATCAGCCCTCTGCCATCGATGAGGTCGTGCTGCCCCTCCACGCCCATGCCGAGGAGCTCGGCGGCGAATATGACGGCTGGGAATGCCAGGCGATCGCACCCGGCGAGGATTGACCTTTACTGCAGCGTCCCCTCGTCGCTGTCGTGGCGGCCGAAGAACTGCATCAGCTGCACCGTGAGCTCGGCGCGCTCGCGCAGCGTGTCCGCTTCGAGCAAGGCCTGCTTGGCCGCCGAATCGAACGGCGCGATCTGGGCGATGCCGTTGACCAAAGCCTCGTCGTCGAGCCGCGAGACCGCGTTCCAGTCCACCGCATAGCCTTGCGCGTCGGCGAAACGCCGCGATTCGAGCTCGAGCGCCGCGCGCTCGCCCAGCGCCAGCACCTCGTCCTGCGGATCGGCGATCAGCTCGGCCTCGACCTGGCGGAACAGGGTCGCCACTTCGAGTTCGCGCAGGATGCGGAAGCGCGCCAGCCCCTCCAGCACGATGTCGAACCGCCCGTCGTCGAGCGCCTCGACCTCGGCGATCCGGCCGACGCAGCCGATCTCGAACAAGGGCACCGGCTCGCCCGGCTCCTCGCGGAAGCCGGGGCGCGGCTGGATCATCCCGATCCGCCGGTCGCGGGCGAGGGCATCGGTGACCATCGCGCGATAACGCGGCTCGAAGATGTGCAGCGGCAGCTGCATCCGCGGGAACAGTAGCGCTCCCGCCAGTGGAAAGATCGAGAGGCGCCCAATCTTCCCCAACTCGGTCATCCGAACAGGATGGCGGAGAGCTTGCGGCGCTGCGCCGAGACCCACGGGTCCTCGAGGCCGACCGCCTCGAACAGCTTGAGCAGGCGTGCGCGGGCGGCGCCGTCATTCCATTCCTTGTCCTCCGCGATCATCGCCAGCAACGTCCCGGCCGCGCCCTCGCGGTCGTTCGCCGCCATCTGCGCGCCGGCCAGCTCGTAGCGCGCGTCCATGTCGTGCGGATTGGCCGCGGCGCGTTCGCGAATCGCGGCGAGCTCGTCGTCGGCTGGGGCTTCCTTGGCCAGCGCCAGCGCGGCGCGGGCGCGCTCGACCTCGGGCGCCTTGGCGGCTTCGTCGGGCAGCACGTCCAGCGCTGCCCCCGCCTCGTCGAGCCGGCCGAGCGCGGTCAGCGCACGGGCGCGGCCCGCCGCGACCAGCGGGTGCTCGGGCGCTATCTCGCCGATCTGGTCGTAGACGATCAGCGCACGCTCATGCTCGCCGCCCGCCAGCACCTCCTCGGCCATGGCCAGCAGCGGCTCGAGCTCGGCCTCCTGCGCCGCCGCGTCGCTGTCGACCGGGATCTGGCGCAATATCTGGTCGAGATTGGCGCGCAGCTGGGTCTCGGTGCGGGCATTGGTGAGGTCGGCGACCAGCTGGCCCTGGAACATCGCATAGACGGTCGGGATCGAGCGCACCTGGAACTGCGCCGCAATGAACTGGTTGGCGTCGACGTCGATCTTGGCGAGCATCACGCCCTTGTCGGCATAGTCGGCCGCGACCTTCTCCAGCACGGGGGCGAGCGCCTTGCACGGGCCGCACCACTCGGCCCAGAAGTCGAGGATGACGAGCTTGGTCATCGATGGCTCGACGATGTCCCGGCGGAACGCCTCGACGGCGTCCTTCTCGGCGGCGGAAAGTCCCAGCGTGGCCACAGCGAATCCCTTGTACGAAAAACCGGCGCCCTATGTGGGCGCTGGCGCCGCGTGGGCCAAGTGGTTTTGGCTGCGCGGAAGCGGCATCGGCCCGCTCTTCACCCGGCCACCCAACGCCAGTGTACTCTGTGGGTGGCCGGGTGGGGGAGCGGGCCGGTGCGGTACATCTTCAGTCGTGATTCGGGGCTTGCGGACCCCGGAACCCGCTGCTAGAGGCCGCCACCTTGCCCCGCCCCCTCCACCGCGAGAGGGCACATCGGCGCCAGAGAGCGGGCGTAGCTCAGGGGTAGAGCACAACCTTGCCAAGGTTGGGGTCGAGGGTTCGAATCCCTTCGCCCGCTCCAGGCCGCTGCATTGCGGCCGCCAAAAATCCAGACATCCCGGGGCGGCTGAACGTCCGCTGCCCCATTTCTGAACCCTCCGTTTCGAAAATTGCCCCCTTCCGGCCCTTTTCGTGCCCGAACGTCTCCCTATCTGCCCAGCAATAGGGACATGCCGGTCGCGTATCGACCGGTTTGCCGGGCTGTCCGGCGAATCGAAACGGAAGGGAAAGAGTTCAACCATGCAGAGCAAGGCACAGGTGCGGCGCACTTCGCGCCCGCTAAGCTGGATGATCGCACTGTTCGGCGCGGCGATGATCGCCGCCCAGGCCGGGGCGGGTAGTGGCGGCGGCGAGCTGCCGGTCGCGAGCGAGTGGCGCAACCCCAGGAACACGGTGCGCATCCGCCTCACCCCGTGCGGGCAGGACCGGATGTGCGGCATCGTCACCTGGGCGAGCGACAAGGCCAAGGCCGATGCGCGCCGCGGCGGCACCGAGAACCTGGTCGGCGCCAACCTGTTTCGCGATTTCCGCCGCGTTTCCCCCGGCCATTACAAGGGCCGCGTGTTCGTGCCTGATCTCAACCGCACCTTTTCCGGGCAGATGCAGATCCAGGGCGATTCGATGATCGGCAAGGGCTGCGTGCTCGCCGGCCTGATCTGCAAGCAGCAGGTTTGGACGCGCGTTTCATGATGTGACTCTGGTTGCGCGGCACCAGCCCGCTCCCCCACCCGGCCACCCATCAAGATACACTGGCGTGGGTGGCCGGGAGGGGGAGCGGGCTGGCACCGCTGTTTCGGTGCCTGGCCGAAACCGCTAAAGCCACCGCATGGCACATGCACCCATTCGAATCGGCATCGGCGGCTGGACCTTCGAGCCGTGGCGCGGGACCTTCTATCCCGAGGGGCTCAGCCAGAAGAAGGAGCTGGAATATGCCAGCCGCCAGCTGACCGCCATCGAGATCAACGGCACCTATTATTCGGGGTTCAAACCCGCGACCTTCGCCGGCTGGGCCGCGACCGTGCCCGACGGCTTCGTCTTCACGGTCAAGGCGTCGCGCTTCTGCACCAATCGCAAGGTGCTGGCCGAGGCCGGCGAATCGGTGGGCAAGTTCGTAGGCCAGGGGATCGTCGAACTCGGCGACAAGCTCGGCCCGATCCTGTGGCAGTTCATGGCGACCAAGAAGTTCGACGCGGACGATTTCGGCGCCTTCCTCAAGCTGCTCCCGGATGCCCATGAAGGCGTGAAGCTGCGCCACGCGATCCAGGTGCGGCACGACAGCTTCCATGTGCCCGAGTTCGTCGCGATGTGCCGCGATGCCGGCGCGGCGATCGTGTTCGCCGATTCGCCCGAATATCCGGCAATCGCCGACGTGACCGGCGACTTTGTCTATGCCCGGCTCGAACGCGGCGAGGACGACAACCCGCTCTGCTATCCCGAAGCCGAGATCGACCGCTGGGCCGATGCCGCTAAGCTATGGGCGTCGGGCGGAGCGCCCGAGGGCCTGCCCTATGTCGAGGACAAGGCACCGCCCAAGGCGCCGCGCGAAACCTTCATCTTCTTCATCCATGGCGGCAAGGTCCGCGCGCCGGCCGCGGCGCAGGCGCTGATCGAGCGCACGGCTTGAAATGTTGGATTCGGGCGTGCAGCCTCAAGCCCGCTCTTTGAAACCGTATTTCCGCACGGCCTCGCGCACGCGTGGTAGTGTGACTTTTGGGACCTTTGACGCCGTTAGGGCCGCGCCGGACTGGGAAGGTCCGAGATCATGCGCTCGCCGTCGATCACGATCGGGCTGGCGACCCCCGGAAGTCCGCCCGCGGCAATCCGCATGCCTCGGGCAACCACCTGCGGATCGGCGAACACTTCGCCGACATCGTTGATCGGCCCGGCGGGGACGCCTTCGGCTTCGAGCGCGTCGGACAATGCCTGCTTGGTCCAGCCCGCCACCGCCGTCTGGATCGGCGCGATCAGCCGCGCGCGGTTGCGCACTCGCGCCGGGTTGGTGGCGAAGTCCGGATCGGCGGCGAGATCGAGGCCGAGCACCTGGCACAGCTTGGCAAACTGGCCATCATTGCCCACCGCGATGATCAGGTCGCCGTCGCTCGCCGTGAACGCCTGATAGGGCGCGAGATTGGCGTGGCCGTTGCCCATGCGGTGCGGCACCGTGCCCGACGCCATCCAGTTGAGCGCCTGGTTGGCGAGCACCGCGACCTGGGTGTCGAGCAGCGCCATGTCGATCTGCGCACCTACTCCGATTTCATCCCGCCGCCGCAACGCCGCCAGGATCGCCACCGCCGAATAGACGCCGGTGAAGATGTCGGCATAGGCGATCCCCGCCTTTTGCGGCGCGCCGTCGGGCTCGCCGGTCAGCGACATGATCCCGCCCATCCCCTGGATGATGAAGTCGTAGCCGGCGCGATGGGCATAGGGCCCGGTCTGCCCGAAGCCGGTGATCGAGCAGGTGATCAGGCGCGGATTCACCGCCAGCAGGCTCGCATGATCGAGGCCGTACTTCACCAACCCGCCGACCTTGTAGTTTTCGATCACGACATCGGCATCGGCGACCAGCGCGCGGACCTCGGCCTGGCCATCGGGCGTCGCGATGTCGATGAAGCGCGCGGTCTTGCCCCGGTTGGCGGCGTGGTAATAGGCCGCGTCGCGGTCCTTGCCCTCGGCGTCGTGCAGGAACGGCGGTCCCCAGTGGCGCGTGTCGTCCCCCGCGCCCGGCCGCTCGACCTTGACCACCTCAGCGCCAAGATCGGCGAGCAGCTGCCCGCACCACGGTCCCGCGAGGATGCGGGCGAGCTCGACGACCTTGATCCCGGCCAGCGGCTTCACAGTCTGCGGATCGCGTACACGACGTGGTCGGCAAAGACGGTGCCGTCGCCGCGATGGCGCCGCCCCTCGATCAGCTTGCCGCCGATCTTCTCCATCGCCCCGCGCGAGCGCAGATTGTCCTGCCCGACGATGAACACCACCGTGCCGACGAAGCGGTGGATATGGTCGAGCATCAGCCGCTTGATCTCACGATTATACGTTCCGCCCCAATAGGCGCGGGCGATAAAGGTCCAGCCGATCTCGATCTCGTCCTCGGCAGGCACATGGATGTCGTAGCGGCTCGATCCGATGACCGTCCCGGTCGCCTTGTCGAGGATCGCCAGCCCGCCGCCGCAAGCGATCGCATGGTCGAAGAATTTGCGGAACACCGGTTCCTGCCAGCGGTCGCGCGCCGGATGCAGCTCCCAGATCAGCGGATCTGAGGCGACCGCGAACAGCGCCTCCCAATCGTCCGGCTGCAGAGGGCGGATCGTGACCAGCTCCCCCTCCAGCGTCGGCTGACGGTCCGGCTCCATCAGAACGCCGCGATCCCGGTGATCGCCCGGCCGAGGATCAGCCCGTGCACGTCGTGCGTGCCTTCATAGGTGTTGACCGTCTCGAGGTTGATCGCGTGGCGCATCACATGGAATTCCGCCGAGATGCCGTTGCCGCCATGCATGTCGCGGGCGACGCGGGCGATGTCGAGCGCCTTGCCGCAATTGTTGCGCTTGATGATGCTGATCGTCTCGGGTGCGAGAAGCCCATCGTCGAACATCCGCCCCGCGCGCAGCGCCGCCTGCAGCCCGAGCGCGATCTCGGTCTCCATATTGGCGAGCTTCAATTGCACGAGTTGGGTCGCCGCAAGCGGCCGGCCGAACTGCGCGCGATCGAGAGTATATTGGCGGGCGGCATGGAAGCACGCTTCGGCCGCTCCCATTGAGCCCCAGGCGATGCCGTAACGCGCGCGATTGAGGCAGCCGAACGGACCCTTGAGGCCCTGCACCTCGGGCAGCAGCGCATCCTCGCCCACCTCGACGCCGTCCATCACGATCTCGCCGGTAATCGAGGCGCGCAAGCTGAGCTTGCCTTCGATCTTGGGCGCCGAAAGGCCCTTCATGCCCTTTTCGAGGACAAACCCCTTGATCCCGCCGCCATGCGCCTCGCTCTTCGCCCACACGACGAAGACGTCGGCGATCGGCGAATTGGTGATCCACATCTTCGAGCCGGTCAGGCGATAGCCGCCATCGATCTTCGCGGCGCGCGTGCGCATCGAGCCGGGGTCGGAGCCGGCATCGGGCTCGGTCAGCCCGAAGCAGCCGACCCACTCGCCGGTCGCCAGCTTGGGGAGGTACTTCCGCCGCTGCGCCTCGGTGCCATAGGCGTGGATCGGGTGCATCACGAGGCTGCTCTGCACGCTCATCGCCGAGCGATAGCCCGAGTCCACCGCCTCGACCTCGCGCGCGACCAGGCCATAGGCGACATAGCCGAGGCCCGCGCCCCCATATGTCTCGGGGATGGTCGGGCCGAGCAGGCCGAGCTGGCCCATCTCCGACATGATCTCGCGGTCGAAATTCTCGTCGAGGAACGCCCTGGTCACACGCGGCAGCAGCCGTTCCTGCGCATAGGCGCGTGCGGCGTCGCGCACCATCCGCTCCTCGTCGGTCAGTTGCGCGTCGAGCGCGAACGGGTCCTGCCAGTCGAATCGGCCCATTGCGGCCATCTTTTCCTCTCCCAGAATCGATTATTGCGGCGCAGCGGCAGCTGCCGGCGCGGGGGCCGGCTGCGCCTGCCCCTGCATCGCCGCGGCTTCGAGCACCCCCAGCGCGCGGCGCGCCTCGATATAGCGCCCCGCCGCCGCCATCCAGCTTTCGGCGCCCTGCGCGCCGGGCAGCCGCGCGACCTCGGCGAGCGCGGCCTCGACATGCCCTTGTCCCAGCATGCGCTTGGCGCGGGTCAGCCGCTCGCGGGGATGCGGGCTCGGCGCATTGTCCTTGCGGATGATCACCAGCGTCGAGAATTCGCGCTGCAGCCGCTCCCACCAGCCGTCGCCCGGCGCGGTGGAGGACAGGCGCGGGGCGATCTGGTCGAGCGCGGAGCGCAGATCCTCGAGCGTCACCGGCTCGCTCGCGGCGCGGACCACGGTCGCCACCGCCTGCGGGTCGCTGGCGCTGAAGCGGCGGCGCAACTCGCCGTCGATATAGCCGAGCGGCTGGCCGCGATCGAGCGCACGCCGCGCCGAAAGGACCAGCATCAGCGCCTCGGCCTTGCCGGCCTTGCCGGCCGCGTTGCGCGCATCGGCGTCGCTCGCCCGCAGCCGCGCGTCGAGCGCGTCGAGCCGCGCGGCAAGCGCCTGCTCGCGCGCGGCGAGCGTCGCGACATCGGTGCCGGGACGCGGGGCGGGCGCAACCGCGGCGGGGGGCTGGAACGCGGCCGGCAACGGGTCGCCGCTCCACCATCCGCCGAAGCGGAACACCGCCGCCATCACCGCGAGCCCGGCAAGGAAGGCGATCAGTCCGGCGGTCAGCGCCACGGTCAGCGTGTTGCCGCGGGGCGGACCGGGGGTCGGCATCTCGGTCTGCGTTTCGGAGGTCATGGCGTTCGCTTATTCTCCCGAAGCGGTCAGGGGTCAATCGCGAGCCGACGCGCCGCGGCGATCAGCGCATCGTCGTCGGGTGTGGCCGCGACCGCCACGGCGTCCCAGCCCGATCCTGCCGCCTCCGCCGCCCTGGCGCTGATCGCGGCGACCCGCAGCTCGGCGGGTGCGATGCCGTGCCGGGCGAGCTCGCGAGCGAGCTGGCCCCCGGCACGCGCCGAGTGGATCAGCGCCACGCTGCCCCGCAACGCTGCCGCATCGGCTGGGGCGAGCGGAAGCGGGTCGCTGGCATAGACCGCGAGGGTTGCGGCCAAGGCGGGGTGATCGATCGCGGTGCGGTCCCGCCCGGCGAGCCATAGGATGTGCCGGAACCCGGCAGCGTCGGCCAGCAAATCCGTCAGATCGTTCGTTCCGATCCGTACGACGTCGAATCCCGCCTGGCGCGCAATGTCGGCAGTAGCGGAACCGACCGCGAGCACCGGCAGCCCGAGCAGGTCGCGCAGACCAGCCCCGCCATGGCGGACCGCATTGGCGCTCGTGAGAAGAAGTCCGTCGAACCGCGCGGGATCGGGCGGCGTCCAGTCGAGCGGCGTGACCTCGAACAACGGGATGGTCAGCAGTACCAGACCGGCGCCACGCACCCGCGCGGCTGTCGCGGCATTGCCCGGCGCGGGGCGGAGGATCGCGAGCGGGCGGCTCAATGGCCAAACAGGGCCCGAAGTGATGGCGGAGCGGCGGCGAGCAGCTCGCCAGCGAGCGCCGCCGCTTCCTGTGCCGTTCCGGCTAGCCTGTGCCGGTCGATGCGAATATGCTCGGCGCCGTCCTCGGACAAGATCTCGGCCCGCAGCCGCAATCGCTCGCCGTCCAGCGTTGCCAGCGCGGCTACAGGCGAGTGGCAATCGGCTCCCAGCGCGGCAAGAAACGCGCGCTCGGCCAGCACGCACCGCTCGGTCGCCCGATCGCCGATGGCGGCGATCTGGCTCACGATCGCCACATTGTCCGTGCGAACCTCGATCCCGACCGCGCCCTGCGAGGGTGCAGGTAGGAGCTGGTCGAGTGCGATCGGCGTCCCGATTTCGGGCCGGCCCAGCCGCTCCAGACCGGCAGCGGCGAGCAGGGTGGCATCGGCCTCGCCCGCGCGGACCTTTGCGAGCCGTGTGTCGACATTGCCGCGAAGCGGGACGATGACGAGATCAGGCCGGATACGGCGCATCTGCGCGGCGCGCCGCGGCGAGCTGGTGCCGATGCGCGCGCCACGGGGCAGCGCCTCGATCGAGTCCGCGCCGATCAGCCGGTCGCGCACGTCCTCGCGCGGCAGCATCGCGGCGATCGCGATGCTCTCGGGCCGGATCGTCTCGACATCCTTCATCGAATGGACCGCGAAGTCGATCTCCCCGGCGAGCAGCGCGCGGTCGAGCTCCTTGGTCCACAGCGCCTTGCCGCCGATCTCCGCGAGCGGGCGGTCCTGCACCTTGTCGCCGGTGGTGCGGATCGGCACGATCTCGATTGCACCGGGCGCCCAGCCATGCGCGGCGAGCAGGGCGTCGCGGACGAGATTGGCCTGGACGAGCGCAAGCGGCGAACCGCGGGTGCCGAGACGAAGCATGCGCGGCCTCTAGCGCTCCGGAACGTAGCTGTCGAACGTCTCAGGGAATCTCGAACAGCCCGGCCGCGCCCATGCCGCCCGCGGTGCACATCGAGACGACCACCCAGCGCACGCCACGCTTGCGCCCCTCGATCAGCGCATGGCCGGCCAGCCGCGCTCCGGTCATCCCAAACGGATGGCCAATGGCGATCGCGCCGCCGTTCACATTGTATCGCTCCGGATCGATGCCCAGCGTGTCGCGGCAATAGAGGCACTGGCTGGCAAAGGCCTCGTTCAACTCCCACAGGCCGATGTCCTCGATCCGGAGACCCGCCCGCGCGAGCAGCTTGGGAATCGCGAATACCGGGCCGATGCCCATCTCGTCCGGGCCGCAGCCCGCCGCCTGGAAGCCGCGATAGATGCCGAGGATGTCTTTGCCCTCGGCTTCGGCGGTCGCGCGGTCCATCACGATCTGCGCCGCGGCGCCATCGGAAAGCTGACTCGCATTGCCTGCGGTGACGTGGCGGCCTTGCTTGACGACCTGTCCGTCCTTCCACACGGTCTTGAGGCCGGCGAGCGCTTCGACGGTGGTGCCGGGACGGATGCCCTCGTCCTGCGTCACCGTCACCGTCTCGCTGCCGGTGCGATTGCCGTCCTTGTCGAACACCGCCTTGTCGACCGTGATCGGCGCGATCTCCTCTGCAAAAGCGCCGTTTGCGAGCCCAGCCTCGGCGCGCTGCTGGCTCATCGCGCCATATTCGTCCTGGCGCGCGCGCCTGATGCCATAGCGCTCGGCGACGATCTCGGCGGTCTCGATCATCGGCATATAGGCGTGCGGCTCGTTCGCCAGCACCGACTGGTTGGCGAAGCGCGGCGCATCTTTGGTCACTGTGAAGCTGATCGATTCCATGCCGCCCGCGAGCGCGACGTCGATGTCCCCCGCGATGATCGAGCGTGCGGCCAGCGCCAGCGCGGTGAGTCCGGACCCGCATTTGCGGTCGAGCGTGAAGGCGGGAACGCTCTTTGGCAGCCCGGCAGCGAACACCGCCATGCGCCCGGCATTGCCGCCCTGCGTCCCCCATTGATTGCCCACGCCCCAGAAGATGTCGTCGATCCGCGCGGGATCGATGGCCGCGCGCTCGACGGCCGCATTCATCACATGGGCCGCGAGCACCGGCGCCTCGGTGGCGTTGAAATAGCCGCGATATGCCTTGCCGATGCCGGTTCGGGCAGTGGAAACGATCGCGGCCTCGCGCATGGCAACCTCTATTTCGTGTTTCGGGTATGCAACTCCCTTAATAAAGATACCGCGATATTGGAAGATTCAGTCGGTGTAGATCGGCGGTCGCTTCTGGATATTCGCCATGACGGCTTCAACCTGGTTTGGCGAGCGGAGCAGCTTCGCCTGCTCCGCACTTTCAGCGGCGAGAATCCCGGCCGCCCCGCTCTCCGCCGCCAAATTGGCCAGCCGCTTGGCCGCGCGGATCGCGTCGGGGCTGCGCCCGGCGATCTCCCGCGCGAGCGCGAGCGCTTCGCCGAGGGGGTCCTGCGACAGGCGCGACACGAAGCCCAGCGCAAGGGCTTCCTCGCCGGAAAATTCGCGCGCTGTGTAGGTGAGCTCGCGCAGTACGTCGTCGCGCACCAGCGTCCGCCACAGCGCGAAGCCGGCCATGTCGGGAACGATCCCCCATTTCATCTCCATGATCGAGAGGCGCGTGGCAGGACCGGCGATGCGGATGTCGGCGCCCGACAGGATCTGCAGCCCGCCGCCGAACGCCACGCCGTGCACTGCCGCGATCACCGGAACCGGCAGCGTGCGCCAGCCCCATGCCACCTGCTGGAACAGATTGGCGTCGCCAAAGCTCCTGACGTGGAGGTCGAGGCCCGACCCGCCGCCGGCCATGCTCGCCATGTCGAGCCCCGCACAGAAAGCGCGTCCCTCGCCCGACAGCACCACCGCGCGCAGCCCCACGAGACCGTTCAGGCGATCGATTGCATTGGCCAGGGCGGCGAACATCGCCGGGTCGAGCGCGTTCATCTTGTCGGGGCGGGTCAGGCGCACATCGGCGACCCCGTCGGTGACCTCGATCGAAACGCGTTGCTCGGTCATGGCAATCCTCTCTCACTGGTCAGCGCAAGCTAGACCGCGTCGAGGCGATAGCCGAGTCCCTTGGTGCTGCGGATCATGGGACTCGCGAAATCGCGGTCGATCTTGGCGCGCAGCTTGGAGACGTGGACCGCCACGACATTGGTTCCGGGATCGAAGCGCAAGCCCCAGACCTGCTCAAGCAATTCGCTGCGCGAGACGAATTCGCCGCGACGCTCGGCGAGGTAGAGCAACAACGCGAATTCGCGCGCGACGAGCGGGATGTGGCGCCCGGCGCGCGCGACGTCGCGGCGGATGCGGTTGATGGTCAGCTCACCGATCCGCGTCTCGCCAGGCATGTGGCTACGGACCCGCACGTCGACGCGCGCGGCCAGCTCGAATGGATCGACCGGGTGCGAGACCGCGTCCGCCGCGCCCGCGTCCAGCGCAGCGGCGAGCCAGGCGGCGCAGCCGGCCACCGCGATCTCGGGCACGCGCGTGCTGCGGATCCGGATGCCCGGCCCCCAGGCACGCAGCACTGCCGCGACATCGCGGCCCGGAGCGGCGGTCGGCTTCCCCAGCACAAGCGCATAGCCGCGCTGCGCGATCGCGTGGTCCAGCAGCGGTATGTCGATTTCGGAGAGAATCTTTTGCTCCACGTTCGAGATATCTAGGCGGCGTGGGTCATGAGTCTGCCGGAGAATGATCCAGTTCGGATGGGCCCGCGCACCGCACGAGCTCGCGTCGCGCAGGAATGCGTATCGATTCCGCATCGTCGTCCGCCGCAACTTCCAGCAGGCGAAGCATAGCACCCTCGTTGCCGCGGGCGGAGGTCATCGCCCGCATCGCGGTCCCGCGCATGCGCGGGTGCGGATGATGGCGCACCAGATGCTCCACCAGCTCCAGCCCGTTGCCGCCGCCGAGATGCGCCGCGAGCGTGACGAGCGCTTCGGCGGGTGCCGTGGTCAGCCCCTCGGCGATCGTGCCGCGCGCGATGTCGAAGCGATATTGGTCGATCCACGGGTGGCTGGGGTGCTGGCCGAGAATGTTGAGCGAGACCGAGAAGCTGTCGGGCGGCTGCTGGACATGCACGTCGCGCCGCATGCGATAGAGCATCAGCTTGCCGGGATCGAGCCGCGACGTTTCGATGAAGCGAAGGTCCGCATCTGATCCGGGCGACCCCTCGGCCGCCCAGCCATCATATTCGTAATAGTCGCTCCAATAGCCGGGTCCGAGATAGCCATAGGTCAGGAACGGGAAATTATGGTCGTGGGGCAGCCCATAGAAGAAAGGCCCGGTGCCGCTCGCCTGGACCACCGGATCCTGCGCCGCGGGCCAGAAATTGGCACGGATGACATAGCGGCCATTGGGCGGGCGAAGCAGAAAGACCTGCGGACCATAGCCATTGGCGGCGCTCTGGCGGGAGCAGCGCAGCTTCAGTTCGTCGATCGCCAGATCGGCGAGAAAGTGCCGGTTGCGGCCGAGCCGGGCGAGCAACGGCCCGAGCGCGGCGAAGCTGTCCTCGTCATGCGGGTCGAACGGTATCGAATCGAGCGCGTCGGCGAGGTCGTCGAGCGCGATCGGATCGCCCCCTCCCGGTTCGATCACGCGTGGCATGACTTGGCCAGCCGCCGGTCCAGCGCAGGCAGCGTCGCGCGTGCGACGGCGCGAATCTCGGCGTTGGGATCGCCGGCTCCCATCTCCACCAGCCGGCTTCGCGCCGCGCTCGCGTCGAGCATCAGCCATTCGCGCATCGCCGCCCAGCGCAGGTGAAACGCGGGGTGGCGCGATGCGCTTTCGAACGCCTCGGCGGCGTCCGCGCGCCCGCTCGCGCGTAAAAAGGCCAGCAGCATCTCGATCCGCGATGCGGCGTCGTCCGCGCTCGCCGCCCGCACGAAGCGCCCATCGGCCACGGCATATTCACGCATCAGTGGCGAGGCGCCGGGCTTGATCGTCGCGGTGAGCGCGACGACGTCGCTATCGGCGTCGACGATCAGGTGCCCGCAGCGCCGCCCGTCCTGGCGGACCACATCGCCATCGTCGAGGATGAGCGTTTCGATTTCGGCCGCGGACGGCTCCGTCAGGGCGCTGAGGTCCGGACCGGCCGCCCCGGCCCGCCACCGCCGCATTCGGGCATTTCCGCCACGGACATAGCGCGTCAGGGTGACACGCCCTGGAATGACCAATGTTGCTGGCGCGGGAAGTTTCCCGAGAGCGTCGGCGGACGTGATCGTCGCGGCGATGGTGAGGGCGGGGGAATCGACCAACACGATTCCCGTTCGAAGCGCGTCGCGACTGGTCTTGAATGGCGGTTCGAACCAGGGGTCGGCCCGTAGCGCGTCAAGGAGCGGCGCCAGCAGCCATTCGGCCCAGTCCGCGTCCTGGAGCAGCGCTAGCGCCTGCGCCTCGACCTGCGTCGCGTCGGCATCGCGTGTGAATCGGGCGGCGATGCTTTGCAGCGGCCCCGCGAGCCAGGCCGCGTTGACCGGAGCGGAACGCGTTCGCGCACCGGCAAGGGCCTTCTCCGCCGCAATGCCGACATGATCGCGCATCAGGAGGTTGGGCTGGGATAGGTCTCGTAGACGAGGATCGCGATCGCGATCATCATCTCGAAAATGTCATCGCCTGCAATTTCAAGGGCACGGATCGCGCCATGGGTGGCGATCTGCGTGCCGAGCGAGGCGATCTCCGTGATGGGCAAGGTGATCATCGGCGTTCTCCATGCTGGATGACGTCTCAATGCTAGGCCGGTGCGGGGGCGGGGCAGAGTTAAATCGAGTTTAGGATGGGGCAACGCCGCGGCCATTGCCGCGCGTAGCGGCGATCGCTAGGCGGGCGCGATGGCGATTGCTCCGCTTCCCTTCGATCCAGCCACCTTTTTCGACGCGAGGCCGGCGGGGCATGGCCGCGCGCTGGGCATTCGCTACGCGGCGCATGGCGACGACTGGTGCGAGCTCACCCTCCCCTATGCCGA
Source organism: Sphingomonas sp. BT-65 (assembly GCF_026107375.2). NCBI lineage: Bacteria > Pseudomonadati > Pseudomonadota > Alphaproteobacteria > Sphingomonadales > Sphingomonadaceae > Sphingomonas > Sphingomonas sp. BT-65. The sequence continues at coordinate 2,514,034 of NZ_JAPCIA010000001.1, forward strand.
AGCGCTGATCGGCGATCCGGCGCGGGGTGTGATCGCCTCTGGCCCGATCGTCGCGCTGCTCGACATGGCGACGAGCGTCGCGGTGTGGATGAAGCGGGGCGGGTTCCTGCCGCATGCCACGCTCGACCTGCGCGTCGACTATCTGCGGCCGGCCGGGCCAGGCCGCGCTGTGACGGGCCGCGGCGAATGCTATCGCGTCACCCGGTCGATCGCTTTCGTCCGCGGCATCGCGCATGACGGCGACGCGGCAGACCCGGTTGCGCATGTCGCCGGCACCTTCATGTTCACGGACGCGCCGGCATGAGCCTCCCGCCCTATGCCGAGCTGTTGGGCATCACCGCCGAGGCCGTCGATGGCGCGCCGGTGCTGGCGATGCCGTTCGGGCCCGACGTCGTGGGACGGCCGAGCTTCGTCCATGGCGGTGCGCTGGCCGGCCTGCTCGAAATGGCGGCGATCGTCGCGCTCAAACATGCGCTGGAGGCCGAGGATCGTGCCGCGACACGAATCAAGCCGGTCAACGTCACCGTCGACTTCATGCGCGGTGGTCGCGAGAAGGTGACGCGCGCGCAGGGCAAGGTCACGCGGCTCGGCACCCGCATCGCCAATGTCGAGGCGACGGCGTGGCAGGACGACCGCGAGCGCCCGGTCGCAGCGGCGCGGATGAATTTCCTGCTGTCCGCGGCCGGTTAGCTTCTTGGCGTCAATTTGAGCAGGCGGCCCTGCGAACCGCCGCCGTCCTCGAGCACCCAGATCGCGCCGTCAGGACCTTCCTCCACCTCGCGGATGCGCGCGCCCATCGGCCATTGATCGCCCTTGCTGGCACTGGTCCCGTTCACGTCAACGCGCACCAGCGCCTCGCTCGAAAGCCCGCCGATGAACAGGTCCCCCGCCCATTGCGGGAAGAGCTTGCCCGAATAGACGATCAGCCCGCCCGGCGAGATCGAGGGGTTCCACGAGACCTTGGGCGCCTCGAATTCAGGGCGGGTCTTGTGATCGGGGATGTCGCGTCCGTCATAATGATCGCCGTCCGAGACGATCGGATAGCCGTAATTCCTGCCCGGCAGGACGAGGTTGACCTCGTCACCGCCCTGCGGCCCCATCTCCTGCTCCCACAAGTTGCCGGCCTTGTCGAAGGCGATGCCGAGCAGGTTGCGGTGGCCATAGGACCAGATCGCGGGGTGGAAGCCCTTGGCGGTGAGGCCGGGATCGCCCGCGGGCTTGCCGTCGAGCGTCAGGCGCAGGACCTTGCCCAAGGTCGACTTGGGATCCTGCGCCGGATCGAACTTCTGGCGCTCGCCATTGGTGAAGAACAAATGCTGCCCGTCGGGCGCAAAGGCGATGCGGCCCGAATAATGGCCGTTGCCGCTGACATAGGGGGTGGCCTGGAACAGCCGCTCGACGCCCGCGAGAACGGACCTGCCCGCGCGGTCAGAGGTCAGCTGCCCGCGCGCGAGCACCACGCCCTTGCCCCCCGTGCCCGCCTCGGAGAAGCTGAAATAGACGAGGTTGTTGCGCGCGAAATCCGGGTGCAGCACCACGTCCTTGAGTGCGCCCTGGCCGGCGCTGTCGACCGGCGGGATACCGTGGACCGGCGTTTTGATCTTGCCATCGGCGCCCAGCAGGATGAGCTGGCCCGTCTTCTCGGTCACCAGCATCCGGCCGTCGGGCAGGAAGGTCATCGCCCAGGGCGCGTCGAAATCGGCGACTTCCGTGACGATGAACGGCAGGCCGGCGCTCGCGCCGTCCTGTGCCGGCGACTGGCCGTTGCCAGGCTCCGCGCTGGTGCAGGCGATGAGCGTGAGCGAGACGGCGGCGAGCGGCAACAGACGCATCCATGTCCTCCAAGGCTGGCAGGGCCCGCAACGCGCGGGAGAGCATGATGTTGCATGCCGCATGCTGCGGGCAAAGCCCAATTCTGCGCCCAGTTCCGCGCGGGGCGAATCCGTCTGGCGGCACGCTGACTCGAGTATCTTGCCGTCGCCGCGCCAAGCGCCTATAGAAGCGCTGTTCTCGACATTGGAAACCTTGCCGAGGCCGGCCCCACGGGGTTCGGCGGCGACGAGGCATATCCGGTGTCTATTGGAGTTTTTGCGTGGCGGATATCGCTGCCCTCACTGATCTGATCGAGCCCGAAGCGCGTGCGTTGGGCTTCGATCTGGTGCGTGTGAAGATGTTCGGCGGCACCAGCGACGCGACGCTGCAGGTGATGGCCGAGCGCCCCGATACGCGCCAGCTGACGATCGACGATTGCGCCGATCTGTCGCGCCGCATCTCCGAGCGGCTCGACGAACTGGAGGCCGCGGGCCGCGATCCGATCGACCATGCCTACCGGCTCGAGGTGAGCTCGCCCGGGATCGACCGGCCGCTGACCCGGCTCCAGGATTTCGAGGACTGGAAGGGGCATGAGGCCCGCATCACGCTCGCCGAGAAGATCGACGGGCGCAAGCAGTTCAAGGGCGACCTGGCGGGTATCGCCGACGGCAAGGTCGCGATCACCGACACGACCGGGGCGGTCCACGCAATCGCGTTCGACGCGATCGAGGACGCGAAGCTCCTGATCACCAACCGGCTTATCGCCGCAACCCGGCCGCTTTCCACGGAAGGCGCCGACGAATTCGAAGCAGAGGAACAGGACTGATGGCCACCGCCATTTCCGCCAACAAGGCCGAGCTGATCGCGATCGCGAACTCGGTGGCATCCGAGAAGATGATCGACAAGGCCATCGTCATCGAGGCGATGGAGGACGCGATCGAGCGCGCCGCCAAGAACCGCTATGGCGTCGAGAACGACATCCGCGCCAAGCTCGATCCCTTGACTGGCGACCTGCGCCTGTGGCGCGTGGTCGAGGTGGTCGAGGCGGTTGATGACTATTTCAAGCAGGTCTCGGTCAAGGACGCGCAGAAGCTCCAGAAGGGCGCGGTCGTCGGTGACTATATCGTCGATCCGCTGCCCCCGATCGAATTCGGCCGCATCCAGGCGCAGGCGTCGAAGCAGATCATCTTTCAGAAGGTCCGCGATGCCGAGCGCGAGCGCCAGTATGAGGAGTTCAAGGACCGCCAGGGCGAGATCATCACCGGCGTCGTCAAGCGTGTCGAGTTCGGCCATGTTGTCGTTGACCTGGGCCGCGCCGAGGGCGTGATCCGCCGCGATGCGCAGATCCCGCGTGAGGTGGTGCGCGTCGGCGACCGCGTGCGCAGCCTGATCCTCAAGGTGGTGCGCGAGACCCGCGGGCCGCAGATTTTCCTCAGCCGCGCGCATCCCGACTTCATGAAGAAGCTGTTCGCGCAGGAAGTCCCCGAAATCTACGACGGCATCATCGAGATCAAGGCGGCAGCCCGCGACCCGGGCTCGCGCGCCAAGATCGGCGTGATCAGCCACGACAGCTCGATCGATCCGGTCGGCGCCTGCGTCGGCATGAAGGGTTCGCGTGTTCAGGCCGTCGTGCAGGAGATGCAGGGCGAGAAGATCGACATCATCCCCTGGTCGCCGGATACCGCGACCTTCGTCGTCAACGCGCTGCAGCCGGCGAACGTCGCGCGCGTCGTCATCGACGAGGAGGATGATCGCATCGAGGTGGTGGTCCCCGACGACCAGCTCAGCCTTGCGATCGGCCGCCGCGGCCAGAATGTCCGCCTCGCCAGCCAGCTCACCGGCAAGGCGATCGACATTCTGACCGAGACCGATTCGAGCGAGAAGCGCCAGGCCGAGTTCGTCGCCAACAGCGAGCTGTTCCAGAACGAGCTCGACGTCGACGAGACGCTCGCGCAGCTGCTGGTCGCCGAAGGCTTCAGCACCCTCGAGGAGGTCGCCTATGTCGAGCTCGACGAGATTGCGGGCATCGAGGGCTTCGACGAGGAGCTAGGCCAGGAGCTGCAGAGCCGCGCGACCGAGGCGCTCGAGCGCCGCGAGGAAGCCAATCGCGAAGCACGCCGCGCGCTCGGCGTCGAGGATGCGCTGGCCGATATCCCGTACCTCACTGAGGCGATGCTGGTCACGCTCGGCAAGGCCGGGATCAAGACGCTCGACGACCTTGCCGATCTCGCCACCGACGAGCTGATCGCCAAGAAGCGCCCCGAGCCGCGCCGCCGCGGCGATGGCCCGGCCGCGCCGGTGCGCGAAGCCGACAAGGGCGGCGTGCTCGGCGAGTACGGCCTTAGCGAAGAGCAGGGCAACGAGATCATCATGGCCGCCCGCGCGCATTGGTTCGAGGACGAGCCGGCTGCCGCCGGCTCTGAGGGGTCTGCGGACGAAGAGCCTGCCCAGGCAGGCGCCGACGAAGCCGGCTCCGCCGGCGGGGAGGACGCTGTTGCGGACTCCGAGCAATGAGACCCGGCCTGAACTGACGGACGGCGCGGCTGCGGATGGGGCTCCTATCCGCACCTGCATCCTCTCGCGCGCGGAGTCCCCTCGCGACGGGCTGATCCGGCTCGCGCTATCGCCCGACGGCGAGGTGCTGCCCGACATCCGCGCCAAGGCGCCGGGCCGCGGCGCCTGGATCGGCGTCGGCCGCGCCGAGCTGGACGCCTCGGCCAAGAAGCTGCGCGGCGCGCTGTCGCGCGCGTTCAAGACCAACGACCTGCGTATTCCCGACGATCTCGGCGCGCGCATCGCGGCGCAGCTCGAGCGCGCCTTTCTCGACCGGCTCGGGCTGGAGGCCAAGGCCGGGACGATCGTGATCGGCGGCGAGCGCATCGAGACCGCCGGGCGCAGCGGCAAGCTGCATCTGTTGCTGCACGCGAGCGATGCAGGTGCGGACGGCTCGCGCAAGCTCGACCAGGCATGGCGGGTCGGATCGGACCGCGAGGGTTCGGGCGCGACGGGGTTCACATTGCCCCTCCCCCGCACCATATTGTCCTTGGCCCTTGGCCGCGAAAATGTGGTACATGTTGGTCTGACCGACGCCAGAGCGGCCGCACGGGTGAGCGAAGCGCTGACCCGCTGGCTGCAATTTATCGGACCCGATTCAGCTCCCAAGCCTTGCGAAACAGGCTCGCAAGGCGCATCGGGCGCTTCCGGCGGCCAGACGAAGAACGACGAACGAGCAGGATAGAGATTTGAGCGATACCGAAAACGACAAGCCGAAACTGGGCATGCGCCAGCCACTGGGGCTGAAGCGCACGGTCGAGACCGGCAAGGTGAAGCAGAGCTTCAGCCACGGACGCTCGAACACCGTCGTGGTCGAAGTGAAGCGCCGCCGTGTGCTCGGCCCGCAGACTGGCGCGCCGCAGGAAGAAACGGCGACGCCCGAACCCGTCGCCGCGCCGCCCTCGCCGCCGGCTCCCGCACCGCGTCCGTCCGCGCCTGCGGGCGAGACCGCGCAGGAGCGCCAGACCCGCATGCTGCGCGAGGCCGAAGGGCAGCGCATGCAGGCAAATGAAGAGGCGCGCCGCCGCGAGGAGCGCGAGCGCGCCGAAGCCGCCGAGGCCGAGCAGCGCCGGGCCGAAGAGCGCGCGCGCGCCGAAGCCGAAGCCGCCAAGGCGCCCCCCGCCAAAGCCCCCGAGCCCAAGGCCGAGCCGGTTCCCGCACCCGCGGTCGAAGCTGTGCCGGCTCCCGCACCGGCTGCGCCCGCGCGAAAGGAGCCGGTGGCGGTTCAGCTCGATCCCGGTCGGCCCGCCCCGCGCCAGTTCACCCCGGTGCAGCGCCCCGAGATTCCGCGCCCCACCGCGCCGCGTCCCGAGCCCAACCTCGCCGGCGGCCCTGCGCCGCGACCGGCGGGCGGTGGGGCAGGCCCCGGCCGCGCCCCGGCGCGTCCTGAACCCCAGAAGCCGCAGCGCGACCGCAAGGGTGACGAGCGCCGCGGCGGCAAGCTGACGGTCAACCGCGCGCTCGGCGGCGACGATGGCGCGCGTGCGCGCAGCCTCGCCGCGCTCAAGCGTGCGCGTGAGAAGGAGCGCCGCCACTCCGGCCCGCGCGAGCCGCAGGCCAAGCAGGTCCGCGACGTGCAGGTGCCCGAAGCGATCACCGTTTCCGATCTCGCCATCCGCATGGCCGAGAAGGGCGCCGACCTTGTGAAAGCGCTGTTCAAGATGGGCATGCCCGTCACGCTGACCCAGACGATCGACCAGGACACCGCCGAGCTGCTCGTGACCGAGTTCGGCCACAACATCGTGCGCGTGTCGGATTCGGACATCGATCTCGCCGTCGACACGGTCGAGGACTCGGCCGAGGTGCTCCAGCCGCGCCCGCCGGTGGTCACGATCATGGGCCATGTCGATCACGGTAAGACGTCGCTGCTCGACGCGCTGCGCGGCACCGACGTGGTGCGCGGCGAGGCCGGCGGCATCACCCAGCACATCGGCGCCTATCAGGTGACGCTCAAGGACAAGTCGAAGATCACCTTCCTCGACACGCCGGGCCACGAGGCGTTCTCGGAGATGCGCGCGCGGGGCGCGAACGTCACCGACATCGTCGTGCTGGTGGTCGCCGCGGACGACGGGCTGATGCCGCAGACGATCGAGGCGATCAACCATACCAAGGCGGCCGGCGTGCCGATGATCGTCGCGATCAACAAGGTCGACAAGCCCGAGGCCAACGCCCAGCGCGTGCGCGAGCGGCTGCTCGAGCATGACGTGCAGGTCGAGGAGATGGGCGGCGAGACCCAGGACGTCGAAGTCTCCGCGCTCAAGAAGACCGGCCTCGACGATCTGATCGAGAAGATTCAGCTTCAGGCCGAATTGCTCGAGCTCCAGGCCAATCCGGATCGTTCGGCCGAGGGCAATGTGGTCGAGGCCAAGCTCGACAAGGGCCGCGGTCCCGTCGCCACTGTGCTGGTCACGCGCGGCACGCTCAGGGTCGGCGACGTGTTCGTCGTCGGCGCCGAAAGCGGCAAGGTGCGCGCGCTGGTCGACGACAAGGGCCGCCAGCTCAAGGAAGCCGGCCCGTCGATGCCGGTCGAGGTGCTCGGCCTGTCGGGCGTGCCGATGGCGGGCGACCTGCTCCAGGTGGTGGAGAACGAGGCGCGCGCGCGCGAGGTCGCGGCCTATCGCGCCGGCGTGATCCAGAACAAGCGCACGACCAACACCCCGGCGAGCCTTGAGAGCATGTTCTCCGCGCTCAAGGAAAAGCAGGCGATGGAGTATCCGCTCGTCGTCAAGGCGGACACCCAGGGCACGGTCGAAGCGATCATCGGCTCGCTCAACAAGATCTCGACCGACGACATCAAGGTGCGCATCCTGCACTCGGGCGTGGGCGGCATCACCGAGAGCGACGTCAATGTGGCTGCGGCCTCGGGCGCGCCGATCATCGGCTTCAACGTCCGGCCCAACGCCAAGGCGCGCGAGATCGCCGAGCGCAACAAGGTCGCGCTCAAATATTATGACGTGATCTACGACCTGACCGACGAGATCCGCGCCGGCATGGCCGGCCAGCTCGGCCCCGAGGCGTTCGAGACTGTGGTTGGCCGCGCCGAGATCCGCGAAGTCTTCTCGGCGGGCAAGCACGGCAAGGCGGCGGGTCTGCTCGTCACCGACGGCGTCATCCGCAAGGCGCTCAAGGCGCGCATCACGCGCGACGACGTCATCATCTATACCGGCGAGATCGCCTCGCTGCGCCGCTTCAAGGACGATGTGGCGGAGGTTCGCGCCGGGCTCGAATGCGGTGTGACGTTCAGCCAGAACTTCACCGACATCAAGCCAGGCGACTATCTCGAAACCTTCGAAGTCGAACTGCGCGAGCGGACGCTGTAAGCCGCCGCGGAGGAAGGTGCATTGGGAACGCCGTCGATCTTCGATGATTTCCCAATGCCGTCCTCTGGACGGCTGTTGGGCTGGGAAGTGCGGAAGGTGGACGTCGTCGCCCGGACAATCGAGATCGGCTTTCGGGCCGATGATCGTTTCCTGAACCCTGCGGGGACGGTGCAAGGAGGCTTTCTCGCCGCTATGCTCGACGACACGCAGGGGCCGGCGCTGTATGCGGCTACCGAGGGCGCGGTCTATGCACCGACGATCGACTTCCATATCGTTTGCTTGAAGCCGGCTCGTCCCGGCCGCTTCCTGGGCAAGGGACGCGTGGTGAGCCTCGGCAAGACGATCGCGGTGACCGAAGCGGAATTATTCGATGAAGGTGGCGCATTGGTCGCTCGCGGCACGTTCACGGGCCGTGTCATGGAAGGCGCGATGGCGCGCCGGGACTGAAGATGAGACAAAATGAAACTCCCGAGACTCGCTCCGTCCGCCTGCTGCGCGTGGGCGAGCAGGTGCGCCATGTGCTGTCCGACATTCTCGCGCGGGGCGAGGTGCATGACGAGGTGCTCGCCAGCCATATGGTGAGCGTGACCGAAGTACGCATGTCGCCCGACCTGCGCCATGCCACGGTGTTCGTGAAGCCGCTGCTCGGCAAGGACGAGGAGGCGGTGCTCAAGGCGCTGCGTACCAACACCGCCTATCTCCAGCGCGAGGTCGCCGCGCGCGTGAAGATGAAATACGCAGCGCGGCTCAAGTTCCTGGCGGACGAGAGCTTCGACGAGGGCAGCCATATCGACCAGCTCCTGCGCGATCCCAAGGTGGCGCGCGACCTCGAAGCGTCCGAGGACTGATCCCCGGACTTGTCCACAGGCTTGTCCACGGCTTTGCGGTCATGGCGGGTGAAACAGGCGGGATCATCAGCCAAGGTCGCCGCCAATGGCCAAGCTCTATTTCTACTATGCCAGCATGAATGCCGGCAAATCGACCACCTTGCTCCAGGCCGATTTCAACTATCGCGAGCGCGGCATGCGCACGATCCTGTTCACCGCGGCGATCGACGAGCGGGCGGGGGCGGGCCGCATCGCCTCGCGCATAGGGCTCGCGGCCGAGGCGGTCGCCTTCGACGCCGAGATGGACCTAAGGCTACGCGTCGAGCGTGAGGCCGATGCGGGACCCGTGCATTGCGTACTGGTCGACGAGGCGCAGTTCCTGACCGCCGCGCAGGTCGATCAGCTTGCGGCGGTCGCCGATGTGCTCGGCATTCCGGTGCTCGCCTATGGCCTGCGCACGGATTTCACCGGCGCGCTGTTCGAAGGCTCGGCGCGGCTGCTCGCGCTCGCCGACGCGCTGGTCGAGATCAAGTCGGTGTGCCGCTGCGGGCGCAAGGCGACGATGAACTTGCGGGTCGATGCCGAAGGCCGCGCGGTGGCGCAGGGCGCGCAAACCGAGATCGGCGGGAACGATCGCTATGTGGCGCTGTGTCGCCGCCATTTCGTCGAGGCGATCGCGGCCGCCGACTGAGCGGTGCGCTGGTGAAACGCTGCCGACCCACCTAGATCACGGACATGAACCCTAATTCCTTCGTCTACGACATCGCCGTCTGGCTGATCCCGCTGGTGATCGCGATCGTGTTCCACGAGGTCGCGCACGGCCTAGTCGCGCGGGCGCTGGGGGATCCGACGGCCGCGGAGCGCAAGCGCCTGTCGCTCAATCCGCTTCGCCACGTCGACCCGATCGGCACGGTCGCATTGCCGCTGATCCTCGCGCTCGCCAAAGCGCCCGTGTTCGGCTGGGCGAAGCCGGTCCTGGTCAACTATGCGCGGCTGCGCTCGCCCCGGCGCGACATGATGCTGGTCGCGCTGGCCGGCCCGGGCATGAACTTCGCGCTCGCGCTGGTCGGCGCGGTGCTGCTGGGTGTCCTTCTAGCCGTGGCGGATGGTGCCCAGCCGGGCAGCCTCACGGCGTTTGCCGGCGAGAATCTGCTCAACTTCGTTGCCGTGAACATCTTCCTGGCGTTGTTCAATCTGTTGCCGATCCCGCCCTTCGACGGCGGGCATGTTGTGCAGGGCCTGCTGCCGCCGCCGCTTGCGAAGCGCTGGGCGTCGTTCGGGCGGTTCGGATTTCCGCTGCTGTTCATCCTGCTGCTCGTGGTTCCCGCGATCTGGCCGAACGCCAACATCGTCGCGCGACTGATTGTTCCCCCGGCGCAGGCAGTGACCGGGTGGTATCTGTCGATCGCCGCGGCGATAGCCGGCTGATGCATGGCTGGATCGTCCTCGACAAGCCGCTGGGACTCGGCTCGACCCAGGGGGTGAGCGCGGTCAAGCGCGCGCTGCGCGAGGGTGGCTACGGCAAGTGGAAGGTCGGCCATGGCGGCACACTCGATCCGCTGGCGACCGGGGTGCTGCCGATCGCGGTGGGCGAAGCCACCAAGCTCGCGGGCCGCATGCTCGACAGCGACAAACTCTATGATTTCACCATCCGCTTCGGCGTGGAGACCGACACGCTCGATCTGGAGGGCGGCGAGGTCGCGGTGTCCGAGGTTCGGCCGTCGCGCAACGAGGTGGCAGCGATCCTGCCGCGCTTCACCGGTCCGATCGAGCAGATCCCGCCCGTCTTTTCCGCGCTCAAGGTCGATGGCGAGCGCGCCTATGATCTGGCGCGCAAGGGCGAGACGGTTGCACTCGCGAGCCGCGCGGTGACGATTCATGCGCTGGAGATTCGGGATATCGGCGAGGACAGCGCCACGCTCACTGCCCATGTATCCAAAGGCACCTATATCCGTTCCCTCGCGCGCGACATCGCGCACGCGCTCGGCACGGTCGGCCATGTGACGATGCTCCGCCGCATCAAGGCGGGACCGTTCACCCTCGATTCCGCGATTTCGCTGGACAAACTGGCCGATGCCGCTAAGGGCCAGCGGCTTGAAGATTGCCTCCTGCCGTTGAGGGCGGGGCTGGACGACATCCCGGCTCTATCCCTCACCCCCGATCAGGCAGGGCTGCTCCGTCAGGGGCAAAAGCTGGTCGGGATCGCCGCTGATGATGGCCAACACTTTGCGCTGAACGGCGACACGCCGGTCGCGCTGGTCGAGGTTTCGGACGGAGACGTCCGGGTCGTCCGCGGCTTCAACCTGTAAGCCATGATGTCGAAGGAAAGCACATGTCGATCACGACCGAGCGCAAGGAAGCGCTCATCAAGGAACATGGCCGCGCCGAAGGCGATACCGGCAGCCCCGAAGTCCAGGTGGCGATCCTCACCGAGCGGATCCAGAACCTGACCGGTCACTTCAAGGGCCACGCCAAGGACAATCACTCGCGCCGCGGCCTGCTGATGCTGGTCAACAAGCGCCGCAGCCTCCTCGACTACCTCCGCAAGAAGGACGGGGACCGCTACACCGCACTCATCGCGAAGCTCGGCCTTCGCAAGTAACCGGAAAGGCGGCCTTCGGGTCGCCTTTTTGCAATGCCGGCCCCGGACCCGATCCGGGGCGGGACCCATGGGGCCGAGGCAATCCGGCCGGAGCCCTGAAAAGGGGTGCAATCACCCCGCACCGCGCAAGCCGGACAGCTTGCACACAGGCCCCGGGCGCATAGGGCGTCCGGTCCAAAGGAAATCAGATGTTCGACAAGAAAACCGTATCGATCGAGTGGGGCGGACAAACCCTGACACTCGAAACGGGCAAGGTTGCCCGCCAGGCCGACGGCGCCATCATGGCGACGCTCGGCGAAACCGTGGTGCTGTGCGCCGTCACCGCCGCGAAGACCGTGAAGGAAGGGCAGGATTTCTTCCCGCTCACCGTCCACTATCAGGAGAAGTATTCGGCCGCGGGACGCATCCCGGGCGGCTTCTTCAAGCGCGAGCGCGGCGCGACCGAGAAGGAGACCCTGGTCTCCCGCCTGATCGACCGCCCCATCCGCCCGCTGTTCCCCGAGGGGTTCTACAACGAGATCAACGCCATCGCTCAGGTGCTGAGCTATGACGGCGAGAACGAGCCCGATATCCTCGCGATGGTCGCGGCCTCGGCCGCCCTCACCATCTCGGGCGTGCCGTTCATGGGCCCGATCGGCGCCGCGCGCGTCGGCTATGTCGATGGCGAATATATCCTCAACCCGACCGACGAGCAGGTTGCCGAGGGCGATCTCGATCTCGTCGTCGCCGCCACCTACGACGCGGTGATGATGGTCGAATCCGAAGCCAATGAGCTGTCGGAAGAGATCATGCTCGGCGCCGTGCTGTTCGCGCACGACGCGTGCCGCGAGGTGATCAAGGCGATCGTCAAGCTCGCCGAGCAGGCCGCCAAGGAGCCGTGGGAGCTCGACCTGGTCGACGACAAGTCGGCGACGCTCGCCAAGCTCAACGAAGTCATCGGCGCCGACATCGCCGCCGCCTACAAGCTGACCGACAAGCAGCAGCGCCAGAACGCGCTCAACGCCGCGCGCACCAAGGCACGCGACGCCTTCGCCGATCTCAAGGAAAGCGATCCGGCGCAGTATCTCGGTACGCTCAAGCTGGTGAAGAAGCTCGAGGCGAACATCGTCCGCGGCGCGATCCTCAAGGACGGCATCCGCATCGACGGCCGCTCGACCACGCAGATCCGCCCGATCGTGGCGGAGACGCACTTCCTGCCGCGCGCGCACGGCTCGGCGCTGTTCACCCGCGGCGAGACGCAGACCATCGCCACCTGTACGCTCGGCACCAAGGACGCCGAGCAGATGATCGATGGCCTGAACGGCCTCAGCTACCAGCACTTCATGCTGCACTATAACTTCCCGCCCTATTCGGTCGGCGAAGTCGGCCGCTTCGGCGCGCCGGGCCGCCGCGAAGTCGGCCATGGCAAGCTGGCGTGGCGCGCGCTGCACCCGGTGCTGCCGACCAAGGACGAGTTCCCCTACACCGTGCGCCTGACCAGCGACATCACCGAGTCCAATGGCTCGTCGTCGATGGCGTCGGTGTGCGGCGGGTCGCTCGCGATGATGGACGCCGGCGTGCCGATCAAGCGTCCGGTCAGCGGCATCGCGATGGGCCTGATCCTCGAGGGCAAGGATTTCGCGATCCTCAGCGACATCCTCGGCGACGAGGATCACCTCGGCGACATGGACTTCAAGGTGGCGGGCACGTCCGAAGGCATCACCACGATGCAGATGGACATCAAGATCGCCGGCATCACCAAGGAGATCTTCGAGGCAGCGCTGAAGCAGGCCAAGGACGGCCGCGCGCACATCCTGGGCGAGATGAACAAGGCGCTGGGCGAGGCTCGCTCGGAGCTGTCGGCGCATGCGCCGCGCATCGAGACGATGCAGATCGACAAGTCGAAGATCCGCGACGTGATCGGCACTGGAGGCAAGGTGATCCGCGAGATCGTCGCCACCACCGGCGCCAAGGTCGATATCGATGACGAGGGCGTGATCAAGATCAGCTCGTCCGACGTGTCGCAGATCGAAGCCGCAATGAACTGGATCAAGGGCATCGTCGAAGAGGCCGAGGTCGGCAAGATCTACAACGGCAAGGTCGTCAACTTGGTCGATTTCGGCGCGTTCGTGAACTTCATGGGCGGCAAGGACGGCCTCGTCCACGTCTCGGAGATCAAGAACGAGCGCGTCGAGAAGGTCTCGGATGTCCTGAGCGAAGGCCAGGAGGTCAAGGTCAAGGTGCTCGAGATCGATCAGCGCGGCAAGGTCCGCCTGTCGATGCGCGTTGTCGACCAGGAGACCGGCGAGGAGCTCGAGGACACGCGTCCGGCCCGTGAGCCGCGTGAGCGTGGCGAGCGTGGTGACCGGGGCGAAGGCCGAGGTGACCGTCGTCGCGACGGCGGGCGCGGTGGCGATCGGGGCGACCGTGGTCCCCGTCGCGAGGGCGGCGATCGCGATCGCGGCCCGCGCGGTGATCGTGGTCCCCGTAGCGAGCGCTCCGAAAGCAAGGACGAAGGCGGCGAGGACATCGGCCTGCCGGCGTTCCTGACCGGCGGAGACGACTGAGCGTTTCAAACTCAGGTTGAAATGAAGAGGGCTCCGGGGAAACCGGGGCCCTTTTTTGTCCATACTGGTCGTCACAAGTGACTGATTTCACACAGCTGATGGTCCAAACGGGCGGCACGGCGAGTCGCTCGCATGTCCCTTTGGCCAACTAGTGGCGCCTATCGGGGACGACTAAAGCGACGTTGATCTAGACACCGGGGAATTGTGAGTAATGGCGCGATCCGATCTGCAACGGGATCGGCCCGCTGGGTTGCAAGCGGCATTGGCACTGGTCCTGCTCCTGGCCGGCTGCAGCGGTGGCGGGGGCAGTGACAGCAGCTCCGGCGGAGTCGTGACGCCGGTGCCGACCCCTACGCCGTCAGCCTCCCCGGCGCCGACCGTCACGCTGACCGCCTCGCCCGCCACGGTCGCGCCCGGCGCGTCGACGACGCTCAGCTGGACCAGCTCCGCCGGCGCGACTGGCTGCACCGCCAGCGGCGGCGCGCCGTTCAGCGGCGCCCAGCCGGCGAGCGGGAGCGTCACGGTCAATCCGGGTGCGACCACCAACTATGTGCTCAACTGCACCTTCGGCTCGGGCGCGGTTACGGGATCGGCCACCGTGACGGTGCAGGGACCGCCGCCGGCTGCCGGTGCTGCTGCCGCCTTCGCCAATCCCGACAATGGCGGTATTCCGGACCGCAGCCTGCACCCGCTCGCCTTCCCCACCGCGATCGGCTTCGGCCGCAGCACCAGCGTCCGCGCGGCCAACGCCGTGGTGTACAAGATCGACACGCTCGACGACGTCGCCAATCCGAACGACGGCAAGATCAGCTATCGCGAATGCGCGCTCGCGCTCGCCGTCACCACGCCCTATGCGATTCCCGCCGGGCGCCCCCGCTATTGCGTGTTCGACGTGGCGGGCGCGATCATCCTGCAATCGCCCGCACAGATCACCACGCCGAAAATCTATATCGCCGGCCAGACCTCGCCCGGCGGGATCGAGTTCCGCCTCGGCGCCAACTACAACCCAGTCGATTCGCTGATCGACACGCGGCGTGGCGGCGATCACATGATCCTGCGCCATGTCCGCACGCGGCTCGGCGAGCATCCCGGTCGCTCCTCGGACAATGGCGATCCGATCCGGCTGCAGGGCACCAGCTTCCAGATCATCGACCATGTCTCGACCATGTTCGGCACCGACGAGAGCCTCGACACGGCCTGCGCGAACTGCACGATTCAATGGTCGATCATCGGCCCCAACATCTGTCTCAACGCAGGGCACAGCTCGTCGCTGCACTGCAAGACCTTCTTCTTGAAGCCCGCCAACAACGTCACCATCGCGCACAATCTGACGCAGCATGGCGACCAGCGCGGGATCAACATCGCGGTGGGCATCAACCCGCCGGCCGCGGGCAACACCGGCCAGACCGACATCTTCAACAACGTGGTCTATGACTTCATCTCGGAGAGCGGGCTGATCTCCAACCAGTTCGGCAGCGTGTATGCCAACTATATCGGCAACGTGAACCTGCGCGGTCCGCGCTACAATGCCAGCGACGGCAACTATTTGATGGCCCTCTACACGCCCGGCGGCGCGTCGAGCTTCGGTTTCGACATCTACGCCCGCGACAATGTGACCCCGCGCACCCGCATTTCCGGCCAGTTCGGATCGACCGTCACCGATCCCTTCGTCAACGCCGCGGGCTTCATCGCGCATGTCGTGCCCTCGACGATCTGCGGTGTGACCCCCGCCGGCGTCGCGGACTGCACGCGCAACGGGCTCGGCGTGGTGCAGAACAGCACCTATGCGATCGCGCCGGGCCGCTCGCTGATGTTCGATCCCGCCAAGATCACCTCGCCCGAGCAGGCGCTGCGCGACGTGATGGCCTATGCCGGCGCCGACCGCTGCCGCGACGGCGCGTGTCGCGACAATGTCGATGCGCTCTATATCGACGACCTGCGCACCTGCGACTCCTCGCCTTGGCTGTTCGCATCGGACTGGGCCTCGTCGGTCGCGCAGGCCGGCGGCTGGGCGAACCTCACGCAGGGCGCCGCCCGGGCCGACGCCGACAATGACGGCATGCCCGATGATTGGGAGCGCCGCTTCACCAACACCAACCCCAATGTCTGGGACGCCAATGCCGATGCCGATGGCGACGGCTATCCCAATATCGAGGAATATCTGAACGCGCTGGCGCAGGACGATGTGCGCTATTCGGGCTTCGTCGGCTCGGGCACGGGCCGCGTCCCGGCCTATAATTGCGGACGGCCGATGTACTGAGGGGAGGGGCGCGGTCTGCGATTGATTTTCTGCATCCGGGCGCCCGGCTCTGGCGTGGTGACAGGGGCGTACCGATATCCGCCGCCGCCCCATTCCTCCGACAAAAAAGGGATCTTCCCATGCCCAGCCAAGTCCTGGCCTATGCCGCGCAATCGGCGACCACCCCGCTTGCCCCGTTCAGCTTCGACCGGCGCGACGTCCAGCCCGACGACGTCGCGATCGAGATCCTGTTCTGCGGCGTGTGCCATTCGGACCTCCACACCGCGCGCAGCGAGTGGGACGGCACGATCTTTCCCTGCGTCCCCGGCCACGAGATCGTCGGGCGGGCGAGTGCGGTGGGCAGCGAGGTGACAAAGTTCGCGGCCGGCGACCTGGTCGGCGTCGGCTGCATGGTCGACAGCTGCGGCACCTGCCCCTCATGCCATGACGGCGACGAGCAATATTGCGAGGGGACTGGCTTCGTCGGCACCTATAACGGGCCGGACAAGCATCTCGGCGGCCACACCTTTGGCGGCTATTCGGACAGGATCGTGGTCAAAGAGAGCTTCGTGTTGCGCATCGGCCAAGACGAGGCCGATCTCGCCGCGGTCGCGCCGTTGTTGTGCGCGGGCATCACCACCTATTCGCCGCTCAAGCATTGGGGCGCCGGGCCGGGCAAGAAGGTCGGCGTGGTCGGCATTGGCGGTCTCGGCCATATGGGCGTCAAGATCGACGCGGCGATGGGCGCGCATGTCGTCGCCTTCACAACTTCGGAGAGCAAGCGTGGCGACGCGCTTGCGCTGGGCGCACATGAGGTCGTGGTCTCGCGCAACGCGGAGGAAATGGCGGCGCACGCCAACAGCTTCGACTTCATCCTCAACACGGTGGCGGCGAGCCACGATCTCGACGCGTTCACCGCGCTGTTGAAGCGCGACGGCACGCTGACTTTGGTCGGCGTGCCCGAGCATGCGCACCCCTCGCCCTCGGTGATGAACCTGGTCTTCCGCCGCCGCGCGATCGCCGGATCGCTGATCGGCGGGATCGCCGAGACGCAGGAGATGCTCGATTTCTGCCAGGCCCACGGCCTTGTCGCGGACATCGAGATGATCGCGATGCAGGACATCGACGCCGCTTATGACCGGATGGTCAAGGGCGATGTCAAATACCGCTTCGTGATCGACATGGCCTCGCTCGAGGGTGCGGTCGCCTGACCCGGCGCAGGGGCTGGCGAGGCGCGCCAGCCCCTGCCATCATCGCGCGATGCGCCATCTGTTCCTGCTGCTCGCGCTGGCGAGCGTCGCGGTCTGTCCGCCAGCGGCGGCCCAAGCGGAGGTACGCGTCGCCTTCGACCTGCGCGGCGAGACCGGGATGCGTGCCGCAGGCGTCGCCGATCGCGCGACCGGCCGCCCCGTCACCGCCGACGATCCGGTGCGGATCGCGAGCATCTCCAAGCTGGTGGTCGCGCTGGGCGTGATGCGGATGGTCGAAGCGGAGCAGCTCGACCTCGACCGTGATGTGAGCGAGGTGCTCGGCTGGCAGGTGCGCAACCCGGCCTTTCCCGATGTGCCGGTGACACTGCGGCAGCTCCTCTCGCACCGTTCGGGACTGATCGACCCCGAGGAATATCGCGTGCCGCTGGGCGACCGGCTGGCCGACATGGTGGCGCGGTCGCAGCTCTGGGACGCCGGGCACCGGCCGGGCGCGTACTTCCGCTACGCAAATATTGGCTTTCCGGTGATCGCGAGCGTGATGGAGAAGGCCAGCGGCGAGCGCTTTGATCGTCTCATGCAGCGGCTGGTGCTGGCACCGCTCAAGCTCGACGCCTGCTTCAACTGGTCGACGTGCAGCGATGCGAAGATCGCGCGCCACGTGGTGCTGTATCGCGCGACTGGTGAGGTGGCGCTGGACGATCTGCGCGGCAAGCGGCCGGACTGCCCGGCGATCGTCAAGGCGGGGTGCGATCTCGCCGGATATCGGCTGGGGGAGAATGGCGCGCTGTTCTCGCCGCAGGGCGGGTTGCGCGCATCGATGCGCGATCTCGCGGTGATCGGGCGGATGCTGCTGCAGGGCGGCGGGAGCTTCCTCAGCCGCAAGTCGATCGCCGAGCTGGAGCGCGTGGCGTGGCGGTTCGACGGGACGAACGGGGATACGTCGAACGGTTTCTATTGCCGGTACGGGCTCGCGGTGACGACGCTGCCGACGGCGCGGGACGGGTGTTCCGACGATCTGTTCGGGGACAGGCGCACGCGTGTGGGGCATGCCGGTGAGGCCTATGGGCTGCGTTCGGGGTTGTGGATCGATCGCGCGAAGGAAACGGGCGTGGCGTTCTTCGCGACGGCGACGCCGGGCGACAGCAAAGGCGTCACGGCGTTCAGCCGGGAAGAGGAACGGCTCGCGCGGGAGAAGTGAAGTGGGGAGCTTCTGTTGCCCGGTGCTCCCCGTACCGCTGGAATCCGCTTCTGTTGCCCGGTGCGGTCCAACCGCGCATTTTAGAGTAATCTTAGGCCGTTAAGCCGTGGGATTACGCCGCAATAGCGAGTGCTTCGTTATCGTTGGCACTTGTGTGTATGGGCCGTCGCGGTGGTCCCATTCCGAACGAAAACAGCGCTTTTCAACACACGTCGATCCTGGTTCGGCCCCGTCAGAAACGGTGTCCAGTACACCACCGATTATGGTGGAGCCGCCGGGTACTGCCCCCGGGTCCGCTGCGTCTATTGCACGCCGCACTTTATCGTCATAGCCGGGCGAACCCGGCACCTCCCAATATAGGAAGCGCAAATCCGATTGAAAAGAGCGGGATTTGGCGTCGTTTGCGTACCAAAAAACAAATCAAGGCCTTGTGAAGGCCATAAAGGGGGAGCAAATAACATGCCATGCTTACCCAGCGTTCCCGTTATGCCCTGCGCGCCATGCTGTTCCTGGCGAAGCAGCCGCGGGACGGCGCGCCGACGCCGATGACCCGCATCGCCGCCGAGGCGAACGTGCCGCGCAAGTTCCTCGAGCTGATCCTCGCCGACCTGCGTGAGGCAGGATTCCTCGATTCGACGCGCGGCAAAATGGGCGGCTATCGCCTCGCGCGGCCCAACCACCTCATCTCATTGGGCGAGATCATCCGCGTCATTGAGGGGCCACTGGCGCTGGTGCCGTGCGTCAGCCGCACCGCCTATCGCCCGTGCCTCGACTGCAAGGACGAAGCCGCCTGCGCGATCCGCCACGCGATGGCGCGCGTGCGCGACGAGACCGCGCGGATCCTCGACGGCACCAGCCTTGCGGACGCCACCGCCGAGGAGCTGGCGGCGGCCTAGGCCGCGGCGTTGCGCTTCTTCAGCTCGTCGCGAATCTCGCGGAGCAGCACGACATCGGCTGGATCCTCGGCCGCCGCGGCCTGCGTCGCCGGGACGATACGGTTCACCGCGCGGATCAGCAGGAAGATGATGAAGGCGATGATCAGGAAGTTCACCGACTGGGTGATGAACTCGCCATAGCCGAACAGCGGCACGCCGGCCTTTTTGAGCGCGGCATAGTCGGTCGAGCCCTGAAGGTTCGCCGGCACCTCGCCCAGCACCAGGAAATAGCTCGAGAAATCGAGCCCGCCGAAGATCTTGCCGATCACCGGCATGATGATGTCCTCGGTCAGCGAGGTCACGATCTTGCCGAATGCCGCGCCGATGATGACCGCGACGGCGAGGTCGAGCACATTGCCGCGCGCGATGAAGGCCTTGAATTCGTTGATCATGGACGCACCCCTGTACTGTCTGTGCGGAGCGAGGGTAACCGTGCGATTCCGGGGCGGCAACCCGGCTTTCCATTGCGAAGCGGCGCGGCGTCCCCTACCTTCGCAGGTGTCGTATCGATGCGACACACTTGGAGGGATGTTTCGACATGAAGCTTCGTCTCGTTGCTGCGCTGGTTTCCGCCGCCCTGCTGTCGGCCTGCGGGCTCAACAGCGTGCCCACTGCCGAGGAAGCGGCGAAGGCGAAATGGGCCGAGGTGCAGAACCAGTATCAGCGCCGCGCCGACCTGATCCCCAACCTCGTCTCGACCGTCCGTGCCGCCGGCGCGCAGGAGAAGTCGATCCTGGTCGAGGTGACCCAGGCGCGCGCCGCCGCCACTCAGGTGCGCGTCAGCGACGCCGATCTGACCGACCCGGCCAAGGTCCAGGCGTTCGACCGCGCGCAGAATGCGGTCACGCTGTCGCTGCAGCGGCTGCAGGAAGCCTATCCCGAGCTCAAGAGCCAGGCCAATTATGCGACGCTGATGACTCAGCTCGAGGGCACCGAGAACCGCATCGGCATCTCGCGCCGCGACTATAACGAGGCGGTGCAGAGCTATAACACCACCATCCGTACCTTCCCCGACGCGATCGGCGCCAAGATTTTCTACGGCGCCAAGCCGATGACCCCGTTCCAGGCGACCACGCCGGGGGCGGAGACGGCACCGAGCGTGAATTTCGGAAACGAGAGCTGAGCCGCCGCTGACGGAGCGGAGGCGATGATGCATCGCGCTGTCCTGCTGGCCGCCATCGTCCTGATCGGTTGCGGGAGTAAATCGGAAGGGAGCGCGCCGCGCGACCTGCCCGCGCTGACTGGGCGCGTGGTCGACAAGGCCGATTTGCTGCCGCCCGACAAGGAAGGACTGCTGACTCGTGAATTGGCGGCGGCGGAAAAGAAGACGCGTGCGCAGTTCGTTGTGGTCACTCTGCCGAGCCTCGGTGGCCGGCGCATCGAGGACGTCGGTGTCGAATTGGGGCGTGCATGGGGAGTCGGGCGCTACGATATCGACGATGGCGTGATGCTGATCGTCGCGCCGACCGAACGCAGGGTGCGGATCGAGGTCGGCTACGGCCTGGAGGGTGTACTGCGCGACGAAGAAGCGATGGCGATCATCACCGACCGCATTATGCCGCGATTCAGGCAAGGTGACATGGCCGCCGGGATTATGGATGGAAGCGCCGCGATCATTCGAGAAATCGACGTGCCGGGAGCAACCCCATGAGGCCGCTGTATCTGTTCCTCGCCCTCATGCTCGCGGTGCTGGCCGGCACCGCGGCGCAGGCGCAGACCTTCCCCAAGCTGACTGGCCGGGTGGTCGATGCCGCCAATCTGCTCAGCCCCGAGCAGGAAGCGCAGCTGACCGCGATGTCGGACGCGACCGAGAAGGCCACGGGGCGGCAGCTGGTCGTCGCCACCGTGCCCGACCTGCAGGACTATCCGATCGAGGATTTCGGCTACAAGCTCGGCCGCGCGTGGAAGATCGGCCAGTCGGAGGCCGACAACGGCATCATCCTGCTGGTCGCACCCACCGAGCGCAAGGTGCGGATCGAGGTCGGCTATGGCCTCGAGCCGATCATGACCGACGCGCTCTCCGGCATGATCAT
Source organism: Sphingomonas sp. BT-65 (assembly GCF_026107375.2). NCBI lineage: Bacteria > Pseudomonadati > Pseudomonadota > Alphaproteobacteria > Sphingomonadales > Sphingomonadaceae > Sphingomonas > Sphingomonas sp. BT-65. The sequence continues at coordinate 2,535,310 of NZ_JAPCIA010000001.1, forward strand.
CCGCGACACGATCCTGCCGGCCTTTCGCAGCGGCGACATGGGCGGCGGTATCGTCGCGGGCGCGAACGCGATCAACGAGCAGCTCAAATTGCCGCTCGAAGCCGCCGAGGTGCGCGCCAAGCAGCTCGTCGACGCGGGCAGCCGTCAGCGATCGCGCGGCGGTGGCGCGAACTGGTTCGTGATCGCCTTCTGGATCTTCGTCGTCCTGACGGTGGTGCTGCCGATCGTGATCGGCGCGGCGCGTGGCAAGAAATACCGGGGTGGCCATGCCCCGGTGGTGATCTGGGGCCCGGGCTGGGGCGATGGCGGTTCCTCCTGGGGCGGGTCGTCTTGGGGAGATGGCGGCGGATCGTCCTGGGGCGGTGGAGGCGGTGGCTTCTCGGGCGGCGGCGGGTCGTTCGGCGGCGGCGGCGCATCGGGGGGCTGGTGATGACACGGCGGTTCACGAGTGATGAGCATGGCCAGGTGACCGCCGCGGTCGCCGGGGCTGAACGCGGCACCGACAGCGAGATCGTGACGATCGTCACCGACTGGTCGGACCATTATCACGACGTCTCGCTCTATTATGCGGCGGCGGCGATGCTCGCGGCGCTGGGGCTGTTCGCGGCCTTTCCGGGGTTGCTCGATGCCAAGCTGGCGTTTTTCACTGGCGGGTGGGGAGAGGCCGATCGGCACATCCAGCTCGCGCTGCTGGTGGTGGTGCAGGCCGTGCTGTTTCTTGTCGTGCGCTTCGGGTTCGAGGCGCTGCCGTTCCGCGGGCTGCTGATCCCGTCGGCGGTGCGCGGGCGGCGGGTGCGGCGGCGCGCGGTGCAATTCTTCAAGGCGAGCGCGGAGAAGCGCACCGCCGCGCGCGTCGGCGTGCTGCTCTATCTGAGCCTCGCCGAGCACCGCGCCGAGATCGTCGCCGACGAGGCGATCGTCGCCAAGGTCGACGATGCGGTGTGGGGCGAGGCGATGGTGGCGCTGATCGACCGCATCCGTGCGGGCGATCCGGCGGGCGGGATGGCGGCGGCGGTGGCGCAAATTGGCACGGTGCTGGCGCAGTACTTCCCCAAGACCGAGGCCGACGCCAACGAGCTGCCCGACCGGCTGATCGAGCTGTGAGCCTCCCCGATGCCGACGCCCCGGTCGAGACCGTCTGGCAGGGCAAGTTCATCACCGCGAAGAAGCAGGGCCGCTGGGAATATGTTGCACGCGCCCGCGGTATCCGCGCCGCGGTGATCGTGGCGATCGACGCGGCGGGGCAACTGATCCTGGTCGAGCAATATCGCGTTCCGCTCGGCCGCGCCTGCCTCGAACTTCCGGCAGGGCTGGTCGGCGACGAGACCGATGACGAACCCGTGGAGATCGCGGCGGCACGCGAGCTGGAGGAGGAGACCGGCTATCGCCCGGGGCGGGTCGAATCGCTCGGCGAATATTTCTCCTCGCCCGGCATGGTCAGCGAGAGCTTCACGCTGGTGCGGGCGCATGACCTGGTCCGCACCGGCGAGGGCGGCGGGGTGGAGGGCGAGGGCATCACCGTGCATCGCGTGAAGCTCGCGCAAGTGCCCGATTTCGTCGCGGATTGCCGGGCGCGCGGGATGGCGATCGACGTCAAGCTGCTGCTGGTGCTGGGTCAGTCGTTGCTGGCGTAGAGCCGCTCGAAGCTCAGGCGATCCCAATAGCCGCGCTGCATTCGGATGAGACCGTCGACCACGTGGAAGAAGCCGCAACCGCGGAACCCCTTGGGGTCCTGCCACTCCATCGCTGCCCACTCACCGTCGGCCATGCGGTTGACCGGGATGCAGACCATCTGCGCCGCCGCGAATTCGGCCGCGAACATCGCGCGGATCGCATCGCGGCCGGCGACCGGCGCATTGGCGACCTGATGATTGACCGCATCGTCATGGTAGAGCGCGGCGAGCGCATCGGCGTCGGCCGCGTTGAATGCTGCGATCCAGCGGTCGAGCAGCTCGGCCGGGGTCACCGGAAATTGTCGGCGTAGGCCTGGAGCTTGAGCTTGCGCTGCGGCGCGGGGACGACGTGGAAGGCGATCCCCTCCCGCGTCGCATAGTCCTGCGCGGCCTCGAGCGTCGGGAAATTGAGGCGCAGCTGATTGCGCGTGTCGCCCGAGCCGGCCCAGCCGGTCAGTGGGTCGGGGCGCTGCTGTTCGCCAGGATTATATTCGAGCACCCAGCGATCGGTGCGGAAACGGCCCGACTGCATGGCGTTCTTCGGGCGCTGATAGATGCGTGCGGTGGACATGGATTGGCCCTTTATCGCGATCCGGCGCGCCGCGCATCCGCATTTTTGGTGCGCAGCGTAGCGCTGGCGGCGGCGGGGTCGTCGGGCCAGGGGTGGCGGGGATAGCGGCCCCGCATCTCCTTGGCGACATCGGCCCAGCTGCCCTTCCAGAAACCGGGCAGGTCGCGCGTCGTCTGGATCGGACGGCCGGCGGGTGAGGTGAGCGAAAGCACGAGCGGGGTGCCGTTGCCCAGAGCAGGGTGCGTCGCCAGACCAAACAGCGCCTGCACGCGCAGCTCGACGGTGGGGCCACCTTCAGCGGCATAGTCGATCTCGTGAGTCGAGCCCGCCGGGGTCTCGAAGCGGGCGGGGGCGAGCCGGTCGAGCTGCCTCTGCCCGTCCCAGCCGAGACGATTCTGCAGCGCCTGGGTCAGTGCTTCGGCTGGAATGGCGTCAAGGCGGCGCTTGCCGGCGAGCAGTGGCGGCAACCAGTCGTCGAGCTCGGCCAGCAGTGCTGTATCGGATAGCGCGTCGAGCCCGGCATAAGCGGCGCGGGTGCGCAGCGCGCACGCGGTCGCGGACCAGGGCAGCAAGTCGAGGCCGTGTGTGCGTACGCCTTCGAGCAGCGCGGCGGCGATCTCGCCCGGATCGGCGGCGGTGTCGGGGCCCGAGGAGAGACGGATCGCCCCGAGACGGCGTTCGCGCGCCGCTTCGACGCGGCCGGTGGCGGGATCGAAGCGGACAGTGCGGCGTGTTTCGATGCGGTGGCCGAACAGCGTTTCGATGCTGGCCGCGTCGATCGGTGCGGCGGCGAGGATGCGCGCGCCCGCGGCCATGCCCTGCGTTTCGGCCACCGCCAGCCACTCGTGGCGGGCGAGCGTAGAGGTGGGATCGAGCCGGAAGCCGCGGCCACCGGCCGAGGCCCAGGTCTCCCCCGAGGCGTCGCGGCGGCGGGCGATGCGGTCGGGAAAGGCGAGCGCGACGCACGCGGCAACCGCTTCTGACGAGCCCGGGTCGAAGGCGGGCGCCGGGGCGTCGGAGACGAACTTCGCCCAGCGCTCTGCGAGGCGGCGCGCATTATCGGCGCGCTGGCCGTGCTCAGTGCGCCAGCGGCGCAGGCGGTGCTCGAGATCGGCGTCGGGGCCGCCCAGGCCGCGCTCGCCGAGCAGCACCGCGACTTGCGCGGCGGTCGTCCCGAGGCCGATTTCGCCTGCCCGCGCCAACATGTGGCCGAGGCGCGGCGGGAGGGGCAGGCGCGCGATCGCCTTGCCGTGCGCGGTGGGGCGGCCGTCGGGGTCGAGCGCTTCGAGCGCGGCGAGGCGGGCACGCGCCTCTTGCACCGCGGCTTCGGGCGGCGGGTCGAGCCATTGCAGCTCCCGCGGGTCGGCGACGCCCCACAGTGCGCAATCGAGGGTCAGCGCGGAGAGGTCGGCTTCGAGGATCTCGGGCGGATCGAAGCGCGGCAGGCCGGCGGTGGCGGCGGCTTCCCACAGGCGATAGGCGATGCCTGGCCCCTGGCGCGCGGCGCGGCCGGCGCGCTGGGTCACCGCGGCCTGGCTCGCGCGCTCGGTGACGAGGCAGGTCATGCCCGCGGCGCGATCGTAGCGCGGGCGGCGGGCGAGGCCCGAGTCGACGACGATGCGGATGCCGTCGAGGGTGAGCGAGGTCTCGGCGATCGACGTCGCGAGCACGATCTTGCGCCTGCCCTGCGGATCGGGGGCGATCGCGGCGCGCTGCGCGGCCGGGTCGAGGCTGCCGTGGAGCTTGTGGAGGACGGTGCCGGGCGGCGGGTCGAGACGTTCTGCGGTGCGCTCGATCTCGGCGACGCCGGGGAGGAATGCGAGGATGCCGCCATCGCGTTCCCGCAGTGCCTGCCGGATCGCGGCGGCGACCGAATCCTCGATCCGCGCTTCCGCGGCGCGGCCGAGATGGCGCAGCTCGAGCGGATGGCTACGTCCCTGACTCTCGATCACCGGCGCGTCCCCCATCAGGGTGGAGAAGCGCGCGCCGTCGAGCGTGGCCGACATCGCCACCAATCGCAGATCAGGCCTCAGCGCGGCCTGGGCGTCGAGCGCAAGGGCAAGGCCGAAATCGCTATCGAGGCTGCGCTCGTGCACCTCGTCGAACAGCACAGCGGAGACGCCGGCCAGATCGGGATCGGCCTGGATGCGGTTGACGAAAATCCCCTCGGTGACGACGGTTACGCGAGTCTCGCCCGAGCGGCGCGTGTCCATCCGGGTGGCGTAGCCAAAGGTCTTGCCGACAGGCTGGCCGGTAAGCGACGCCATCCGCTCGGCCGCGGCACGTGCGGCCAGCCGGCGCGGGGAGAGCAGCAGGATCTCGCCGGTGCACCATGGCTCTGACAGCAGCGCCGGGGCGACCGCGGTGGTCTTGCCCGCGCCCGGTGGCGCGACCAGCACGGCATTGCTCCGCGCACGGAGCGCGGCGAGCAGATCGGGCAGCACGGCATGGATCGGGAGGTCGGTCACGAGCCGGCTCTACGCGGTTCACCGCAATGCTTGAAGCCTCATGGCACCCAATCGCGTCACGCGCGTTGCGGGGTTCGAAGGAGACATCGCATGGCAAAAGGACTTTCCACGTTCAGCGTCACCGCCGACGGCAAGGGCGACTATCTGATCAGCATCGAGGACGAGGACGGCGAGACCACCGAGTTCACCGCGAGCTATGAGCAGCTCGACCTGATCAGCGAGTCGATCGACGATGCGCTGGACGATGACGAGGAAGATGCGCTCGGCGTCGATGAGGAAGCGGACGAGGAAAGCGAGGCCTGAGGGTCAGTACGCGCGGGCGACCGCGAACTCGACCGCTTCGATCATCGCGTCCTTGGCGGCGCTGGCCGGGAAGATGCCGAGCGCGTCGATCGCGCGCTGGCCGTAGTGGCGCGCGCGCGCGAGCGTATCGTCGACGGCGCGGCTCGAGCGGACGAGGGTGACCGCGTGCGCGAAATCCGCGTCGTCGGTGCGGCGGCCGAGCACGGCTTCCTTCCAGAAGGCGCGGTCGGCCTCGCTGCCGCGGGCATAAGCGAGGATGACGGGGAGCGTCATCTTGCCCTCGCGGAAATCATCGCCGGCGTCCTTGCCCATCGTCCCGGCGTCCGAGACATAGTCGATCGCGTCGTCGACCAGCTGAAAGGCGATGCCGAGATTGCGGCCATAGGCGTCGAGCGCGGCCTCCTCCGACTCAGGCCGTTCGGCGACCACCGCGGCGATGCGGCAGGCGGCGGCGAACAACACGGCGGTCTTGGCGCCGATGATCTCGAGATAGCGCTCCTCGGCCAGATCGATGCGGCGCGCGGCGGTGAGCTGGTTGACCTCGCCCTCGGCGATCACGGCGCTCGCGTTGGAGAGGATCTTGAGCACCTTGAGGCTGCCGTCCTCGACCATCAGTTCGAAGCTGCGGCTGAACAGGAAGTCGCCGACCAGCACGCTCGCCGGATTGCCCCAGATGAGGTTGGCGGTGCGCTTGCCGCGGCGCAAGTCCGATCCGTCGACGACATCGTCGTGGAGCAGCGTCGCGGTGTGGATGAACTCGACCGCGGCGGCGAGCCGGTGGTGGCGCGCGCCCGAATAGTCGAGCAGCCGCGCGCTCGCCAGCGTCAGCATCGGCCGCATGCGCTTGCCGCCGCCCGCGATGAGATGCCCGGCGAGCTCCGGGATCAGCGGGATCTGCGACTGCATCCGGTCGAGGATCACGGCGTTGACGAGGTTCATGTCCGCCGCGACCAGCGCGATCATGGGCTCCAGCGAAGGGTCGGTGCCACGGCCGTTGCGGGGGCCAATGTTGTGAACGGTCGCGCTCATGCTGGGCGCGATGTGGCTGCAACGCAGGCGAAAGGCAAGTGCGCAGGGCTTGCGCGCGGGTGAAAGCGGCGCAAGAAGGCGCGCGAGCTTCAACGAGGCGGCACCAGCCCGCTCCCCCACCCGGCCACCCAACGGCAGTATCATGTGGGTGGCCGGGTGGGGGAGCGGGCTGGTGCCGCGAAAGGGAACACCAATGAGCGACGAGACGCTGCAACGCTATCGCCAGAGCATCGACCGGATCGACGCCGCGCTCGTCTTCCTGCTCGCCGAGCGCTTCCAGATCACTCAGGCGGTGGGGCGCCACAAGGCCGAGACCGGGCTGCCGCCCGCCGATCCGGGGCGCGAGGAACGCCAGATCGCGCGGCTGCGCGAGCTGGCGGCGCAGGCCGACCTCGATCCCGAATTCTCCGAGAAGTTCCTACGCTTCATCATCGACGAGGTGATCCGCCACCATGCGCGGCTGCAGGGTCACGACGCCGGCTGAAGCATTCAGGCCGCACTAATTTTTCGGGGCGGCACATTTTTGCGACAAGTCATACTTATTGAGACGACGGACGGTTATGTGGGCCGGACGAGCGGGAGGGACGAATGCGGCGCGCGGCGTGGATGGTAACGGGGTTGATCGCCACGGTGGCGCCCACGGCGATGGCCGCTGCGCAGCAGGCGCCGGCATCGGCACAGGAAGGGACACCTCCCGCTCCGGACGCCAGCGGCGACGTGGGGGAGGAGATCGAAGGCGAGGAGGTCGTCGTCACCGGCCAGCTGCGCGGCGCGGTGCCGGGCGACGTCAAGCCGGAGGTTATCCTCAATCCGGCCGACATCCGTGCCTATGGTGCGTCGAACGTCGGCGAGCTGATCGAGCAGCTCGCGCCGCAGCTCGGCAGCGGCGCCGGGCGCGGCGGCGAGCAGCCAGTGATCCTGCTGAGCGGGCGGCGGTCGAGCCTCAACGAAGTGCGCCAGCTCCCGCCCGAGGCGATCGAGCGCATGGACATCCTGCCCGAGGAAGCCGCGCTCCGCTATGGCTATGGCGCCACGCAGAAAGTGATCAACTTCGTGCTGCGGCGGCGTTTCCAGGCGATCACGGCCGAAATCCAGGGTGAGACGCCGACCGCCGGAGGCAATTCCGGCGTCGATGCCGAGATGAGCATCCTCAAGCTCAATCGCGATGGCCGGGTGCAGATCAACGTCGAATATGACCAGAATTCGGGGATATTGGAGAGCGAACGCGGCGTCTCGCGTTCGTCGACCTCGCTGTTCGACACACGGGGCAACATCACCGGCTTCAACGGCGGCGAGATCGATCCGGCGCTGAGCGCGGCCGCGGGAACGCTGGTGACGGTCGCGGGCGTGCCCGATGGCGCCGCAGGCGGTCCACAAAGCCTTGGCGCATTCGCCGCCAATGCCAACCGCGCCAATGTGAACGGCCCCTCCGCCTACCGAACCCTGGTGAGCCCGCAGCGCGAGCTCGTCATCGGCGGTCTCGTCAGCCGGACGCTGTCGCCCACGGTCCGTGCGACGGCGAACGTGCGCCTGGAAGCGCGGCAGAGCGAATCGCTGCTCGGCCTGCCGACCGCGACGCTGGAGCTCCCTACGGGCAATCCCTTCTCGCCCTTCACCACCGATGTGCAGCTGCTGCGCTATCTCGACAATCTGGGGCCGCTGACGCGATCGGACGACCGCAAGAACTTGCAGGGCCAGTTCAGCATCAATGGCGATGGCTCGCCCTGGTCGAGCAAATGGAACTGGTCGGTCACCGGCGACTACAACCGCAACTGGTCGGAAACGCACACCACGCGGGGCGTGGACGTGCGCGGCGCGCAGGCGCTGCTCGACGCAGGCGATCCCGCGTTCAACCCGTTTGCGCCGCTTCCGCTGAGCGCGCTCGCGATCCGGCCATCGGACATCAGCCGCTCGGAATCGAGCCGGGCGCAAGTCGACATGCTTACCAACGGAGCGCTGTTCCGGATGCCGGCGGGCGAGGTCAATACCAGCCTCCGCGTCGCGGGAAGCATGAGCGACCTGTCCAGCAGCTCGCTTCGTTCAGGCGTGTTCCGCGCGGGGGATATCTCGCGCGATATTGCGACCGCGCGGGGCAACATCAGCGTGCCGATCGCCAACCGGAATGCGGGCGTGTTGAGCGCGCTCGGCAATCTTTCGGTGACCGCGAATTTCGAGGTTAACCACCTCTCCGATTTCGGCAGGCTGACCGCTTCGGGCTATGGCGTGAACTGGAATCCGATCAACGAGATCCGGCTGATCGCCAACTGGACCTTCGACCGCTCCGCGCCAGAGCCCGGACAGCTCGGCGATCCGGTGATCACGACGCCGAACGTGCGGACGTTCGATTACGTGCGCGGCGAAACCGTCGACATCACCCGTATCACCGGCGGCAATCCGCTGCTGCGCGCCGACCGCAGCAGGGTCATGCGGCTTGGCGCCCAGATTCGTCCGTTGTCGGATGTCGATCTCAGCATCGATGCCAGCTACACGCGGCGACGTTTCCGTGACGAGACCCAGAACTTCCCGGGTGCCACTGCGGAGACCGAGGCGGCGTTCCCCGAGCGGTTCGTCCGTGACGGTTCCGGCCGATTGCTCAGCATCGATGCACGGCCGGTCAACTACAGCAGTTCGCAACGGTCCCAGTTCAGCTGGGGGATCAATTTCGGCGTGTCGCTGCCCTCGCCGGCCCAGAAGCGCCGACAGGCGGAGTTCGCCGCGTTCCGCGAGGCAATGGCGGAGTCACGGCGCACTGGTGAGCCGCTGCCGCCCGAAATGGTGGCGCGCGCTGACGAGTTCCGCCGTATGGGGCAGCAAAGTGTGTTCGGCGGCAACCAACGCGGGCGCCAGGCCGAAGGGCAACGCCAGGATCAAGGCCAACGCGCAGGCGAAGGGCAAGGTGAAAGCCGTGGCCCGGGGCCGGGCGCGGGCCGCGGCGGCGGTCGCTTCGGCGGGCCCGGCGGTGGTGGTGGTCGCTTCGGCGGCGGTGGGGGCGGTGGTGGCGGCAACCGGTTGAATCTCAGCGTCAGGCACACCTGGCTGATCGAGGACAAGGCAGTGATCCGGCCCGGACTGCCCGCGATCGACCGGCTGAACGGTGAGACGACACGGCCGGCGCATCTGGTGGAAGCGCGGTCCAATCTGCGCTTCGACTGGCTTCGCGCCTCGATGATCGGGAACTGGCGCAGCGCCTCGCAGCGCACCATCGGGCCGCTCGGCAGCACGTCGCGGTTGGATTATGCCAGCTTGGCGACGCTCAATCTCGAGGTCGGGATCCGGCCTGCCGACTATCGCGATCTCGGCCGCAAGCACCTCTGGCTGCGCAACACCCAGGTCGAGCTCGGCGTGGTCAACCTGTTCGACGCGCGTCAGCGGGTGACCGACGAGAACGGCGTGACCCCGGCCGCGTTCGCGCCGAACATCCTCGATCCGACCGGCCGGGTAGTCCGGCTGTCAATCCGCAAGCAGCTGTTCTGACCGTTACCGGTCCAGCTTGCTCTTGCGATAGAGCAACGTGATCGCCACGCGCCGGTTGCGCGGATCGGCGGGGTCGGTCTTGATCAGCGGCTCGCGATCGGCGACGCCCTCGATCCGCTCGAAGCGGGGCTCGGCGACGCCGCCCGCGGCGAGGCGGCGGCGGGTCTCTTCCGAACGCGCGCTGGAGAGCATCCAGTTGTTCATGTTCTGCGGGTCGCCATAGCCGAGGCTGTCGGTATGGCCGCGGATCATGATCGGGTTCTCCGATTGCGCGACCGATTCCGCCACCATCGCGACGAGCTTCGCCGCCTCGGGCACGAAGCTGGTCGTGCCGAGCGCGAACATCGAATAATCGGCATTGTCCATGAGATCGATGCGCATGCCGTCGCGCGTCGGCACGAAGCGGACATGCTTGCCGAGCTTGGCGAGACCGGGCGTGGTCTTGATGCGCCGCTCGATCTCCGCCTTCATCTTGGCGAAGCCCTTGCGGTCGGCGGCGTCCATCGCCTCCTTGTCCTTGAGGCTGCCCTTCTCGCCGGTGCCGACGCGATCGCCGCCCGCCGCGCCGGCGGGGATCGTCATCGATCGCGTGCCGGTCTGCTTGGCCATGGTCGGGTAATTGTCCTTGCCCTGCAGCGCGTCGCCGCCGAGCAGGCCGTTGGAGCCGGCGCTGTTCTGCTTGAACTCGATCAGCGTGGGCGCGAAATAGTCGGCGAGCGCCTTGCGCTGCTTCTCGTTGGTCGCGCCGAGCAGCCACATCAGCAGGAAGAACGCCATCATCGCGGTGACGAAGTCGGCATAGGCGACCTTCCACGCGCCGCCGTGATGGCCGCCGCCACCCTCGACATAGATCTTCTTGACGATGATCTTGGGCGGCAGCTTCGCCGCATGTGGCGCCCTGGCCGTCATGCTTACCTACCGCGCAGGCCGTCGAACACTTCGGCGAAGCCCGGCTGGTTGTGGTGTGCGATGCCCGAGCGCGCGGCCTCGATCACCAACGGCTGCGGATGGCCGTGGAGCGAGGCGATGATGATCTGCTTGACCGTGTGGTAGATCGCGGCGTCGGCGTCGATGATCTGCTTGAGACGCCCCGCCAGCGGACCGACCAGACCATAGGCGAGCAGCACGCCGAGGAAGGTGCCGACCAGCGCCGAGCCGATCATCGCGCCGAGGATCGCCGGCGGCTTGTCGATCGAGCCCATCGTCTTCACCACGCCGAGCACCGCGGCGACGATGCCGAGCGCCGGCAGCGCGTCGGCGAGGCCCTGGAGCGCGTGCTGGGGCTCCTCGACCTCGTGGTGATGGGTCTTGATCGCATTGTCCATCACCTCCTCGACCGCGTGCACGTCGAGCGTGCCCGACGAGACGACGACGAGGCGCAGCGTGTCGGAGATCAGGTTGACCAAAGTCTTGTCGGCGAGCAGGCGGGGATACTCGGCGAAGATGGCGGAGGATTTGGGATCCTCGACATGCGGTTCGAGCGCGATCGGGCCGTCGACGCGCAGCATCTTCATCAGCTTGCTGACAAGGAAGATGACGTCGAGATAATCCTGCTTCTTGTATTTGGGGCCCTTGAGCACCTTCATGAAACCGCCGCCGAGCGCTTTCAGCTCGCGGCCGCTATTGCCGATGATCAGCGCGCCGAGGGCAGCACCGCCGATGATCAGCATCTCGTGTGGAAGTGCGTGAAGCACGGGCTCGAGCGCGCCGCCGGTGATGGCGAAGCCGCCGAACACCATGGCGATGAGGACGACGAAACCGATTGCTGGAAACATGACTTCGCTCGCTACCCCCCGGCGCTGCTTGGTTACTTCTAGAAACGGCAGCGCGGGCCGGAACTTGAGCGGAAAAGCGCTAGAATATGGTTAACAGGACGCTGATCGGCTGCCGACGCGATGTGCCGGAAGCTGTCAAAGCTCACACTACGTCCCCCCCGACTTGCCCTCCACCCGACGTGATCGCACCGAGGAAGCGCGAAAAGGGAGACGAGAAGCATCGTGGAACAAAAACAGAACAAATCCAACATTGCAAGCTGAAGTTGCGGAGGGCGTTCCGGCTCAGCGCAGGTAATCGAACAGCGACATACCCGTGAGCTTGGTGAAGCTCGCCTGGGTCGCCTGCAGGATCGTCAGCGTCTTCTGCAGCTCGGCGATCGCGGTCGAGGTGTCGATCTCCTCGAGGCCACTGCGCGTCGCCTCGCGCGCGGTGTCGACATCGACGAGACGCTCCGCCTCGAGATCCATGCGGAAGGCACGCGCGCCGACCGAAGCGCGGGTGGTGCCGAGCTGGTCGAGCGCGGCGTCGAGATCGGTCATCGCGGTCTCGACCCCGCCGGGCTCCGCGCTGGGCTGGAGCGCGGCGGCGAAGGCGTTGAGGATCGCGAACATGTCCGTAGCGCCGTTCGCGCCTGGAATGTCACCAAAGGCGCGGGCGCCGGTCTCGGTCGCGGCGATCTCGACGCCGTCGCCGACGGGTATCGGTGCGGCCTCGCCCGAGCCGACATAGGCGATCGAGCCGCCGGGCTGGCGGGCATAGGCAGCATCGCCGGCCGCGCCGCCGAACAGCGGCTGGCCGCGGCTGTCCTTGCCGTTCACCACGCCGAGCAGGTCGGTGATGATCGCCTCGACCTCTTTCAGGATCGCGGCGCGGCCCTCGGGCGTCACCGTCTCGCTGTTGGCCTGGATGGCGAAGGCCTTGGCGCGCTGGAGCTGGGTCTCGACGGTCTCGAGCGCGGCGTCGGTCGATGCGAGCAGCGATTGCGCCATCTTGACGTTCTCGCCGTACACACCGTCATCGGACGCGGCGCGCTTGAGGCCCGAAAGCTGCTGCCAGCCCGAGGCGCTGTCCGACGGCGCGAGGATCTTCTTGCCGGTCGCGATCTGGATCTGCAGCCGGTCAGCCTGACTGGTCAGGCTCCTCATCAGCAGCGAGGGCCGGTCATAGGTCTGGGTGGTCGTCACGCGCATCGCGGTCACCGGATGTTGAAGATGGCGTCGAGCGTCTCGCGCGCGACCTGGATGACGCGGCTCGACGCCTGATAGGCTTGCTGGAAGCGGATCAGGTCGACGGCTTCCTCGTCGACATTGACGCCAGCGAGCGAATCGCGCGCCGCGGCGGCGTTGCTGCGGATCGTCGACTGTACCTCGGCGATCGAGCGGCGGCCGGCGAGTGCGCTGGCATTGTCGGTGGTGAGCGTGGTGAGCTTGCCCTCGAACTTGCCGTCGGTGCGCAGCGCGGCGAGGTTGGCGAGATTGCCGTTGCTGCGCTCGCCCCCGCCCGGCGCCGCGGCGGCGATACCGCGCGGGTCGTCGAGCACGAGCTTGAAGTCGGATGCGCCGGTCGCGCTGAACATCGCCGCGCCGGCAGTGCCGTCGAGATCCTCGCCGCCCGCCTGCACGGCGTTGACGCCATTGGCGAGATCGACGGCGATGCGGTCGAGCGCGTCGCGCGCGTCGGCGATGCGCGCCGCGCCCTCGGCGATGCCGGCAAGCGCGCCGCCGCTCGGGCTCAGCGCATGGCTGCCGTCGATGCCGTAGACGGCGAAGGAGGTGGCGCCGCCGGGGCCGCGGGGATAGGTCGCGACCGCGGCCTGATCGCCCTGGACGAGCAGCGGGCCGCCCGAGCCGGCCTTGACGGTGGCGCGGCCGGCAGCGTCGAAGCTGACGCCAACATCGGTGAGCGCGCTCATCGATTCGAGCAGCCGGTCGCGCTCGTCGAGCAAAGCCGCCTGCGAACTGGTGCCTTGCGCGACGCGGCCGAGCGAGGAATTGACCTTGGCGAGGCTCGCGGTGAGCGTGTTGAGCTGGCCGGCCATCGCATCGGCACCGGCGTCGAGATCGGCGAGCGCACCGTCGAGCGCCGCGCCGGTGCCGGCAAAGGCACTGGCGAGCCCGGCCGCCGCCTGGAGCGTGGTCGCGCGCGGGGCGCTGGCCGAGGGATCGGCGGCGAGCGCGGTTGCAGCATTGAAGAAGGCGGTGAGGCGCTCGTCGAGCTTGTTGCCGGTGAGCGCGCCCTCGATCCGGTCGAGCCACACCGCGCCGGCCTCGCTGCGCGCGAGGTCGGAGCCCGCGGCGCGGACCTCGGCGTTGCGGGTGTCGCTGGCGGCGCGGGTGATGCCGGTGACGGTGACGCCGAGGCCGTTGAGCACGCGGTTCGACCCGTCGCTCGGCGCGGCGACCTCACGCAGCGTGGCGACGCGGCGCGAATAGCCAGCGGTGCCGGCGTTGGCGATATTCTCCGACGTCGTGGTCAGCGCGCTCTGATAGGCGCGGACGCCGCTGGCGCCGATCGAGAGCATGTCGGTCATTCGGGCTTACCTTCCGGGGCCAGGTCGCCGGCCTTGGCGAGGAACGCGGTCATCGCCTTGCCGATGCCGATCGGCGTGTGCGCGGCCATGTTCTCGGCGAGCTTCTGGTCCTGCATGTCGCGGAACTGGTCGAGCGCCTGGCTTTCGAACAGGCTGTCGGCCAGCTTCGCCTTGCGCATCGAGGACAGCATCATCCTGGTGAAGATCGCCTCGAACTGCTCGCCCGCCTTGTCCAGATTGTCGCGCGTGCCGAGGCGGGCGGTGTCGGTCGAGACACTGCCGGAGAGCTTCGAAACGGGCGCGGGAATCTGGGTCACAGGACGATCAGCTCCGCCTTGAGCGCGCCGGCCTGCTTGAGCGCCTCGAGGATCGCGACGAGGTCGGCCGGCGACGCGCCGATCGCGTTCACCGCCTTGACCACATCGGCAAGCTTGGGACCAGGCTCCAGCAGGAACATCGGACGCTTCTCCTCCTCGACGCCGACCGCGCTGCGCTGTTCGACCGTGGTTTCCCCCTGGCTGAACGGCGCCGGCTGGCTGACGCGCTGGGATTCATCAATACGAACGGTGAGTTTACCATGCGTTACCGCGGCCGGGCTGACGCGGACGGCCGAGTTGATCACCACCGTGCCGGTGCGCGCGTTGACGATGACCTTGGCCGGCGCCTCGGCGGCGTCGACCGGGAGATTCTCGATCTCGCTCATGATCCGCGCCCGGGCGTCAGCGCCCGGCTGCGCCGTCACCGCGACCGACACGCCGTCGATCGCGCGCGCGGTGCCGAAGCCGAAGCGGCCGTTGATCGCATCCGCCACGCGCTGCGCGGTGGTGAAGTCCGAGCGGGCGAGGTTGTAGGTGAGATAGGGCGTGTCGGCGAAGCCGGTCTCGACCGCGCGCTCGACCGTCGCCCCTTCCGGGATGCGGCCCGAGGACGGGATGTTGACGACGATCTTCGAGCCGTCGGCCCCCTCAGCCCCCAGCCCGCCGACGGCGAGGTTGCCCTGCGCCATCGCATAGATCTGGCCGTCGGCACCGAGCAGCGGTGTCATCACCAGCGTGCCGCCGCGCAGCGACTTGGCCTTGCCCATCGACGAGACGGTGATGTCGAGCTTCTGCCCGGGCTTGGCGAAGGGCGGCAGCTCGGCGGTGATCATCACCACCGCGGCGTTCTTGAGCGCCGGGTTGACCCCGGGCGGCAGCGCCAGGCCGAAGCGGGCGGTGACGCCCTTCATGGACTGGACGGTATATTCGAGATTGTCGTCGCCCGTGCCCGGCAGTCCGACGACGATGCCGTAGCCGGTGAGCTGGTTCGAGCGGATGCCCTGGAACGCGCCCAGGTCCTTGATCCGCTCGGCCGCAACGGGCTGGGCGAACAGGATGGCGGCGAGCAGGGCAGCGAGGAAGCGGATCATGTCTCTCATCCTCAGAACGGGCTGATGACCTGGAAGAAGCGGTTGAGCCACCCCTGCCGGCTGGCGCGGGCGACATCGCCCTTGCCGGTGTAGGAAATGCGGGCGTCGGCGACGCGGGTCGAGGCGATGCGGTTGTTCGCATCGATGTCGCTCGGCCGGACTAGCCCCTTGATCTGGATGAACTCGTCGCCCCGGTTGAGCGTCACGCGCTTCTGCCCCTGCACGAGCATCGTACCGTTGGGATAGACTTCGGCAACGGTCACGCTGACCTCGCCCGACAGCGCATTCGCCTGGTCGGCGCTGCCCGCGCCCTTGAAGTTGCGCTTGCCGCTGACGCTGGCGTCGCTCTCCTTGAACAGCGACAATGCGCCGGTGGTCGGCGGGGTGATCGAGAAGCCGCCGCCGCTGTCGAGCTGCGAGCCGGCCGACTTGGACGCGCTGGTGCGCTCGGTCAGCACGATCGTCAGCGGATCGCCGACGCGGCGCGCGCGCGTGCCCTCGTGCAGCGCGGCATAGCCCTGGCTCGCCTGGAAGATCGAGCCATTGGCGGGCGCGACCGGCGCGGCGGGGGCCGGAAGAGTGACGCTGAAGTCCTCCTTCGGCTTCTTGCCGCCGAACAGCTGTGCCTTGGCGGGCTGCGCGGTGAAGGCGAGCACGGCGACGATGACGGCGCCGGTAGCGAGACCTGCGGCGAACTTCATGACATTCCCCTTGGAAGCGTTGGCCTCAGATGTTCTGGTTGACATATTTGAGCATCTCATCGGACGCCGAGATCATCTTCGAATTGACCTCATAGGCGCGCTGGGTCTCGATCATGTCGACCAGCTCCTCGACGACGTTGACATTCGAGCCCTCGAGCATGCCCTGGCGGATATTGCCGCGGCCGTCCTGCCCGGCGATGCCGAGATTGACCGCGCCGCTGGCCGCGGTCTCGACCAGGAAATTGTCGCCGATCGCCTGGAGCCCCGCCGAATTGGGGAAGGCGGCGATCTGGATCTGGCCGACCTGCGACGCCTCGGTCTGGCCGGGGACGGTGGCCGAGACGGTGCCGTCGGTGCCGACGGTGATCGCGGTCGCCCCCTCGGGGATCGTGATGCCGGGCATCACCTGATAGCCCTCGGTGGTCACCAGCAGCCCCTCGGGGCTACGCGTGAAGTTGCCGGCGCGGGTATAGCCGAGCTGGCCGCCGGGCATCTGCACCTGGAAGAAGCCGTTGCCGTCGAGCGCCAGGTCGAGCGCGTTGCCGGTGGTCTGGAACGAGCCCTGGGTGTCGATCCGCGCGGTGCCCTGGATGCGCACGCCGGTGCCGAGGTTCAGGCCCGTGGCATATTGCGTCTCCGAGGTGCTCGCCGAGCCGGGCGCGGTGACGACCTGATAGGCCAGCGCCTCGAACGAGGCGCGGTCGCGCTTGAAGCCCGTCGTGTTGACGTTGGCGAGGTTGTTCGAGATCACCCGCATGCGCATGTCCTGGGCGTCGAGCCCGGTGCGCGCGATGTGCATTGCTGCGGAACCCATGGTCCTGTTCCTTCCTTAAATTCGTTAGCTCACCCGCATCAGCGATGCGGAGCTCTCGTCCATCGTCTTGGCTTCGCGGAGCAGGTTGGCCTGCACCTCGTAGCTGCGCTGGTTCTCGATCATGTCGACCAGCGCCTGCGTCAGATTGACGTTCGACTGCTCGAGCGCACCGGTCTGCACGCGCGCATCGAGATCGGCGGGCAGCGCGCCGCCGCCGCGGACATGGAGCAGATTGTCCAGGCCCTTGATCGTCTTGCTGCCCTGGTCGCTGACCAGCTTCAGCTGGTCGATCACCTGCGGTGGCTGGCTCGGATCGGCGCCCGGGGCGACGATCGAGATGGTGCCGTCGTCGGCGATCATGATCTTGTCGTGGGGCGGCACGGTGATGGGGCCCCCCGACCCCATCACCGGGAAACCGTCGCCGGTTTCCAAGACGCCACTCGGTGCGATGCGCAGGTCACCGCGCCGCGTGTAAGCTTCGCTGCCGTCGGCAGCCTGGACCGCGAGCCAATTGTCGCCGGTGATGGCGACGTCGAGCCCGCGCCCGGTCGAGACGATCGTGCCGGCGCGGCGGTCCATATCGACCACGGTCTCGGCGCTGGGCTGGCGGGATTCGTGCCCGTCGCCTTTGACCATCAGCCGCTCGAAATTGACCCGGTCGGCGCGGAAGCCGATCGTGGAGGCGTTCGCGATGTTGTTCGCGATCGTCGCCTGCGCATCCATCTGGCCCTTGAGCCCCGACAGTGCGGTATAGACGAGCCTGTCCATCGCTTGGCCTCCTTAACCTACTGAAATCAGCTGCGGATGTTGAAGATGGTCTGCGAGATCTGGCTCGCGGTATCGAGCGCCTTGGCGTTCGCCTGGAAGTTGCGCTGCGCCGCGATCAGGCCGACCAGCTCCTCCGTGATGTCGACGTTCGAGCGCTCGATCGCACCCGACATCAGCCCCCCGAACCCGTTGCTCCCCGGCTCGCCGAGGCGCGGCTCACCCGACAGGCCGGTGGCGGCCCAGGTCGAGTTGCCGAGCTGGCGCAGGCCCGAGGGGTTGGAGAAGTTGGCGAGCGCGATCTTGCCGAGCGCAAGGCTGTCGCCGTTCGAGAAGCTGGCGCGGACCGTGCCGTCCTCGCCCACCGTCACGCCGTCGAGCTGGCCGACCGCCTTGCCGTCCTGCGAACGGTTGTTGACGCTGAACGGTTGGCCGAGCTGGGTGGTCGTGCTGCCGAAGTCGAGCGCGATCTGCTGCTCGGTCGTGCTGGTGCCGACGGTGAACGGCGCGAACTGGGTCGGCGTGGTCGGTGCGCTCAGCGCGCCGTTGCTGTCGAAGGTCAGCGTGATCGGCTCCGGATTGGCCGGATCGGTGCCGAGCTGCTTGTCGCCGACGAAGGTGTAGACCGACCAGGTGGCAGGTGCATCGGTGGTCTCGCGCACGAAATAGCTGGTCATCGTCAGCGGGTTGCCGCTGGCGTCGTAGATCGTGGTCTGGGTCGAATTGTTGTAGGTGCCCGGATCGAAGCGATCGAAGGCATAGGGCGTCTCCGGCGTGAAGCGCGATGCTTCCGACGGCACCGACGAATAGGCCGAAAGGTTGAGCGCGAGCCCGACATTCTTGGTCGCCTCGGGCACGCCGCTGGTCTGCGGCAGGCGCAGGTTGACGGTCGAGCCCATGCCGGTCGCGATCACCGCGCCCGAGCCGTCGACCGGATAGACCTGGAGGTACGAGCCCTGCGAATCCGTGACATAGCGGTCGCTGTCGACCAGGAAGCTGCCGTTGCGCGTGAAGTTGACGCCGGCCGCGTCGAGGCTCGGCTTGACCGCGAAGAAGCCATCGCCCGAAATTGCGATGTCGAGGCTGGACGACGATTGCTGCGTTCCGCCCTGGCCGAACTGCTGGCGGATCGCCTTCACCGTGGTGCCCGAACCGACCATCTGGTTGGGGTTCAGCGAGACGCTCGACGCGATCACGTCGGCGAACTCGGTGCGGCTCTTCTTGAAGCCGTTGGTCGAGACGTTCGACAGGTTGTGGCTGATCGTCGACATGTCGGTCTGCGCCGCCTGAAGACCCGAGAGCGAGGTGTAGAAGGACATTGCTTAGGCTCCTGTGAGAACTCAGCCGATCTTGCGGACGGCGGTGGTGGAAACCTGACCGATGCCGGGCAGGGTGAGGACGGGATTGCCGTCGCTGCCCATCGCCACCGCGGTGACGGGGGCCCAGACGAGCGGCTTGGCGGTGACCGCGCCGCCATCGGCGTTCTGCGCGGCGACACGGATCTTGAACGGGCCGTCGCCGGCGTCCTCGCCGGTGTCGGTCGAGCCGTCCCATTCGAACTCGATCTGGCCCTTGGTCGCAGAACCGAGCGAGACGTTCTTGAGGATCTCGCCGTTCGGCCCCTCGATCACGACATTGACCTCCGCCGCGTCGGCGCCGAGCTCGATCACGCCGCCGAGCGTGCCGTCGGTGCGCGGATAGGCGGTGCTGCCCTCGGTCAACACGGTGCGGCCGACCCACGAGACGAGGTCCGTGGTCGAGGTCGCGCCGAGCTTGGCGGCGATCGCCTGCAGCGTCGTATTCATCTCGCTGATGCCGGCGAGCGACGAGAATTGCGCCATCTGGGCGACCATCTGCGTGTTGTCGACCGGATCGAACGGGTCCTGGTTCTTCATCTGCGCGGTCATCAGCGTGAGGAAGTCGGACTGGTCCATCGCCTCCGAACCGAGCTTGTTCGTATTGGTCGCGCTGGTTCCGGTGCGGTTGATGCCCAGATTGGCCAGCGTCGTGTCAAAGCTCGTCGCCATCAGCTGCGTCCCAGGTTGAGCGTCTGGGTGATCAGCGTCTTCGCCGTCTGCATCACTTCGACATTGTTCTGATAGGTGCGCGCGGTCTCCATCATGTCGACCAGCTCGCGGGTCTCATCGACCGCGCTCTCCCAGATGTTGCCGTCCTTGTCGGCCATCGGGTTGCCGGGGTCGTAGCGCTTGGTCGGCGCCTCGCCCGCGGTGACGACGCTTTCGACATCGACGGTGGCGAGGTTGTTCGCGGCGTCGAAGGCGGTGCGGAACACCGGCTTCTGCGTGCGATAGGCCTCGGCCGCCGACGACGCGACCTGGCCGACATTGGCGAGGTTCGACGCGGTGGTGTTCATCCGCACGAGCTGCGCCGACATGGCGCGGCCCGCGACCTGGAAGATGCTGAGCGGCTGATCGGCCATGATTATTCTCCCTTCAGCGCGCGGGTAATGGTGGAGATGCGCCCGTTGAGGAACGCGAGCGTCGTCTGGTAGGCGACGGCGTTCTCGGCGAAGGCGGTCTGCTCGGTGGCGAGCTCGACGGTGTTGCCGTCGAGGCTCGGCTGGAGGGGCACGCGGAACTTGGTCGCGGCCGTGATCGGATCGGTGCCTTCCATGCCCGGCGTCTCGATCGCGTCGAGCGCCTCGCGGAAGTCGATGTCCTTGGCCTTGTAGCCGGGCGTCGAGGCGTTCGCGATGTTCGACGCGAGCACGCCCATGCGCTGCGAGCGCACCGCGAGCGCTGCACCGTGCACCCCGAAAAGACTGTTCTGACCCATGCTATGCGTCCTCCGCACATTTGTTCGCGGCCTTCCTAGCAATGGGCGTGCCAGTTTCCGGGGCGGGGCCTGAAATCGCCCGAATTGCCGGGAAGCGCCGAGCGAGCGGCAAGATGTTGCCGGGGGCGGCAATGGATTTTGCCGGTTTTGCCGGTCGCCGACGCTGCACCGCCTGCACGGGCCTCGCATGGGGGCGGGCGGGCGACTTGGCCCGGGGCTTGCAAAGATACGCGCATGAATATCGCCGCGCTTTCCGAATCTGCCTTCAGCCTGGTCCCGGGCACCTTTCTCGATCCGGTCGCGATCGGGATCGTGCTGGGCGGCACCGCGCTCACCGTGGTGCTGCGCAATTGCGCCGCCGATGTCGGCCGCGCCGTGGCGGCGCTGGTCAGCTTGGGGCGGCGGCCGTTCAGCGCCGATGCGCTGCTCGACCAGACCGCGTCGCTCGAGCGCATCGCCCGGCGGCACGGGCTGTTCTCGCTCGACCGGTCGGTGATCGCCGATCCCGACATGGCGGCGGCGGTCGAGGCGGCGGTCGACGGCGCCGAGCCCGAGCAGGTCGCGCGGCTGGTCAATGATCGCATCACCGCCCGCGCCGAGCGGCACCGCGCCGCGATCGAGGTATGGACCGGCGCGGCCGAGGCGGCGCCGGCGATGGGGCTGATCGGCACGATCCTGGGCCTGGTCCGGATGTTCGCGTCGATGCAGGATCCCGCGACGATCGGCGCGGCGATGGCCGTCGCGCTGCTCGCGACGCTTTATGGCGCGCTGGTCGCCAACCTGATCGCGATGCCGGTGGCGTCGCGGCTCAAGCGGCTCGCGCGGGCAGAGGCGGGCGAACGGTTGCGGCTCGCCGCACCGCTCGCCCAGCTCGCATCGCTCGAGCGCGCGCGCAAGCGGGAGCTCGCGGCATGACCCCAATTGCTTCTGGCGACATGTGGGACGAGATCGCGCCGGCGCGCTCGGTCTGGGTGATCACCCTTGCCGACCTTGCGCTGCTGCTGGTCGGTTTCTTCGTGCTGCTCCAGGCCAATCGCGAGCTCGATCGCGCGACATTGCTCGCGGGCCTGCGCGCGGGGTTCGGGATCGAAGAGGCGGTCGTGCCGCCGATGGCGGTGGCGGCCGCGCGCGTGGAAGGGTTCGCCGAGGGATCGGCGGTCGCCGACATGTCCGGCGCCATCCTCTGGGCGCGTGGGGCCGCGCGCGACCCGCGTACGCGGATCGCCATCACCGGCTCGGCCGAGGGCGCGCGCGATATCGACCCAGCCACGGGTAGCGCGGCGATCCTCGCCGCTGACCGTGCGCGCACGGTCGCCGCGGCACTCGTTCGCAGCGGCGCGGCCGATCCGGCGCGCATTTCGATTGTCACCGATCCCGGCAAGCGCCGGGCCGTCATCCTCTCCGTCGGCTTTGCCGGCACGAATTGAAGTGGAGGCATCCATGAACGCCATTCTCCTTTCCGCCCTGCTTGCCGGCGCGACGCCGGCGGGATTTCAGTCGACCGAAGCGCTCGACCGGCTGGTCGAGCAGTTCGCCGGCGCGCCGATCGGCGACATGGGCGGTGCGCGCGCGCCGGTCGACAAGCGCCTGAAGCTCGCCGCGTGCGACGCGCCGGAGCTGAGCTGGCGTTCGGCGGCCGAGGACGCGGTGGTGATCCGCTGCCAGGGCCCGCAGCAATGGCGCGTGTTCGTGGCGGTCAACGCGCTGCCCAAGGCGGCGCCGGCTGCGGTCGCGCCGGTGCGTCCGGCCGCGCCGGTCAAGGCGGAGGCGGTGATCAAGCGCGGCGATCCGGTACTGGTCGAGGCCGGCGCCGCCGGCTTCTCGATCACGCGCGAAGGGCTCGCGATGGCCGATGCCCCCGCGGGGGGCCGCGTGCTGGTCAAGGTCGACGACAAGCGCCCGCCGGTCGCCGCGATCGCGGTCGAGCCGGGGCGCGCGCGGCTGCCCGGATTCGGCGACTGAATTTTTCCTAAAGCTTTCCCGGCGAGGGTCGTTTTCGCGTATGTCCGCAGGATAAAGGTGCGAACATGGTGGAACCAACTGGCTTCAAGCCCGCGATTGCCGACCGGCGTCTGACGCCGGTGACCCCGGCCGCGCCCGTCAGGGCGGCGGAGGGGCCGACGCAGGTCGCGCAGACCAGCTCCGCCGCAGCCCTGACCCAGACCGCGGCGGCGAGCGCCCCGGTCGACGCCGAGCGCGTCGCGCGGATCAAGAAGGCGATCGCCGACGGCAAGTTCCCGCTGGTCCCCTCGACCGTCGCCGACCGGCTGCTCGCGCTCAAGCTCCAGTGGAACCCGCATGACAAGGCGTGACGCCCTGGTCCGCGTGATCGACGCGCTGCACGCCGAGATCGCGGCGCTCAAGGCGAACGACGTCGCCGCGCTCGAGCGCGCGACGCGCGACAAGCTGGCCGGGATCGACGCGGTGGGGGCCGCGAACGACGACGAGCCGGCGCTGTCGCCCGAGATCAAGGCGCTGGCCGAGGAGGCGCATCGCCTCAACGAGACCTGCCGCATCTATGTCAACCTGATGGCCGCCAATGTGCGGCGGCGGCTGCAGGCGCTGACCGGCAACAATTTGCCGTCCTACCGGCCCGGTGTTGCCGGAAGCTTTGCCTGATCGATCCCCTTGCCCGCTGAACGGGTGAAATCGGCCAACTGGCACGCCTCTTGCTGATTGCCTCCTACCCAGGGGGAAGAGCAAGAGTCCGATGAGCATACCTTCGATCGGAGCCAAGGCGAACGTCACCACGGCGATCGCGGCGGCCAGCCAGAAGACTGGTATCGACTTCAACTATCTGCTCGGCCAGGCGCAGGTCGAGAGCGGCATGCGGGCGAATGCCCGCGCGCGCACCTCGAGCGCCACCGGTCTCTACCAGTTCATCGAGCAGAGCTGGCTCGGCGTGGTCAAGGAGCATGGCGACAAGCACGGCCTGGGCTGGGCGTCGGACAGCATCCGCCGCACTTCGTCTGGCCGCTTCGTCGTGAGCGATCCGGCGGCGCGTCAGGCGATCCTCTCGCTGCGCAACGATCCGCAGGCGGCATCGCTGATGGCCGCCGAACATGCCAGCGACAACAAGGACAGCCTTGAAAGCGCGCTCGGCCGTGAGGCGACCGGTACCGACCTCTATATGGCGCATTTCCTGGGCATCGGCGGCGCGCGCAAATTCCTGCGCGCGATGGACGCCAATCCCGGCCAGTCGGGGGCGAACCTGTTCCCCGCCGCAGCGCGTGCCAACCGTGGCGTCTTCTATACCCCGAACGGCACGCCGCGCTCGCTCGGGCAGATCTATGAGCGCTTCGCGGGCAAGCTCGACCAGGGCGCGGTTTCGGCCGGCGCGACCGGCCTCGCCTCGGGCCAGCTCGACGCGAAGTTCCAGCAGCTCGTCCAGTCGCTGGGCGAGGATGCCGAGGTGGTGCTGGGCAACGACGCGCAGGGCCAGGACCGCAACTGGCTCGCGACGATCGACCGGCTCGAAAGCGCCGGGCGGCTCAAGAACGCCGCGCTGCCGCCGGTCAATCCGCTGCGCCCGACGCCCGAGACCGCCAAGCTCGCCTATCTCATGCTCGCGCGCCTGGGAGCGTAATCTCAAGTGAACGCACTCGCACTCAAGGGGGGCATCGCCCCCGCCCTCAAGAGCTTCGCGCTGCCGATCGCCATTCTCGTGCTCGTCGCGATGATGGTCGTGCCGGTGCCGACCTTCCTGCTCGACATGTTCTTCATCATGAACATCATCATCAGCCTCGCCGTGCTGATGGTGGCATTGAACGCGCAGAAGCCGCTCGACTTCTCGGCCTTCCCCACCGTGCTGCTGTTCGCGACGCTGTTCCGCCTCGGCCTCAACGTCGCCTCGACTCGCGTGGTGCTCGGGCACGGGCATGAGGGCGAGGCGGCCGCCGGCCATGTGATCGAGGCGTTCGGCCATTTCATGATCGGCGGCGATTATGTCGTCGGCCTGTTCGTGTTCGCGATCCTGATCATCATCAACCTGATCGTGGTGACCAAGGGCGCGGGGCGCGTGTCCGAAGTGTCGGCGCGCTTCACGCTCGACGCCTTGCCCGGCAAGCAGATGGCGATCGACGCCGACTTGAACGCCGGCCTGATCACCCCCGACGAAGCCAAGGCGCGCCGCGTCGAGGTCTCGACCGAAGCCGATTTCTACGGCGCGATGGATGGTTCGTCGAAGTTTGTGAAGGGCGACGCGATCGCGGGCCTCTTGATCCTGTTCATCAACGTGATCGGCGGCCTGATCCTCGGCCCGCTCAGCCACGGCCTGTCGATCGGCGAGGCGGCGCAGACCTATGTGCTGCTCGCGATCGGCGACGCGCTGGTCGCGCAGCTGCCCGCGCTGCTGCTGTCGATCGCCGCCGCCGCGATCGTCACCCGCGTCAGCGCCGACAAGGACCAGGACCTGACCGGCCAGATCGGCAGCCAGTTCGGCAGCCACAAGACCTGGACCCCGGTCGCGGTAATCGTCGGCCTGCTCGGGCTGCTGCCCGGCATGCCTGCCTTCGTCATCCTGCCCGCCGCGGCCGGCTCCGGCTATATGGCCTGGCGCATGTATCAGGCGAGCAAGCGCCCGCCCGCGCCGGTCGAGTTTGCGCCGGCCGAGCCGACCGATCCCTCGCGGATCGGCTGGGACGAGGTCACCGACAACATGCAGGTGATGATCGATATCGGCTATGGCTTGGTGCCGCTGATCGACGAGCGTCGCGGCGGATCGCTGATGGGCCGCATCACCGGCGTGCGCCGCCAGCTCTCCAAGGAGCTTGGCTTCGTGGTGCCGCAGGTGCGCGTGCGCGACGACATCAACCTCAATCCCTTCACCTATCGCGTCGTCGTGGGCGGCGTGGTTATCGGCGAGGACAGCATCTCGCCCGACGAGGTGCTGGCGCTCGACACCGGCCAGGCGGTCGGCACGCTCGCCGGCAAGCCGGCCAAGGACCCGACCTTCGGGCTCGACGCGATGTGGATCTCGCCCGCCGACGCCGATGCCGCGACCGGCCAGGGCTGGCTGGTGGTCGATCCGGGTACCGTCATGGCGACGCATCTCAACCAGGCGCTGATCTCGAACGCCGCCGACCTGCTCGGCCCGGACGAGGTGCAGGCGCTGCTCGACGGCCTGCGCGAGCGCGCGGCGCAGCTGGTCTCCTCGCTCTCGCCCAACCCGCTGCCGATCACGACGCTGACGCAGGTGCTGCGCGGACTGCTCGCGGAGAACATCCCGCTCAAGGAATTCCGCCGCATCGCTGCAGCAATCGCGATGGCCGCGCAGAAGACGCTCGACGCCGACGAGATCATCGAGGCGATCCGCCCCGAGCTCGGCCCGCTGATCATCCAGCGGCTGTGCGGCGTGCGCGAGCCGCTGCGGGTGATGACGCTCGAAGGCCAGCTCGAGGCGCTGCTCGGCCAGGCGATCCGCTCGGACCCGGCCAAGCGCCACACCATCGAACCCGATCTCGGCCGCCGCATCGTCGACGCGCTGCAGCGCGCCGCCCAGCCTTTGGTCGCCGAGGCCAAGCCCTTCGCCCTGGTCGTCCAGCCCTCGATCCGCATCGCGATCCGCAAGCTGGTCCGCACCTGTCTGCCGGATACCCCCGTGATGAGCTTCTTCGAAGTGCCTGAGGACAAATCAGTCGAGGTCGTCGCGGTCATTGGCGCGCCGGAGGCGCTTCCCGCATGAGCTTCCAGCCTGCACGCAACGAGTTCGCGCTCACCTATGGCCGCACCGGCGAGACCCGGCGCGACATGGACGGGCTGGTGCGCAAGCATATGCCGCTGGTCCGCCGGCTCGCCTGGCACGTCCATGGATCGATGAGCACGCTGATCGATGTCGAGGACCTGGTGCAGATCGGCCTCGTCGCATTGGTCGAGGCGGCGGCGAGCTTCGAGGATCGCGGCCTCGTCAGCTTCGACCAGTATCTCCAGACCCGCGTGCGCGGTGCGATGATCGATGAGTTGCGGCGCCAGGCGACGATCACGCGCGGCGCGATGAAGCGGCGACGCATCTACAATGACGCGGTCGCCGCGCTGACCGACGAAGCCGGCAAACGGCCTGATGAAGCCGCGGTGGCGTCGAAGCTCGGCGTGACCGTAGACAAATTGCGCAGCGACTATGCGAGCGCCGAGGCGGTGCGGTTCGATTCGATCGACGAGGTCTATTCGGACGAAGGGCCGTGGTTCATGTCCGACGAACCCAGCGCGTTCGACCAGCTCGCCGATGCCGACCAGCGCGAGGCGCTGATCGAAGCGATCGCAGAACTGCCCGAGAAGGAGCAGCTCGTGATCCAGCTTTACTATGTCGAGGAGCTCAACCTCGAGGAGATCGGTCAGGTGCTCGGCGTCGGCGCCGCACGCGTCTGCCAGATCAAGAAGAGCGCGCACGACCGGCTCAAAAAGGGCTTGATGCGGCGCCTGGGATAGGGGGACCGGCGCCGCGGGGTGCCGGGTCCAATTGGGGGCAGGGGCGGAAGCGTGCCGGGGGGCCGCTTCCGCCCCTTCTTTTCATGCCGGATGCGCGGCACGGCTGTCGGCGGGTGCCCCGGTGCGATCGGTCAGGCCATAGTCGCGGACGACCTGCGCGATTCGCACGCGATAGTCGCGGAACACGCCGCCGCGCCCCGCCGCCTGCGCGCCGCGATGGCGCGGCCGGTTGCGCCACGCCGCGACCGCCGCCTCGTCGCGGAAGAAGGAGAGCGAGAGCAGCTTGCCGGGGGTGGCGAGGCTCGCATAGCGCTCGACCGAGATGAAGCCGTCGACCGCCTCGAGTTCCTCGCGCAGCGACGCGGCGATGTCGAGATAGGCGTTCTCCTGCCCTTCGGCAGGCTCGGTCTCGAAGATCACCGCGATCATGACGTCACCTTGCGCAGGAAGATGCGGTCCTCGCGTCGAATGAAATTCTCGGCCCGGGCGAAGGCGAAATTCTCGCGCCCTACCGGATCGTCGCGCAGCCGCGCGCGATACGCCTCATAGGCGGCGAGGTTTTCGATGTCGTAGACGCCATAGGCGGTGGTCGCCGAACCCTCGTGCGGAGCGAAATAGCCGATCAGCCCGGCGCCGCAGCGCGGGATCGTCTCGTTCCAGCCGCGGGCATATTGCTCGAACGCGTCGACGCGGAAGGGATCGATCTGGTAGCGGATGAAGCAGGTGAGCATGGATACCTCCTGCGCTTGCGATAGCCGATTGTTCGCCGTCAATGCTTCGGCTATGGCCGAACTATGCAGGACGGCCCATCCATCTCGCGCGTCGCGGCGCTGATCGGGGATCCGGCGCGCGCCAACATGCTGGTCGCGCTGATGGACGGGCGCGCGCTCACCGTGAGCGAGCTGGCGCAATGCGCGGGCGTGGCACTGCCGACGGCGTCGGGACATCTCGCGCGGCTGAGCGATGCCGGGCTCGTCGCGACCGCGCGGCAGGGCCGCCACCGCTACTTTCGCCTCGACGACGCGGATGTCGCCGCCGCGATCGAGTTGCTGATGGGCATCGCCGAGCGGACCGGCGCGAAACCGGTGCGGCCCGGGCCGCGCGATGCGGCGATGCGCGATGCGCGGGTCTGTTACGATCATCTCGCCGGTGAGCGCGCGGTGCGACTGGCAGAGCGGTTCGTCGCGGATGGCGTGGTGACGGCGGGCGAGCCGCCGCGGATCACCGATACAGGCCGCGCCCGGCTCGTTACGCTCGGCGTGACGCTGCCTTCGCGCGGGCGGCGGCCGGAGTGCCGGACCTGCCTCGACTGGAGCGAGCGGCGCAATCATCTGGCCGGTGCGTTGGGCGCGGCAATCCTCCAGCATGTGCTGGGGCAGGGCTGGGCGAAACGCGGGCCGGGCCGGGTGATCGCGTTCGATGCCGCGGGAGTGGCGGCGTTCGACCGGGCGTTCGGGCTTTAGGTGCGCCGCCACCTCTATCTCGCCGCGGGGTTCGTCAGCCTTGGCCTCGCGGTGATCGGTGCGCTGCTGCCGGTGATGCCGACCACGGTGTTCGTGATCCTCGCCGCCTATTGCTTCGCGCGCAGTTCGCCCAGGCTGGAGCGCAAACTGCTCGAGCACCGGCAGTTTGGTCCGCATATCCTGCGCTGGCGCGAGCGTGGCGCGATCAGCCGTAAGGGCAAAATCGCCGCGAGCATGGCATTTGCGGTGAGCATCGCGCTGACCTTGGCGTTGACGCCGATGCCGTGGCCGTTGGTCACGCTCGCCGCGGCGACGATCGTTGGCGGCTGGATATGGATGCGGCCCGAGAACTAAGCGTTGCGGCTGGTGCCGTCTGCCCAACAAAATAGAAAAACCCCGGTGGTCGTGGGACCACCGGGGCTTCCGCATGCCCTCCCGGGAGGGAGGGTGACCGGCCTTGGTGCCTGTCAGGGGGGTGACACCCCGACCGGCACACGCTTAGCGAAGCAGCGAGAGAACGTTCTGCTGCGACTGGTTGGCCTGGGCCAGCATCGCGGTCGATGCCTGCGCCAGGATCTGCGCCTTGGCGAGCGCGGTCGTCTCGGCCGAGAAGTCGGCGTCTTCGATCCGGCTGCGCGCCTCGGACAGGTTGGCAGTCGTGGTCGTCAGGTTGGCGACGGTCGATTCGAGGCGGTTCTGCACCGCACCCAGGTCGCCGCGGCCGGCCGAGATCTCGGTCAGAGCCGCGTCGATCACCGCCATCGCCGCCGAAGCATCGGCCAGCGTCGCGATCGAAAGGTCACTGCCCTTGGCCGAAGTCGCGGTCAGGCCGATCGAGGCCAGCGCCGCGGTCTCGCCGCCGACGATGATCGTCTCGCCCGCAGCCGCGGTCAGCTTGACCTGGTTGACGGCGACGGTGGAGTCCACGTCCTCGGCGATCGCGAGGTCGGCGGTCGCGCCCTCGGCGCGGACCTTGACCTTGGTCACGTCGGCCGCGGCTTCGACCAGGAAGTCGACCTCACCGGTGCTGACGATGTCGAGACCGTCGCCCGCCGCGTTGACCGTGACGGTCACGCCGGCGATGTTCTTGCTGTCGATCTCGGCCTTGAGCGCCGCATAGCTCCACGAGTCCACCGTGGTGTCGGCGTCCGGACCGTCGACCGCACCCTTGCTGAGGTCGATCGCCGTGCCGTTGATCTTGAGCGCGCCGGTCGTGGTGGCCGAAGCGCTGTCGATCTTGAGCGACATCTTCGCCTGCGCAGCGGCCGTCACCCCGGTCTCGCTGGTCTTGGCGTTGATCGCGGTCACCTTGTCGGCGATCGCGGTGCTCGCGTCGCCCTCGGCATCGACGCTGGCACCGATCCAGGTGCCGTTGATCTGCAGCTGGTTCTTCTCGAGGCCGGCATTGGTCACCGTGCCGACCACCGGGCCCGCGACGCCGGTCTTGAGACCCAGCTTCTCGGCCGAGGTGTTGAGCATCTTCAGCGAGATCGTCTCGCCGGCGTTGATGCCGGTCTGCAGCGTGACGCTGTCGGTCTTGCCGTCGAGCAGGCTGACGCCGTTGAAGTTCGAGGTAGTCGCAACGCGACCCACCTCGGCGATGAGCTGAGTCATCTCCGACTGCAGCGTCGAGCGGTCGTCGTCGCTCAGCGTGCCGTTCGCCGCCTGAGTCGACAGCTCCTTCATGCGCTGAAGCATGTTGGTGACCTCGCCCAGCGCGCCTTCGGCGGTCTGGGCGAGCGAGATGCCGTCATTGGCGTTGCGGATGGCAACGCTCATGCTGCGCACCTGCGCGGTCATGCGGCTCGCGATGGCGAGGCCCGCAGCATCGTCCTTGGCGCTGTTGATCCGCTTGCCGGTCGACAGACGCTCCATGGCGGTCTGCAGCGACGAGGACGCCAGCTTGGACGCGTTCGCGGCGCGAAGGCTCGCGATGTTCGTTCCGATAACAGTCATGTCGTATCTCCGTTCAGTTCGGCGCCCCCGCGTACCCCCCTGAATGCGAAGGAACCCGAGCCGCCACAGGGGTGAACGGCAGGCTGAGACGGGGATTAAGCAGTTTTCTGAACCACGCCGGACGAACCCCTCGCGCGCGTACGGGAGGGCGCGCGCGGCAATCTGGAGCCGGCTCGGCTGATTTTTGCCGGATGGTTTACTACTCGTTTACCATCAACCCTGCATTCAGCGTTCGACCAGGGGGGTTGAATGCAGACTGTCTTTCCGTCGGCGGCGGTGCTCCGCCAGCACTACGCACTCGTCTCCGCGCTGCGGGCGCAGGGCTTCACGATCGGCGCCGCCGACAAGGTGAAGCCGATGCCGGGCGATCTGTTCATGATCGTCGAGGGCGAAGCCCCGCCGGTTTCGGCGCGTACTTTGGTGCTGGCCGAGGGGCCGGTCGCGGCGGTCCCGTTCCATGACGGCAACCCCGCGCGGCTGAGCTTCGGGCTCGAGGATGCGGCCATCGCCGGCGGCTTCGCCAGCGCGATGCTGCGCGGCGCGCATGCTCCGGTCGCGGCGGACCCCGAGAGCCTGGCGCTCTACGCGCTCGCCGAGCGGGTCGCGGCGGCGGACATCACCGTGCTGATCAACGGCCCCACCGGCACCGGCAAGGAAGTGCTGGCCAAGGCGATCCACATGGGCTCGACTCGCCGCGACGGCCCGTTCATCGCGGTCAATTGCGCGGCGCTGCCCGAGACGATGCTCGAGGCGCTGCTGTTCGGCCATCAGAAGGGCTCGTTCACCGGCGCCAACGCCGCAGGCGAGGGCTTCTTCCGCGCGGCCAATGGCGGCACGCTGCTGCTCGACGAAGTCGCCGAGATGCCGCTGTCGCTGCAGGCCAAGCTGCTGCGCGCGCTGCAGGAGCGCGAAGTGGTGCCGATCGGCGCGACTGCGGCGGAGAAGATCGACGTGCGCGTCATCGCCTGCGCCAACCGCGACCTCCAGGCCGAGGTGGCCGAGGGCCGCTTCCGTGCCGACCTCTATTACCGCCTCTCGGTCTTCCCGCTCTCGACCAAGGCGCTCGCCGAGCGGCCGGGCGATGTCGCCGCGCTCGCCTCGGCGATGGTGCTGCGCCACGCTGGCAATCGCGGCCGCCTGCCCTGGGTGACGCTGGACGCGCTGGCGGTGCTGCAAAGCCATGACTGGCCGGGCAATGTCCGTGAGCTCGAGAATGTGATCCAGCGCGCGCTGCTGCTCTGCCCGGGCGACGCGATCACCGCCGATCACCTGATCTTCGACCGTGCCCCCGCCGCCGCTCCGGCGCAGGCCGAGGGCACGCTCAGCAACATCGTCCAGCTCAGCGAGTTCGCCGCGATCCGCGAGACGCTGGCGGCGTGCGGCGGCAGCCGCATCGAGACCGCCAAGCGCCTCGGCATCTCGGAGCGCACGCTGCGCTACCGGCTCGCCAAGGCGCGCGAGCAGGGTGAAGACATCACGCGGAGGGCCATCGCATGAGCATCGGCGGTATTGGAGGCGTTGGCGGCGGAGCGGGCGGCATCGACCGCGTCATGCAGCTCCGCGCCCAGATCCTCGAGCGCAACGAAGCGCTCCAGCGCGCGACCAGCGGCGCGGCGGCGCCTGCCGCAACCCCGGTCGGCCAACCCGCGGGTCCGGCGAGCTTCGCCGACACGCTGGAAAGCGCGCTCCGCCAGGTCAACGGCGCGCAGAACCGCGCCAGCGAACTCTCCGCCGCCTACGAGCGCGGCGAGACGGTCGACATCGCCAAGGTGATGCTTGCCCGCCAGGAAGCGTCGGTCGGTTTCGAAGCGACGCTTCAGGTCAGGAACAAGCTCCTGACCGCCTATCGTGACATCATGAGCATGCCGGTCTGATCGCTATGAGCAACGCACTCTCCGTCTCCGACGCACCCGCCGTTCCTGCCACCGCAGGGGCCGGCTTCGCCAATCCGCTCAGCCAGATGCGCGCGATCCTGGGGCAGCCCGCGATCAAGCGCAGCTTGCCGCTGATCTTCATGCTCGGCCTGATCGGCGCCGCCGCGCTAGCGTGGATGGCGTTCTCGACGCCGCCCCAGCGCGTGCTGTTCGCCAGCCTGCCCGAAAGCGACAAAGCCGCGGTGGCCGAAGCGTTGTCCGCGGCGAGCATCCCCAATTCGATCGACGGTGCGGGCTCGCTCACGGTCGGCGAGGATGACTATCACAAGGCGCGCATGCTGCTTGCCGGGCAAGGCCTGCCCAAGGCGGCGCCGGGCGGCTATGCGCTGCTCGACCAGCTGCCGATGGGCGTCAGCCGCGCCGTCGAGGGCGAGCGGTTGCGCCAGGCGCGCGAGACCGAGCTTGCCCGTTCGATCGGCGAGATCGACACCGTCGCCGAAGCGCGCGTGCATCTCGCGACACCCGAAGCGACCGTGTTCGTGCGCGACAAGGCAGAGCCCTCGGCCTCGGTGATCGTCAAGCTCCAGCCCGGCCGCACCCTCTCCGACGCGCAGGTTCGCTCGATCGTCAACCTCGTCGCCTCGTCGGTGCCGGGGATGAAGGCTGAGGCGGTGACGATCGTCGACCAGGCCGGCGCGCTGCTCAGCAAGTCGGGCCAGGACGGCACCGCCGGCGACGCGCGCATCGATTTCCAGCGCCGCGTCGAGGACAAGTATCGCCAGCAGCTCGTGCAGCTGCTGACCCCGCTGCTCGGCCCGGGCAACTTCACCGCCGAGGTGCAGGCCGAGGTCGACCTCGACGAGAGCCAGGCGACGCGCGAGAGCTTCGACAAGACCGGAGCCGTGGTGCGCGCCGAGCAGGGTAACTGGACCGGCGCGCCGCGCGACGGCGCCAATGCGCCCGGCGGCATTCCCGGCGCGCTGTCCAACCTAGCGCCGCCGCCCGCCACCGTCGCCACGCCGACGCCCGAAGGCGCCGCGCCCGCCGCTGCCGCCGGACAGTCCGCGACACCGGCCGCAGCGCCCGGCATGAAGCAGAGCGACAGCTTCGCGCGCAGTTACGACAACGCCAAGGAAATCTCGGTCACCCGCGCCGCGCCGGGCAACATCAAGCGGCTGTCGGTCGCGGTGCTGCTCAAGGAGGAGCCGGGCAAGCCGCGCGGCCAGGTCGAGATCCGCCAGATCGACGAGCTGGTGAAGGCGACGGTCGGCTTCAACGCCGCGCGCCAGGATCAGGTGACGGTGGTCAGCCGCAAGTTCAGCTCAGCCGCCGACGCCAAGGACGAAGGTCCGGCCTTCTATGAGAGCGGCTGGTTCGCGATGATCGCGCGCAACGTCACCGCGGTGGTGATCGCGCTGCTCGTGCTGCTGCTCGGCGTGCGTCCGCTCGCCAAGGCGCTGCTCAAGAAGCGCGATGACGCCGGTCGCGGCGGCGCACTGTCGATGGGTGCCGCCGATGGCGTCGCCATCCCCGCGCCGGTGAGCGCCGAGATGCTCGGTGCCGGCGGGGTGCCGCTCGGCGAGCGGGTCGGGCTGGTGCGCGACTTCACGCGCGACAACCCGGCGCGTGCCGCGCTCGCGGTGCGTGACATGATCAAGGCGGAGAATGGCCGATGAACGCGCCGCGCAGCTTTAGCGGCGTCGAGCGCGCTGCGGTGCTGATGATGGTGGTCGGCGACGAGGAAGCCGCCGCGATCCTGCAGAAGCTCGATCCCGATGAGGTCCGCCAGCTCGGCACCGCGATGATGAGCGTCGCCGATGTCAGCGAATGGGAGATGGCCCAGGTCCTCGATGATTTCACCGGCCGCGCGCAGGAGCGCAGCGCGATCCAGTTCGATCCGCGCCCCAAGCTCGAATCGGTGGTGACCAAGGCGCTCGGGCCCGAGCGTGCGGGCAGCGTGCTCGCGCGCATCCTGCCGCCGCAGCAGAATGAATCGATCACCGCGCTCGCCTGGATGGACGCGCCCGAGATCGCCGCGATGCTCGAGGAAGAGCATCCGCAGATCGCCGCGGTGCTGATGGCGCATCTCGACCCGGCGGTCGCTGCGCAGGTGCTGGAGATGCTGCCGGAGGCGATCCAACCGCAGGTGCTGCGCCGCGTCGCGCGCCTCGGCCCGGTGACGCCCGAGGCGATCGCCACGCTCACCGACCTGCTCGAGCGCCATGCTTCGCAGCCGCGCCGCGTGGCGGGCGTCCAGATGGGCGGTACGCGCGAGGCGGCCAAGATCATGTCCTCGGCGCGCAAGGTCACCGAACAGAAGGTCATGCCGAAGCTCGCCAAGATCGACCGCGAGGTGGCGAAAGCTATCGAGGAAGCGATGTTCGTGTTCGACAATTTGCTCGAGCTCGACGACAAGAACATGGGTACCCTGCTCCGCAACATCGAGAGCGACGTGCTGGTCCGCAGCCTCAAGGGCGTGGACGAGGCGGCGCGCACCCGCTTCCTGTCGTGCATGTCGAGCCGCGCGGCCGACACGATCCGCGACGAGATGGAAGCGCGCGGCCCGATGAAGCTCGCCGAGGTGCTGGAAGCGCAGAAGGCGATGATCGCCATCGCGCGCCAGCTGGTGAAGGACGGCACGATCACGATGCCGGGCGGCGGCGGAGACGACGACTATGTCTAACGCCGCCGCCTTCGTCCCTGGCCTCGCCGCGCGCAGCGCGGGGATCGCCGCGGCGCTGCAGCGCGCTTTCGCTCCGCCCGAGGAATTCGCGCCGCGCGAGATCCGTCCGCGCGACGGGGCGGTGCCGGCCGAGCCGAAGCATTTCAGCCCCGCCGAACCCGGCCACCGGCCGACCGAGGGCTGGGACCCGTTCGATCCCGAACCAGCGCCCGAGCCCAAAGAATTCGTCGACCCGATCGCCGCGGCGCGCGCCGCCGGCTATGC
The DNA here is from genome assembly GCF_026107375.2 of Sphingomonas sp. BT-65. Classification (NCBI taxonomy): domain Bacteria; kingdom Pseudomonadati; phylum Pseudomonadota; class Alphaproteobacteria; order Sphingomonadales; family Sphingomonadaceae; genus Sphingomonas; species Sphingomonas sp. BT-65. The sequence continues at coordinate 2,570,281 of NZ_JAPCIA010000001.1, forward strand.
CGAGGGCCTGGCCGCGGGCCGCGCCGAGGCCGATGCCGTCGCCGCGCAGCAGGCGGCGCTGCTCCAGCAGGTCAGCGACGCGCTGGCGCAGGGCGCGCATTTCGATCGCGAGCGCATGGCGGGCCATCTGCGCCAGACCGTGCTGCACCTGGTGAGCAAGATGATCGGAGAGACGGGCGTCGCGCCCGATGTGCTCGCCAGCCGGATCGAGGCCGCGACCGATATGCTCGCGGACGGCGCCGAATCGGCGATCCTGCGGCTGCATCCCGACGACGTCGCGCTGGTCCAGGGGCATCTGCCCAAGACCGTGTTCCCGGTCGGCGACCCGCATGTCGCGCGCGGCGGCTTCGTCATCGAGAGCGCCTCGACGATCGTTGAGGACGGTCCCGACATGTGGCTCGAGCAGCTTGCGACGGCCATCGACCGCGTTCCTATTCCGCCTGCCATCTAGGGGCCTTCATGCTCAATCGCTTCACCGCCGATTATCTCGACGGCCTCGCCTGCCGCGATTTCGTGGCCCGGCCCAAGGTGTCGGGGCGGCTCGCTTCCTATGACGGGTTGCTGATGGAGGCGGTGGGCCTGTCGCTGCCGGTCGGCACGGTCTGCGCGATCGGAATCGGTGCCAATCGTGTGGACGCCGAGGTGATCGGCTTTCGCGGCGGCAAGACGCTGATGATGAATTTGGGCGGCCCTGCCGCTTTGCTGCCTAACGCGCCGGTGCGCCCCATCGGTGCGCCCGGCGAGGCGGAGGTCGGCGCGGCGATGCTCGGCCGCGTGGTCGATGGCGCGGGCAAGCCGATCGACGGACTGGGCCCGATCCGTGGCGCCGGCAAATGGCCACTCGCGGGGAAAATTCAGTCGCCGCTCGACCGTGGCCGGGTGCTTCAGCCGCTCGATGTCGGCGTGCGCGCGATCAACGGGCTGCTGACGATCGGCCAGGGCCAGCGCGTTGGCATCATGGCGGGATCGGGCGTCGGCAAGTCGGTGCTGCTCGGCATGATGGTCCGCGCGGCCAAGGCCGACGTGATCGTGATCGGCCTGATCGGCGAGCGTTCGCGCGAAGTGTCCGACTTCCTCGAGACCAAGGTCGCGGGCGAGGCGCGCGCGCGTTCGGTGGTGGTCGCGGTTCCGGCCAATCACTCGCCGGTGCTGCGCATCCGCGGCGCGCTGCGCGCCACCGCGATCGCCGAAGCCTTTCGCAACGATGGCAAGAAGGTTCTCCTGATCATGGATTCGCTGACTCGCGTCGCGCATGCCGGGCGCGAGATCGGGCTGGCGCTGGGCGAGCCAGCGAGCGCGCGCGGCTATCCGCCGAGCGCGATCGCGATGCTGCCGAGCCTGATCGAGCGCGCGGGCACCGACGTGCACACCGGCGGATCGATCACCGCGATCTATACCGTGCTCGCCGATGGCGACGACGGCAACGATCCCGTGGTCGATTCGGCGCGCTCGATCCTCGACGGCCATATCGTGCTGAGCCGGGCGCTGGCGGAGCACGGGGTCTATCCCGCGATCGACCTTGGGCCGTCGGTGAGCCGCGTGATGACCGACATCGCCGACAAGAGCCATGTCGCCGCGGCGCGCGTGCTGCGCCGCCACCTTGCGACCTATGAGGAGAATCGCGACCTGGTGCTGATGGGCGCCTATCGCCCCGGCGCCGACCCGGCGATCGACGCCGCGATCGCGTGCCATGATTCGGTCCTCGACTATATCCGCCAGGCCTATGACGAGACGGTCTCGCTCGAAGAGGCCGTGACCGAGCTGGTCGGCGTGTTCGGAGATGCCTGACAAGCATCAAAAGAAGCTCGGCCGGCTGCTGCGCGTCCGCACGTTGCAGCTCGACATGGTCCGCGCCGGGGAAGTAGCCGCGCGGGCGAAGGTCGATAATGAGGAAGCGCTGCGCGTGCGCATCGCGCAGCTCGCCGAAGGCGTCGCGCCGACGCCCGCGCCCAAGCCGGGCAGCGCGACCAGCCTGATCGCCGCGGCGCATTATCGCGAGCGGCTCCACCAATCGGCCTTCGCCGCCGAGCGCCGCGTCGCCGAGGCGCAGCGCGGGCTCGACAGTGCGCGCGCCGCGACCCGCGAGGCCAAGCGCGACCAGAGCGCGATCGAGAAGCTGATCGAGCGCGCCGAGGCCAATGCCGCGCGCCGCGCGATGCGCGCGCTCGAGGATATGCCGGCAATCCCGAAAAAACGGCACGATCCTTGCTGAATACTGGGCGAAGGAGATTTCGCCCGCAATGCCAGACCTGCTCGCCTCGACCATCCTGCTTCCGCTGAAGCCCGGAATTCCGCGCGCGGCGTCGGTCGCCGCACCCGCAGCGGCGGATTTCACGGCGTTGCTCGGCGAGCTGGTGCTCCCCGCCGGCGGCAAGCTGCAGAGCGGCAAGGGGCACGGGCTTGCCGCGGACGGCAAGATCTTGCCGGTAGGGGAGCAGGCCGTTGCCGGTGACGAAGAGGAGGACCCCGCGATCGCCTGGCTTCCGGCGGGCCTCGTGCTCCAACCGATCGAACCGGCGCCGTTGCCGGATGTCGTGCTCGTCGCTGTCCAGACCGGCGGGACGGAGGCGAATGCCGTGACGCCGCCGGCTGGCGAGGCGGTCGCCGCGGCGTTGCTGCCGGAAACGACGCAGCCAGCTGTTCCGGTGGCGATCGAAGCCGGTGCCGTACCGATCGGCGCCACCGAAGCAGCGCCGGCTGAAGCAGCGCCGGCCGAATTCGCTGTCGCCGCCGAGGGCGAGGTCGCGCGAATGGAGCCGCTGCCCCCGACGCCGGAGACTGTGCCGGACCTCGATGCGCAGACGCCGATGCGCGAGCGGCTGCCGCGTCCGGCGGTCACGCCGCTCGTGACGCCGCAACCGATCGTCCCCGGCACGACGGTCACGCAGACTGCGGCGCAGACTTTCGCGGCGGCGATCTCGGCAGCCTATGATTCGCCCGCCGCACCCACGCCGCGCGGGGCCGATCCCGTGGCCGTCTCGAACCAGGCTGCCGCTGCCGAGCAGCTGCGCACCACAGTACAGGCAATGGCGGGCGCCGACCAGGCCCCGCTCGATCTCAGCCGCGACGACTGGGCGGGCAAGATGGTCGACCGCATCGCCGCGCTGCGCGACGCCGCCGAGGCGGCCGACACGCGCATCCGCCTCGCGCCGGAGAATCTCGGCAATGTCGATGTGTCGATCCGCCGCGACGGCGACCGGTTGCACGTCCATTTCGCCGCCGAGAACCCGGCGACGCGCCAGCTGCTCGCCGAGGCCGCGCCGCGGCTCGCCGAGCTCGCCGACGCGCGCGGCGTGAAGCTTGGCCAGACCAGCGTCGATGCCGGCGCCGGCGGTCAGCAGGGCACGCCGGACCAGCCGCAATCGAATCAACCCGTGCGCTCGGCTTCCGCCACGGCACACGCATCCGAAACCGATCGCGACGACCGCGTCGCCTGAGCCATCTCCAGGGGGAAACTGAACCATGAGTGATGAGAAGGAAGAAGCCGCACCCGCCAAGAAGAAGGGCGGCCTGATGAAGTGGATCCTGCTCGGCACCGGCGCGACCGTATTGATCGGCGGCGGGGTCGGCGGTGGGCTCTACGCCTCCAACGCCGGGCTGTTCGGCGCCGCCAAGGCCGAGCATGGGGCCGATGCCGACAAGCCGCGCCTCGTTCCCAAGAGCGAGGAAGTCCGTGCGGAGGCGAAGGGCGAGAGCGGCGGGCATGGCGAAGGCGGCGGCGAGAGCCACGGCCTGCCGACGCCAAAGGGTGAAGGCGGCGACAAATACGCCTCGACCTACTACCAGCTCGAGAAGGAGTTCACCTCCAACCTGCGCGAGAGCGTGCACTTCATCCAGGTCGGGATCGCGATCTCGACCCCGTACGACAACCGCGTCGTCGAGAATCTCAAGACGCATGAGATGGCGGTGCGCTCGGCGGTGCTGATGGCGCTCGGCGAGACCGCCGAGGACGAGGTGTTCACCGCCGACGGCAAGCAGAAGCTGCAGAAGCGCCTGACCGCCGCGATCAACGCGGTTCTCAAGGAAAAAGAGGGCTTCGGCGGGATTGGTAACGTCTACTTTACCAATTTCATTGTTCAGTGAACGGGCATGGTTAACAGCCCTTCAGAACTTGGTGGCGCCGAGCGGCGCGAACGGTCCCGGGCCGGCGCGGAACACGCGCCGGCGCTGGGCACCGCGAGCCTCAACCCGTTCGGGGATCTGCATTCGGTGCAGCATCTCTCGGCGCGGCTCGCCAAGTCGCTGAGGGGCAGCTTCGAGCCGCTGGTCGGCGAGGGCGCGCGCTGCTGGGCCGAACCGCTCAGCGTCCAGCGCTTCGGCGACTACGGCGCCGAACGCCCGCACGGCCTTACCGCATGGTTGCCGCTGGCGATGACCCCGGGCCGCGGCCGCGCGCTGATCGTCGCCGACGGCAAGCTCGTTTTCGAGATGCTCGACCGTTTCTTCGGCGGCGAGGGCGAGGCGCCGCATCCGCTGCCCGCCGAGTTCACCGGTTCCGCCGAGACTCTGCTGGCGCGGCTGTCGGCCAATATCGCCGCGCAGCTCGCGCCCGCCTGGGAACTGCTCGCGCGGATCGAGTTCGCGCCGGTGGCGCCTGTCGCGCCGCTTTCGACCGTGCCCGAGATCGATCCCGGCGAGGCGATGGTCGTCACCCGGCTCGGCGTCGCCGCGGGTGACGCCAAGCCGCAATGGATCGACATGCTCTACCCCGTTTCAGCGCTCAAGCCCTACACGCCCTCGCTCACCGCCAAGGTGATCGGCGGCGAGCCCGAGCCCGAGCCCGAATGGCGCAACGGCCTGACGCGCGCGGCGATGGCGCTGCGCCTGCCGGTGCGCTCGGTGCTTGCCGAGCCGGTGGTGCCGCTCTCCATGCTGATGGCGCTCAAGGCCGGTGACGTCATCCCGCTCGCCTTCGGCCCCGACGTGCCGGTGATGGTCGCGCGCCGCAAGATCGGCAGCGGCACCGTCGGCACCGCCAACGGCCATGCCGCGATCCGCCTGACCCGTTTCGAATCCCTCCAACTCGAGGACGCACGATGAACGACATGACCGGGGGCTTTGCCGCCGAAGCCGCAGTCGCGGCCAATTTCCACTTGCTCCAGGACGTCGATGTCAAGCTGACGGTCGAGATCGGATCGACCACGCTGACGCTGCGCGAGCTGCTCGCGCTCGGCGAATCGAGCGTGATCGAGCTCGACCGCGAGGCCGACGAGCTGCTCGACGTATTCGTCAACGGCACGCTGATCGGCCGCGGCGAAGTGGTCACGGTCGGCGACAAGTTCGGCATCCGCATGACCGAGCTGGTCGCGCCCGAGAAGCGGAGCTGAGCCACGCATGTGGTCCTACATCCTTAAGCTGGCCGTGCTGCTGCCGCTGGTCTGCGGCCTGCTGATCGGCTGCCTCTATCTCTGGCGCAAGCTCGAGGCGCGGCTGCCGGGCAACCAGGGCGACCGCATGCTCAAGGTGCGCGAGACGATGATGGTCTCGACCGGCACGCGCATCGCGGTGCTCGAGGTGGAGGGCAAGCGCATCCTCGTCTCGGTGAGCCGGAACGGCGTTTCGCTGATCGACCGGATCGACCAATGACCGCCAGCCTCCGCTATCTCGCGCTCGTGCTGGGCGCCCTAGCGCTCGCGCTGTTCCTGGTCGCGCCGGCCTTGGCGCAGGGCGCCGCGCCCGCCGCGCCAGTGGCCGCGCCCGCGCCCGCCCCGACGCCGGGGATGGGCGACGCGATCGACCGCGCGCTCGGGGATCTCGGCGGCGGCGACGCGCCGCTCTCGCTATCGCTGCAGGTCCTCATCATCATGGGCCTGCTCACGGTGCTGCCGGGCATCCTCTTGATGATGACCAGCTTCACGCGGATCATCATCGTGCTCGCGATCCTGCGCCAGGCGCTGGGCTTGCAACAGACGCCGCCCAACCAGGTGCTGGTCGGGCTGTCGCTGTTCCTGTCGTTCTTCATCATGGCGCCGACGATCAGCCAGATGAACACCGCCGCGATCCAGCCCTATGCGGAAGGGCGCATCGGCGCGACCGAGATGATCGAGAAGGCCGGCGCGCCGCTCCACGCCTTCATGCTCAAGCAGACCCGGGTCAAGGACATCACCATGTTCGCCGAGATGGCCAAGACCGGGCCGATCGCGAACCCCAAGGATACGCCCTTCTCGGTGCTGCTCCCGGCGTTCGTGACGAGCGAGCTCAAGACCGCGTTCCAGATCGGCTTCCTGATCTTCCTGCCGTTCATCGTCATCGACCTGATCGTCGCCACCGTGCTGATGAGCCTCGGCATGATGATGATGTCGCCGACGATCATCTCGATGCCGTTCAAGCTGCTGTTGTTCGTGCTGGTCGATGGCTGGGCGCTGACGATGGGCAGCCTCGCCGCAAGCTTCGTGAGTTAGCCCGATGGAAGCCGATTATTTCCTGTCGATCGCGCGCGAGGCGATGTGGGTGCTTGCGCTCGCCTCCGCGCCGATCCTGATCCCGGCGCTGCTCGCGGGTCTGATCCTCGGCATGGTGCAGGCCGCGACCTCGATCCAGGAGCAGACGCTCACCTTCGTGCCCAAGCTCGCGATCGTCGGGGTTTCGCTGGTGATCTTCGGCGGCATGATCATGACGCTGCTCGGCGACTTCACGATCGGTATCTTCGAGCGCATTCCGGAACTCGTCCGCTAGCCATGTTCGGCTTCGGCCTCTCGATCGAGCCGCAGCTCTGGGCGCTGCTGTTCACGATGGTGCGCGTCGGCGCGGCGTTTGTCGCGGCGCCGGTGTTCGGTGCCGTCTCGGTGCCGATGAACGTGCGCATCCTGCTGACCGCGGCGATCGGCATTCTGTCGATGAACGCGGTGCCGATCGAGGCGCCGGGCGAGATATTCGCGCTGGCGACGTTCCTTGCGGTCGCCGCCGAAGTGCTGGTCGGGCTCGCGCTCGGCTTCATCCTGCAGATCGCCTTCGCCGCGCCGCTGGTGGCGAGCGAGGTGATCGGCGTGTCGATGGGCCTTTCCTTCGCCACCGCGATCAACCCGCAGACCGGCGCTTCCACCCCGGCGCTCGGCCAATTCCTGACGATCCTGCTGACTCTGCTGTTCCTCGCGGTCGATGGCCATCTCGTGCTGGTCGAGCTGGTGGTGCGCTCCTATGAGCTGCTCCCGCCCGGCCAGGCCTGGCTGACCCCGGGCAAGCTCCAGAACATTGCGCTGTTCGGCGGCTATGCCTTCCTGGCGGGCCTGCTGCTCGCACTGCCGGTCGGTTTCCTGCTGCTCTGCCTCAACATCGTCGTCGGCATGCTCTCGCGCTCGGCGCCCGCGCTCAACCTGTTCGCGATCGGCATTCCCGCCAGCCTCGCGATGGGCGTCCTGGCGCTGCTCGTCGGCATGCCGGCGATGGGCGATTACATGCTCGTGATCGTGCGCGAGGCGCTCGACGCGGCGCAGACATTGGTGCTCGGCTGATGTCGGAGAGCGCGGGCGAAAAGACGCAAGCACCAACGCCGAAGCGCAAGGAGAAGGCGCTCGAGCAAGGTGACCTGCTCAAGTCGCGCGACTTCGGCGCGGCGCTGATCATCCTGCTCGGCTGCGGCTGGATGGTGCTGATGGGGCCGCAGCTGCTTGGCGCGTGCAAGGAAGTGATGGCGGCGAGCTTCAGCTTCGGCCGTGCCGACATCGAGAGCTTCCAGCCGTGGAAGCCGCTCGCCACCGCGGGATGGAAGTTGGCGCCCTCGCTCGGCGCATTGCTCGCGATCACTTTCGTCGGCGCGATCGCCAGCCAGGCGGCGCTCGGCGCGCTGCACTGGAACGGCAAGCTGCTCGCGCCAAAGGGCAACCGCATCAACCCCGGCTCCGGCCTCAAGCGCATCTTCGGGCCGACCGGCTGGATCGAGCTCGGCAAGTCGCTGCTCAAGGTGCTGCTGCTCGGCGGCATCGGGGCGTGGATGCTGTGGGGCTCGGCCGCGACGACGATGGGCCTCGTCTCGTCCGATCTCGGCACCGCGGTGAAGGCGCTCGGCGACACCTTCGCGACGTTGGTCTTCGTGATGGCCGGCGGGCTGCTGCTGATCGCGGGCATCGACCTGCCGATCCAGATCTTCCGCCACCTGCAGCGCCTCAAGATGAGCCTTCAGGAGGTCAAGGACGAGCACAAGGAAAGCGAGGGCTCGCCCGAGGCCAAGTCGGCGCAGCGCCAGCGCCAGCGCGAGCTCGCCAAGGGCGGGCTGCGCAGCAAGGTGCAGGACGCGCATGTCGTGCTGACCAACCCGACCCATTTCTCGGTCGCGCTGCGCTATTCCAACGGCAAGGACCAGGTGCCGGTGGTGGTCGCCAAGGGCCGTGGCGAGATCGCGCTGGCGATCCGCGAGCTGGCCGACGAGTTCGCCGTGCCGCGGCTCGAACTGCCGCCGCTCGCCCGCGCGATCTACTTCACCAGCCGCGAGAATCAGGAGATCCGCGACGATCTCTACATGGCGGTGGCGACCGTGCTGGCGTTCGTCTTCGGGCTGAACAAGCAGGCGGGCGGGCGCATGCCGGCGATCACCGTGCCGGAGAGCGCGCTGTTCGACGAAAATGGCGTCCTGACTGGCCTAAAGGCTGCGGGCTGATGGCCGTTAACCAGCATAGAGGGGGACGTTCACGTGGCCGTTGAAGGAACGACATCGACGACGTCGATCGGCATGGCGCTCGGCGTCGGGTCGGGGATCGACACGGCCGCGCTCGTCCAGCAGCTGGTCGACAAGCAGTTCGAGTATCGCAACGCGACGCTCGCCAAGCGCGAGGAGACGCTGACCGCGCAGATCAGTGCGTCGGCGACTCACAAGAGCAACATCACGAGCTTCGCCAGCGCGCTCTCCAGCCTGTCGCGCAGCGGCAACCTCGCGACTCAGCCGACCAGTTCGAATACCGGCATCTTCACCGTCTCGCGGATCGCGGGCGCCAACTTGACCGAGCTCAATGCGCGGGTCGAGGTGCGCCAGCTCGCGTCGAGCCAGACCGTCTCGGCCGCCCCGGTCGCGGACAAGACCGCGGCGATCGGCCAGGGCAAGCTCACGCTCACCTTCGGCACCGCCACCGTCGCCAATGGCGCGATGACCGGCTTCACGCCGGGCAGCGGCACGCCGGTCGACATCACGATCGGCGAGAATGTCTCGAGCCTCGAGGGCATCGCCGCCGCGATCAACGCCGCCAATGCCGGGGTCACCGCCTCGATACTGACCGACGCTGCGGGTTCGCGGCTGGTGGTCAAGGGCGGGACGGGCGAGGCGCGCGCCTTCACCCTCACCGCGACCGACACTGCCGGGCATGAGGGGCTCGCCGCGCTCAACATCGGCGTCGGCGCGACCGGCACCACGGTCGGCAGCGCCGCGGCCGACGCGATCGTCGCGGTCGACGGGGTGCAAGTGCGGCGCGAGACCAACGCGATCACCGACCTGGTCCCGGGGGTGAAGCTCGATCTCGTCTCGGCGCAGCCGGGCACGGTGGTCAACATCGGCAAGACGCTGCCGACCAGCGCGCTGATGCAGGCGGTGCAGGATTTCGTCGACACCTATAACGAGGTGTACACCGCGCTGCGCACCGATCTCGATCCGGTCACCGGGTCGCTGCGTCAGGACCTCGCGGCCAAGACGCTCAAGCGCCAGCTCCAGGAGCTCACGCTCAACCCGCTCGTCGCCGGTTCGACCGACGTCCCGACGACGCTGTCGCACATCGGGGTCAAGACCAACCGTGACGGCACGCTCAGCCTCGATTCGGCGGCGCTGACCAAGGCGCTCGTCAATCATCCGGGGCAGGTCGAGAAGATGTTCGCGCAGCCGGGTGGCGTCGCGACGGCGAACAACGGCCTCTCTGCCGTGCTCGATGCGATCTCGACCGCCGCCGCCAGCACGACGCGCGGGCTCGGTGCGAGCGAGGCCCGCTATACCGATGCCAAGGCGGACGTGGTCGAGGACAAGACCGAGGCGCTGGTCAAGACCGAGGCGTTGCGTACGCGCATGACGCGCCAGTTCGCGAGCATGGACGCGAAGGTCGCCGCCTATCAGTCGACGCTGACCTTCCTCGAGAACCAGATCGACGCGTGGAACAAGCAGGGCTGATGCACATGAAGGCCCCGATCCGCCTCGGCACCAACGCCGCCGCCACCTATCGCTCGATCGACGCGGTCGGCCGCACCAGCGCCGCCGATCCGCACGCGCTGGTCGAGCTCATGTACAAGGAATGCGTCGCCGCGCTGCGCGCCGCCGCCTTCGCCGCGGAGAAGGGGCAGCTGCCGGTCAAGAGCGAGCGTATCGCGCGCGCGACGGCGATCCTGTTCGCGCTCGAATCGGGGCTCGATTTCGAGCGCGGGGGCGAGGTCTCGCGCACGCTGGCGACGCTCTATCACGGGCTGCGCGCGCAGGTCATCAACGCCAGCATCGGCAGCGATCCCGCGCCCTTCCGCCGCGTCGCCGACGATCTCGAGGACATCGCCGGCGCATGGAGCCAGGCCCGCGCGGCTTAGTCCGCCCAGCGCCTCAGGATCTCGCGGACCGATACCTCGCGCGCAGGCGGTGCGACGCCGATCCCGGGCTTGAACTGCGGGGCGGTCGCCGCGCCCGTGGGGCCAGCCGCGACCGGCCGCCGCGCCAGCGCATGCGGATGGCGCGCGGCCTCGGCCAGCGACAGCACCGGCGTCACGCACGCCTCACCATGGGCGAAGCTGCGCACCCATTCGTCGCGCGTGCGCGCCGCAAAGCGCTCGGCGAAGCGCGCGGCCATCGCCGGCCAGCCGGCGCGGTCGAACTGCGCGAAGGTGCCGGGCGCGAAGCCGAGCCCGGCGCACAGCGCGTCGAACTGCGCTGGCTCGATCGCTCCGATTGCGACATGGCCGCCATCGGCGCAAGGGTAGCTGCGGTAGAAGGGCGCGCCGCCGTCGATCAGATTGCTCTCGCGCCGGTCGGCCCAGCGCCCGCTCGCGAACAAGCTCTGGGTCAGCGCCATCAGCGTGCCGACCCCGTCGATGGCGGCCGCGTCGACCACCCGGCCCTCCTCGCCGAGCTGTGTGCCCAGGATGCCCGCGACCATCCCCAGCGCCAGGAACAGCGCGCAGCCGGCATGGTCGCCGAGCAGGTTGAGCGGCACCGCGGGCGCCTCGGCCGTGCCGATCGCATGCAGCGCACCGGTCATCGCCAGCACGTTGATATCGGCGCCCGGCTGGCCGGCGAGCGGGCCCGTCTGTCCCCACATGCTCGCCCGCCCATAGACCAGGCGTGGATTGCGCGCGCGGCACCGGTCGGGACCGAGGCCGAGCGCTTCCATCGATCCCGGCGGCATCCCCTCGATCAACCCGTCGGCGTGCGCGGCAAGCTCCAGCACCTCGGCGATCGCCGCGGGCTCGCGAAAGTCGAGCACGAGGTCCTGCCGCCCGCGATAGAGCGCCGGCACGATCGCGCTGGTGGTCGAGCCTGGCTGCACGACCCGCACCACCTCGCTGCCCAGGTCGGCGAGCAGCATCGTCGCGAAGGGCACCGCGCCGATCGCGTCGATCTCGACGATCCGCACCCCCGCCAGCGGCCCGCGTCGCTCCACACTGCGCCTCCCATCGGCCACGCCGCACGATGCGGGTGGTCCAGCGCCCCTGTTTCGGCTAGCGCCGCCCCATGAGCAAGCCGCACATCGTCGCCCTGGGCGGCACCTCGCGCCCCGAATCGGCGACCGGCCGCGCGCTCGCCCATTGCCTCGCGCTTGCCGAGGCGAAAGGTGCGCGCACCACATTGCTGACGGGCGAGGCGATCAACTTCCCGCATTACGAGCTCGGCTGCACCACGAGCGACCCCGCGATCACCAACTTCATCGCGGTGCTGCGCGACGCCGACGGGCTGATCGTGGGCTCGCCCGGCTATCACGGATCGCTGTCGGGGCTGGTCAAGAACGCGCTCGACTATGTCGAGCTGCTGCGCGGCGACGATCGGGTCTATTTCGACGGCATGCCGGTCGGGCTGGTCGCGACCGCGGGCGGCTGGCAGGCGGCGGTTTCGACGCTGGCGGCGCTGCGCACGGTGATCCACGCGCTGCGCGGCTGGCCGACCCCGCTCGGCGTCGCGATCAATACCGGGGCGGGCGGGGACGCTGTGGCAGGGGCTTCGGGCCAGCTCGAAGTGATGGTGGACCAGGTTCTGGGGTTTTTGCGCCGCTGAGGGTCCTTGCCGCGTCGTTAACCGGATCGTGACGGTCGCGTTCTAGGTTCGCGCGCATGAGCCTGAGCCCTCCCTCCGCCGAGACGCGCCGGCGCGGTATCCGCACCGTGCTCGTGGTGGACGACAGCCGCACCAACCTCAACGTGATCGGCAGCCGGCTCGGTCAGGCGGGATATCTGGTGGTGCTCTGCGACAACGGACGCGAGGCGCTGGACCTGATCGCCGGCCGCGGCTTCGACCTCATACTGCTCGACATGATGATGCCGGGGATGTCGGGGGTCGAGGTGCTGGCCGAGCTGCGCGCCAACCCGCGCACCGGCGATCTGCCGGTGATCATGATCACCGCGCGCAGCGATACCGGCGCGACGGTGGAAGCGCTGGCGGCGGGCGCCGACGACTATGTCGCCAAGCCGTTCGAGTTCGACGTGCTGACGGCGCGGATCGAGCGGACGCTGGCGCGATCGGCACGGATCATCGAGCTCAAGCGTTCGGTCGCCGCGCTCGACGCGCGGATCGCCGCGCGCGCGATCGAGCTGGGCGAGGCCCGCACCGAACTCGCCGTCACCCGCGCCGACCGGGCGCGGCTGGTCAGCTCGATCCAGTCCCTGAACGCCGAGGTCGAACGGCTCAGCGGAACCAGTGGCGCCTGACGAAGTAGAAGGTCACCGCCGCCGATACGATCAGGCAGAACACCGTGATCACCCAGAATGACGACGGATGATCGTCATAGGGAATGCCCTGCACGTTCATCCCGAACAACCCGGTGATGAAGGTCAGCGGCAGGAACACCATTGCCGCCACCGCGATCACCAGCGAGCGCTGGTCGATCACCTCGGCGCGCAGGTCGGTGAGCGTTTCATGGATCAGCGACGCGCGTTCGCGGATGCTCTCCAGCTCCTCCGCCATGCGCGCGGCGCGGTCCGCCGCAGCGCTGATATGCAGCCGGTCTTCCTCGGACAGCCAGCGCACGGGCAGTGTCGCCAGCTTCTCCAGCGCAACGCGTTGCGGGTAGAGGAAGCGGCGATAGCCGATCGCCGTGCGCCGAACGGCATTGACCTTGCGGCGCAGCTCGAACGCCTGGCGCGCGTCGAGCTGCTCCTCGCAGCTGTCGAGCGAATCGCCGAGATCGGCGACCTGCGGATCGAGCTGCTCGGTGATCGCTTCGGCCAGCGTGGCGATCAGGTCGCCCGCGTCGAGTACCTCCCCTGCCTCGGTCGCGGCGCGCGTCACGTCGAGCGCGTCGAGCGGCAGGCGCGTGACGGAGATGACGCGATCGCCCGCTGCGCGAAGCCGGATCGAGGCAAGCGGGTCGGAGCTCTGCATCGCCGCATGGGTCATGCCGCGCAGATTGAGCACCGCCGCGCCGTCGATCTGGTCGCAGCGCGGGCGCGTCTCGAGCGCGGTCAAGGCGTCGATGGTGAAGCGGTCGAGCCGCGCCACGTCGCGCAGCCATGCCTGCACCTCTTCCTCACGCGAGGTGAGGTGGATCCACACGAAGCCGCGCCGCAGGCGGATCGCGTCGTGCGGATCCACGGCGCGCGCGCGGCCGCGTGTGACGACATAGGCAAAGCCGCTCATCCAGCCATCTCCAGGTCGACCGTCAGGCCGGGCAAGTTAGTGGGAGGCGCGGCGCATGCAATGCGCTCAGCATCGGCACGCGCACGGGTCAGGATCGCGGGCGGCACATCGGCGCGATGCGTGATGCGGTCGGCCTGCGCCAGTAGCCGCGCCTCGCGCAGGGTGAGATCGTCGGGATCGGCGGAGCGCAGGCGGAGGCGGACGATGCCGGCGGACTCTGCATCGGGTTCGGCGAGCCAGCGTTCCACGGCGCCGTTCGGCGGATCCCGGAACGGATCGAGCGGGCCGGCCAGCGCCGCGCCGATCGCGCGCCGCCGTTCGCCCGCATCGGGCCAGCGCTGGCGGATCGCCGCGCGGCTTCGTTTCAATGCCTCCGCCAGCCCGCCGAGCGACGCCGGCAGCACCGCCTCCAGCCGCTGCCGCAACGCCGCCGCCAGCCCCGCTGACGCGCCGCCGGTGCCGATCGCGACCGTGACGGGATCGCGCTCGACGATCGCGGGCAAGGTGAAGTCGCACAGGTCGGGCCGGTCGGCGACGTTGACGAGGATGCCGCGTGCCTTGAGCCGCACCGCCACAGGCTCCGGATCATCGCCGGCGACGATGGCGAGCCGCGCGTCCTCCGCCTCGCCGACGATCACCGCCCCGGCGCGTTCGAGCAGCCGGCGCTTGGCCTCCGCGGCCGGACCGCTACCGACCAGGATCACGGGCCGCCCGTCCAGCTGGACGAAGACGGGCAGCCCCGATCGTTTCACCGCACCCACTCGGGCACGCGCTCGGCGCCCATGATGGTTTCGGGCTGGATGCGGTCCGCGACCACCGCGAACTTGTCGCCCGACACCAGCACCTCGGGCACCAATGCCCGGCTGTTATAGGTCGAGGCCATGGTCGCGCCATAGGCGCCTGCGGTGCGGAACACCGCGAGGTCGCCCGAGCGCACGACGTCGATCTCACGCCCCATCGCGAAGGTGTCGCCGGTCTCGCACACCGGCCCGGCGATATTGGCGAGGAACTTCTCGCCGGTCGGCTCGACCGCCTCGAACTCGTGATAGGCCTCGTAGAGCGCGGGGCGGGCAAGGTCGTTCATCGCCGCGTCGACGATGACATAGGGATTGCCCGCGGCGGGCTTGACCCAGATCACCTCGGTCACCAGCACCCCGGCATTGCCGCAGATGAAGCGGCCCGGTTCGAACATCAACGTGACGTCCCAGCCCTGCGTCACCCGCTTGACCATTGCGCCGAATTCCTCGGCCGAGGAGACGGTCTCGCCCGGGCGATAGGGCACGCCGAGCCCGCCGCCGAGATCGACATGGGTGATGCTGTGTCCGGCGGCGCGGAGCTGTTCGACCAGCTCGCCGACGCGCTTGTACGCGGCCTCGAGCGGCGCGAGCTCCTTCAATTGGCTGCCGATGTGGATCGCGACCCCCCGCAGGTCGAGGCCCGGCCGGCCGGCGAGGCGGCCGAAGATCTCGGCGGCGCGGTCGATCGCCACGCCGAACTTGTTCTCGGCCTTGCCGGTCGAGATCTTGGCGTGGGTGCCGGCGTCGACATCGGGGTTCACGCGCAGCACCGCGGGGGCGGTCTTGCCCTGGGCATGCGCCAAGTCGGCGAGCACTTCACCCTCCTCCTCGAGCTCGAGGTTGAACTGGCCGATCCCCTCGTCGAGGCCGAGCTGCAGCTCCGCGCGGGTCTTGCCGACGCCGGAGAAGACGATGTCCTCGGCCTTCATCCCCGCAGCCAGCGCGCGCTTGAGTTCGCCGCCCGAGACGACGTCGGCGCCATAGCCCTGCTTCGCCAGCACGCCGAGCACGGCGAGGTTGGGGTTGGCCTTGATCGCGAAGGCGATGTGGACGCTGGGCAGATCGGCCAGCGCGTCCTTGAGCACCCGGGCGTGGCGCTCGAGCGTCGCGGTCGAATAGACATAGACGGGCGTGCCGACGTCCGCGGCGATTTGCGGGATGGCGACGTGCTCGGCGTGGAGCACGCCGTTCTTGCGGTTGAAATGATCCATGTGAATTGAGACTTTTCAGTTCTGCGGCGGCAGTTCGAATTCGTCGCCGCGGCGTTCCTCGGAGCTGCGCAGCACTTCGTCGCTGCGCGTGGGGCGAGTCTGGGGCGGCGCCTGCATCAAATCAGCCGGCGTCGGTGTGGCCACCGCCCCATAGGGTTTGGTCGGCAGCGATCCCCCGGTGGCCGGTTTCAGGTCGCCCTTGTTGCCGCAAGCAGCCAACAGAAGCGCCGTGAATACCACCAAGGTTCGCATTCTCACTCTCCTCTTGCGGCACGCGCCGCCGCAATTGCCTCACGCACCCGCACCGGGGCAGTCCCGCCGAAGCTCGTCCGGCTCGCCACCGACGCGTCGACGCTGAGCACGCCAAACGCACGCTCGTCGATACGCTGGTCGATCGCCTGCAAATCCGCAAGCTCGAGCTGGTCGAGCCGCACGCCCTTGGCCTCCGCCGCGGCGACCGCGCGGCCAGTGATATGATGCGCCTCGCGGAACGGAATGCCGCCCTCGCGCACCAGCCAGTCGGCGAGGTCGGTGGCGGTCGCGAAGCCGCTCTCCGCCAGCCCGCGCATCCGGTCGGTGCGGAACTGCGCGCTCTCGACCATCCCGGTCATCGCCGCGATCGACAGCGCGAGCAGGTCGTGCGCCTCGAACACCGGCGGCTTGTCGTCCTGCATGTCCTTCGAATAGGCGAGGGGCAGGCCCTTCATCGTGATCATCAGCGCCGTGAGGCAGCCGACGATCCGGCCGCTATGTCCGCGCACCAGCTCGGCGGCGTCGGGGTTGCGCTTCTGCGGCATGATCGAGCTGCCGGTCGACCATTGATCGGAGAGCTTGACGAAGCCGAAGGGCTGGCTCGCCCAGATCACGAATTCCTCGGCAAGGCGGCTGAGGTGCAGGCTGCACTGCGCGGCCGCCATCAGATAATCGAGTGCGAAATCCCGGTCGCTGACGGCGTCGAGCGAGTTGCGCGTCGGCCCGTCGAAGCCGAGCGCGGCCGCGGTCGCCTTGCGGTCGAGCGGGAAGCCGGTGCCGGCCAGCGCTGCCGATCCCAGCGGGCAGAGATTGCCGCGCGCACGGGCGTCCGAGAAGCGCGAGACGTCGCGGCCGATCATCTCGAAATAGGCCATGAGGTGATGACCCAAGGTCACCGGCTGCGCGCTCTGGAGATGGGTGAAGCCGGGCATCACGCTGTCGGCATGTTCCTCGGCGCGGGCGAGCAATGCCTCCTGCAGCGCGCCGAGCGCGGCGAGCACCTGGTCCGTGGCGTCGCGCACCCACAGGCGGAAGTCGGTCGCGACCTGATCGTTGCGGCTGCGCGCGGTGTGGAGGCGTCCGGCGACCGGCCCGATCTTCCCGGCCAGCCGCGCCTCGGTCAGCATGTGGATGTCCTCGAGCGCGAGGTCCTCGGGCACCCCTTCGCGTTCGTAGTCGGCGGCGACCGCGTCGAGCCCGGCGGAGATCGCCGCGGCATCCTCGGCGCCGACGATGCCCTGCTTGCCCAGCATCGCGACGTGCGCCTTCGATCCTGCGATGTCCTGCCGCCACATGCGCTTGTCGAACGGGATGGAAGCGTTAATCTCGCGCATCACCGACGACGGGCCTTCGGCGAAGCGCCCGCCCCACATCGAATTGGAGCCTGTCTTGCGCTCGACGATCGCGCTTCTCCCTGTCCTTACGGCCCTGACCCTTGGAATTGCCGGCTGCGATAAGCCGAAGGAGCCGGGCGAGCAAGCAAACGCCGCTGTTGCGGGCGAAAGCACTGCTGCACCCGCGAACAAGGCCGCGGCGGGCGGCGATGTCGAGCGGATCGGCACGATCGACCGCAGCCACAAGGGCGAGGCCGCGCCGGCGCTGGCGTTCCAGGCGCCGGACGGCAAGCCCGCGACGCTCGCCGCGTTCAAGGGCAAGCCGCTGCTGCTCAACCTGTGGGCGACCTGGTGCGCGCCGTGCGTGCGCGAGATGCCGGCGCTCGACCGGCTGGCGCAGCGCGAAGGCGACAGGATTCGGGTGCTGACGGTGAGCCAGGACCTCGAAGGCGCGGCGAAGGTGACGCCCTATTTCGCGAAGGCGGGATTCAAGGCGCTCCAGCCTTATCTCGATCCCGATGTCGGCCTGTCGACGCATTACGGCGTCAACCTGCCGACCACCGTGTTCTATGACGCGCAGGGCCGCGAGGTGTGGCGCGTTGCGGGCGACATGGACTGGGACGGCGACACGGCGAAGGCGTGGCTGGCCGAGGCGGGGTGAGGGTTCGGCCAGTGCGGTGAAGTTGACCAAGTTACGCGTAGCGCGGTTCATTCTGTCAACTTGGTCGCCTTTGTCGGGTGGCGCCTTTAGCGGGTGCGGATCGACGAAATCAAAGAGCGGCCGGCATGCGGCCTGTCGATGGAAGCAAACGAAATCCAACATTGCAAGCGGGGCGGCTATTGGGTGGAAAGCCGACGGTCGGGCTTTCTAGCCCTCTCCGCAAGCGGGAGAGGGCTAGAAGCAACGTCCGCAATTGGGGCGAAAGCCGCTGCTACCTCGCCCCCAGCCCCCGCGCCAGCATCTCGGCGACCGTATCCGCCACGTCCGC
Source organism: Sphingomonas sp. BT-65 (assembly GCF_026107375.2). Lineage (NCBI taxonomy): Bacteria > Pseudomonadati > Pseudomonadota > Alphaproteobacteria > Sphingomonadales > Sphingomonadaceae > Sphingomonas > Sphingomonas sp. BT-65. The sequence goes on from NZ_JAPCIA010000001.1 coordinate 2,588,602, forward strand.
AGCCTCGCGGTCCTCGTTCCACACGCCGTAGCGCAGCCCCAGGAACACGTTCATCCCCATGATCGCCCAGGCATGGACCTCGGACACGTCGGCGCGCAGCTCGCCGCGGTCGGCGGCGGCGCGCAGGCGCTTCTCGATGCGCTCGGCGGTAGTGGCGTAGTGAAGGCGGAAGCTCTCGGGGTCGACGAACTCGGCCTCGTCGATGATGCGGTAGATCTCCTTGTGCTTTCGCACGAAGCCGATGAAGGTTTCGAGACCGGCGCGCTCGGCGGCGATCTGTTCGGGCGCGGCGCGGATCGCGGGGGCGACATGCTCGCGCACCTGCTCGCTCATGTCGCGGACCAGCGCGCGGAACACCGCGTCCTTCGAATCGAAATAGGTGTAGAAGCTGCCCAGCGCGACGCCGGCGCGGCGCGTGATCCCGCTGATCGAGCCGTCGTGGAAGCCCTTCTCGCCGAACTCGACGGCCGCAGCGTCGAGGATCGCGCGCAGCGTGCGGCGGCCGCGCGCGGTGCGCGGCTCCTTGCCCTCGCTCGCCGCGCCCTCGCTCTTCGCCACTGTGACTGTGGCCGCCATGCCACGTTCCTCCGCCACTTGCGCCTCTCCCTGAATCCGGAAGTTGAAACCCGGTTCAGGTTTCACTATAGCGTCCTCCAACGTCTTACAAGCCGGGGCTTCATCCGGCTGTCATCTGGGGAGGAAAGCTTCGATGCTACGCCTGATTCCGTCTGTCCGCACGATCCTGAATGCAGGTGCCGCGCTCGGCGCGCTGACCGCGATGCCCGCGCTCGCACAGGACGCGCCGGCGGATGCCACGACTGCCGAGGAAGAGGCCGCGCCGGGCGAGATCGTCGTCACCGCGCGCCGCCGTGAGGAAAGCCTGCTCGACGTGCCGATCGCGGTGACCGCCTATAGTGGTGCGCAGCTCGAGGCGGCGGGCGCGATCGACGTGACCGACATCGCCGCGACCACCCCCAACGTCACGCTCGAAGTCTCGCGCGGCACCAACAACACGCTCTCCGCCTTCATCCGCGGCGTCGGCCAGCAGGATCCGGTCGCGGGCTTCGAGGCGGGCGTCGGCATCTATCTCGACGACGTGTATCTCAACCGTCCGCAGGCGGCGGTGATGGACATCTACGACGTCGAGCGGATCGAGGTGCTGCGCGGGCCGCAGGGCACGCTCTATGGCCGCAACACGATCGGCGGCGCGGTGAAGTACGTCACCAAGCGGTTGGGCGACACCCCCACGCTCAAGCTGCGCGGCACGTATGGGAGCTACGACCAGGCCGATGGCGTGATCAGCGGCAGCCTGCCGATCGGCGACGGCACGGTGCGCATCGGCGCGGCGGCGGCGCGGCTGTCGCGCGGCGGGTTCGGCACCAACCTCACCACGGGCCTCGAGAACTACAACAAGGACATCTGGGCGGCGCGCGGGACGATCGAGATCGTGCCCAGCGACGAGGCGTTCGTGCGCATCACCGGCGACTATACCAAGGACAAGAGCAACCCGCGCGGCGGCCACCGCCTGATCCCGTCGCTCGCCACGGGCGCGCCGGTGCTCGGCAACGTCTATGACAGCCGCGGCGGCCTCGTCGCGCCGACGCAGGACGTCGAGGCATGGGGCTTCTCGGGCCTGCTCGAATTCCGCCCGGCCGAGTGGCTCACCTTCCGCGCGATCACCGGCTATCGCAAGGATGACAGCTCGACTCCGATCGACTTCGACGCGCTGCCTGCGGTCGATGTCGACGTGCCCGCCTTCTACAATAACGAGCAGCTCAGCCAGGAAATCCAGTTCCTGATCGATACGGGCAACTTCAACGGTCTGATCGGTGGCTATTGGCTCGACGCCAAGGCCCGCACCGTGTTCGACGTGCGCACGCCGGGCACGGTCACCGCGCTGACCTATGGCGAGGTCGAGACCAAGACCGGGGCGATCTTCGGCGACTTCACCTATGACATCGGGATGTTCAGCCTGTCGGTCGGCGGCCGCTACACCTGGGACCGCCGCGAATCGATCGTCCAGCGCAACGTCTATCTCGGGTCATCGCCCTTCTTCGGGGGCACTACCGCGCCGATCCTCCGCCAGACCAATTTCCGCGGCAAGGCGGACTTTTCAAAGTTCACCCCGCGCGCCTCGATCAGCTTCAAGCCGACCGAGGACCACACGATCTACGCCTCCTATTCGAAGGGCTTCAAAGGCGGCGGCTTCGATCCGCGCGGCGTCGGCATCTCGGCGCCCGACCTCAACGGCAACGGCGTGGGCGGCCTGGGCGGCGACCAGGACGACATCTACAACTTCCTCTCGTTCGAGCCCGAGACGGTCGACAGCTATGAGCTGGGCTGGAAGGCGTCGCTGTTCGACCGCCGCCTGACCTTCGCCTTCGCCGGCTTCTATGCCGAGTACAAGGATGTGCAGGTGCCCGGATCGGTCGGCGTCACCGTCGGCGGGATCACCACCTTCGCCGGGATCACCACCAACGCCGGCAAGGCCGAGTTCAAGGGGCTGGAGTTCGAGGGCAACCTGGTCGCGGCGCGCGATTTCGGCACTGCGGGCGGCACGCTCAACCTCGGCTGGACGCTCGGCTATCTCGACGCCAAGTACAAGCAGTTCATCGACGCGCGCGGCATCGACGTGGCGGACCGCCGCGCGATCCAGAACACGCCTGACTGGACCGCCTCGGGCACCATCGCCTACACCGCGCCGGTCGGCGACGGTTCGGTCAACTTCAACACCACGCTTTCCTATCGCGGCGACAGCCAGCAGTTCGAGCTCCAGACGCCGGGCCTCGACCAGCCGGGCTATGCGCTGTGGGACGCGAATCTGGTGTGGGACATCAACGACACCTTCTCGATCGGCGTCCACGGCCGCAACCTGACCGACAAGCGCTACATCGTCGCGGGCTACAACTTCCTGCGCCAGAACCTCGACACCGGCCAGTTCATCCTGGCAAACGGCCAGCCGGGGATCAGCTCGACGCTGGGCGCGGAAGGGGTGCTCACCGCCTATTACGGCAACCCGCGCCAGGTGTTCGTCAGCGGCACGGTCAAGTTCTGATCGCTTTGCAGTCTTGAGTTTGGCAGACTGATCTGGCCGGACGCTCGCAGCGGGCGTCCGGCCAATATATTTTTCGAAGGGGAGGGACGGATGGCACAGAGCGGAGCGCCACAGGCAGGCCATGCGACACCCGGCTATCGCGGCCTCGTGCTCGCAATGCTGCTGCTGGTCTATACGTTCAATTTCCTCGACCGGCAGATCCTCGGCATCCTCGCCGTCCCGATCAAGGCGGACCTCGGCCTGACCGACGCCGAGTTCGGCGCGATCGGCGGCCTCGCCTTCGCACTGCTCTATTCGGTGCTCGGCGTCCCGCTCGCCTATCTCGCCGACCGCACCAGCCGCAGCGCGGTGATCGCCGGCAGCCTGGCGGTGTGGAGTGCGTTCACCGCGCTGTGCGGAACGGCGACGGGCTATTGGCAGCTGTTCCTCTACCGGCTCGGCGTCGGCGTCGGCGAGGCGGGCGGCGTCGCGCCATCCTATGCGCTGATCGCCGATTATTTCCCGCCCGAGAAGCGCGCGCGGGCGCTGGCCGTCTACTCGCTCGGCATCCCGGTGGGGCTGGCCGGCGGCACGCTGCTCGGCGCCTATATCGCCGCGCTGGTCGATTGGCGCACCGCGTTCATCGTGATGGGGATCGCCGGGATCGTGCTTGCGCCGATCTTCAAATATCTGGTGCGCGACCTGCCGCGCCCGGCTGCCGCAGCGCAAGCGACGCCGGTGGCACGGGTCTTCCCCATCCTCGCGAAGAAGCCCGCCTTCTGGCTGATGGCGTTCGCTGCGTCCTTCAGCTCGCTGTGCGGCTACGGCCTCGCGCTGTGGACGCCGTCGATCCTGATGCGCAGCTTCGGCTTCGGCCTGATCACCACCGGGCAATTCATGGGCTCGGTCCTGCTCATCGGCGGCGTCGCCGGGGTGTTCGCCGGGGGCTGGTTCGCCGACCGGCTGGGACGCAGCGATCGCGGCTGGTACGCCAGGCTGCCGGCGATCGCCTGGGCGATCACCGTCCCGACCTTCGCGTTCGGTTTCCTCAGCAGCTCGCCGATGCTCGCCTGGGCGCTGCTGCTGATCCCCAACGCGCTCAACATCCTGTGGCTGGGTCCGGTGACGACCGCGGTGCAGCACCTCGTCCCGCGCGAGATGCGCGCGACCGCGTCGGCGAGCTTTCTGCTGATCAACAATCTGATCGGCCTCGGCATCGGGCCGCTGCTGATGGGTGCGCTGTCAGATGCGCTCAAGTCGAGCCACGGCATCGAATCGCTGCGCTATGCGGCGGTGGCGTGCCTCGCCTTCTACGCGCTCGCCGCGGTGCTGATGCTGTCCGCGGTCAAGCCGCTGCGCCGCGGCTGGGTCGAGGACGCGGCCTGATCAGCCCGGCCGCCGCATGCCCTTGGTCCGGCTGGTGAGGTGATAGTCGCGGCATAGCGCGCAGCGATAGACGCGCAGGGTGACCTGCGCGTCGCGCGCCACCTGCATCGCTTCCTGTTCGGTCCGGAACCGCCGCTTGCGCGCGCAGATGCCGGGCCGCGTCTGCATCAGCGCTCGCGCGTCGCCATGAACTTCACCCGCGAATAGCGGTCGGCGACATAGCCGACTTCCCAGGCGGACTTGGCGAGGAACACCGGGTTGCCGTCGCGGTCCTTGGCCATGGCGGTGCGGTTCAAGTCCATGAATTCCTTCACGTCGCCCGCGTCGCCGCCGATCCAGCGCGCGGTGTCGAACGGTGCGGGCTCGAGCATCGCGCCAACCTTGTACTCGGCGTCGAGGCGGCTGAGCAGCACGTCGAGCTGGAGCTGCCCCACCACGCCGATGATCCAGTTGGAGCCGATCTCGGGATAGAAGACCTGGATCACCCCCTCCTCGGAGAGGTCGTCGAGCGCCTTGCGCAGCTGCTTGGTCTTGGTCGGGTCCTTGAGCTGGACGCGGCGCAGGATCTCGGGCGCGAAGTTGGGCAGGCCGGTGAAGCGGATGTCCGCCTTTTCGCTCAGCGTGTCGCCGACGCGCAGCGTGCCGTGATTGGGGATGCCGATGATGTCGCCGGGGAAGGCCTCGTCGGCCAGTTCGCGCTGCTGTGCGAAGAACATGATCGGCGAATGGATCGCGATCGGCTTGCCATGGCCGGTCGGGGTCAGCTTCATGCCGCGCTTGAAGGTACCCGAGACCAGCCGCATGAACGCAATGCGGTCGCGGTGGTTGGGGTCCATGTTGGCCTGGACCTTGAACACGAAGCCGGTGACCTCGCTATTGTCCGGCGAGACCGGCGCGGGCTCGGCGGGCAAGGCGTGCGGGGGCGGCGCGTGGCGCGCAATCGCGTCGATCAGCGAATCGACCCCGAACTCCTTGAGCGCCGAGCCGAAATAGACCGGGGTGAGGTCGCCGTTGCGATAGGCCTCGCCGTCGAACGATGCATAGCCCGCCAGCGCCAGCTCGGCATCCTCGCGCAGCTTGGCGAGATTCTGCTCGCCGAGGATCGCATCGAGCTGCGGATCGTCGAGGCCGCTGGTCTGCACCACCTTGCCCTGGAACTCGCGGCTGTCGCCTTCGGGCAGCAGCAGGCGGTTGGCGACGAGGTCGTACACCCCCTCGAACGTGCCGCCCATGCCGACCGGCCAGGTCATCGGCGCGACGTCGAGCTGGAGCAGCTCGGCGATCTCGTCGAGCGTCTCAAACACCTCGCGGCCTTCGCGGTCGACCTTGTTGACGAAGGTGATGATCGGCACGTTGCGCAGCCGGCACACCTCGAACAGCTTGCGCGTCTGGCTCTCGATACCCTTGGCGACGTCGATCACCATCACCGCGGAATCGACCGCGGTCAGCGTGCGGTAGGTGTCCTCGCTGAAATCCTCGTGGCCCGGCGTGTCGAGCAGGTTGAAGGTGATTCCGTCCCGCTCGAATGTCATCACCGAGCTGGTGACCGAGATGCCGCGCTGCTGCTCGATCTTCATCCAGTCCGATCGCGCGCGCCGCGCCTGCCCGCGCGCCTTGACCTCGCCCGCCAGATGGATCGCGCCGCCGAACAGCAGCAGCTTCTCGGTCAGCGTGGTCTTGCCGGCGTCAGGGTGGGAGATGATCGCGAAGGTGCGGCGACCAGGAATCGGGTTCTCGGGCATCGCGGCCCTCTAGCGGCAAGTGCGCCCCGATGCGAGACTTTCGATTTTAGAAACGATCGCTTTCGAACGTTGCACTTTTTCGACTCGGCGAGCGGTGTCATCTTTTGCGCACGCCGCGCTTCCCGCGAGGCGGTCCAAATCAAGGATGCGAGCGCATGAGCACCATCACCACCAGCGACGGCACCGAGATCTTCTACAAGGACTGGGGCCCCAAGGGCGCGACGCCGATCGTCTTCCATCACGGCTGGCCGCTCTCCGCGGACGACTGGGACAACCAGATGCTGTTCTTCCTGCACAAGGGCTATCGCGTGATCGCGCACGACCGGCGCGGGCACGGCCGCTCCTCGCAGACCTGGGAGGGGAACGAGATGGATACCTATGCCGCCGACGTCGCGGCTTTGGTGAAAGCACTCGACCTCAAGGGCGCGATCCATGTCGGCCATTCGACCGGCGGCGGCGAGGTGGCGCATTACGTCGCGCGTGCCGAGCCGGGCCGCGTCGCCAAGGCGGTGCTGATCGGCGCGGTGCCGCCGGTGATGGTCAAGAAGGACAGCAATCCCGAGGGCCTGCCGATCGAGGTGTTCGACGGCTTGCGCGAGGCGCTCCTCGCCAATCGCGCGCAATTCTACATCGATCTGCCGACGGGGCCTTTCTACGGCTTCAACCGCGAGGGCGCGAAGGTCAGCCAGGGGCTGATCGACAATTGGTGGCGCCAGGGCATGATGGGCGGCGCCAAGGCGCATTACGACTGCATCAAGGCGTTCAGCGAGACCGACTTCACCGAGGATCTGAAGGCGATCGAGGTCCCGGTGCTGGTGATGCACGGCACCGACGACCAGATCGTGCCCTATCATGACTCGGCGCCGAAATCGGCCGCGCTGCTCAAGAACGGCACGCTCAAGACCTATGACGGCCTGCCCCACGGCATGTGCGCGACGCATCCTGAGGTGGTGAACCCCGACCTGCTCGCCTTCATCGCGAGCTGAACGGCAACGCGGCGGGCCCGACGGCTCGCCGCGTCTTCAGGCCAGCGTCACCGTCATTGCGAAGCTGCGGTGCTCGCCCGGCCGCAATCGGACCATGCCGGGCTTGTCCCATATCTCGCTAGCGTATCCCACGGGGTCGGCATGGCCCTGCCAGGGCTCGACGCAGACGAAGCGCGCGCCCGGCTTGGTCCAGATCGCCAGCGTCGGCATCTCGGGGAAGGCGATGTCGAGCTGCGGTCCGGTCTTCCCGCCATAGCGCAGCGCCCGGCTTTGCGGCGCTTGCCACACTAGCGCGTCCTGGCCGAACAGATCGTCGCGCAGCCACAGCGTGTCACCCTCGACCGGCGTGTCGCGATTCGCTGCCCCGATCAGCCCGCCCTCGATCCGGTTGAGGCTGGCGGGCTCGTCCTGCGCGAAGATGATGCGGTGATCCTCCTTCGCGCCGCCATCGGGCAGCGGCCAGGCGAAAGCGGGGTGGAAGCCGAAGCTCGCGGGCATGTCGCGCGAATCGCGATTGGCGATGGTCACTTCCATGGTCAGCGTCGCGCCGTCGAGGGTGAACGCGGCGTCGAGCGCGAAGGCGAAGGGGTAGACGCGGCGGGTTTCTGCATCATCCTCGAGCCGGAAGACGGCGCGATCCGCCGCGCGGTCGGTCAGCGTAAAGGGACTCCGGCGGGCGAAACCGTGCTGGGGCAGGGCATATTCGCGGCCGTCGAGCCGATAGACGCCGCCATTGAGTGCGCCGACGATCGGGAACAGCAGTGGGGCGCGGCCGGTCCAATAGGCCGGATCGGCATCGGTCATCAGCTCGCGGCCATCGGCATCGGTCAAGCTCGACAGCTCGGCACCCAGCGGGTTGATCCGCGCCGTCAGAATGCCGTTGGCGATCTCGAGCATCAGTCGCGATCGGGCGCGCCGAGCGGGAAATAGCGGCGGAACTCGCGCGCCTCGTCGATCGCCCGCGCGAAGCTCGGGCGATCGACGAGGCGCCCGCGATAGGCGCGGAGCGCGGCGCAGGCGTCGGGGATCGGGTGCGCCCAGTCGGCATAGAAGAGCGACGGCCCCGCGGCGCAGTCGGCGAGGCCGAAGTCCCCCGCGGCCCATTGCCGGCCCGCCATGTGCGCGTCGAGCCAGGCATAGGCCTTGTCGAGCGTCGCGCGTGCCTCGGCGACGCCATGCGGGTCCCGGGCGCCGTCGGGGCGGAGCGCATCGCCGACGATCTTCTGCAACGGCGTCATCACATAATTGTCGAAGACGCGGTCGAGCAGCCGCGCTTCCATCCCGCCGGCGACGAAATGCGGCGCGATATGCTCGACGATGATGCTCGCCTCGGGCAGCGTCCATTCGTCGTCGACCAGCACCGGGAAGCGCTTGAGCGGCCACAGCGCCTCGAACTCGGCGTTCACCGCCGGGTCGGGCCCGACGACGCGGAACTCGAATGCGGTCGCGGTCTCATAGAACGCGATCAGCGCCTTCTGGCAGTAAGACGAAAATGGGTGGCCGTAGAGGATCATTGCGCGTCCCGATGTACCGCGAAACCGGCGAACGACTGGTTGACCGGCATCATTTCCATCACGTTGATGTTAAGGTGCGGCGGGAGTTGCGCCACCCAGAGGATCATCGCGGCGATGTCGTCCGCGGTCATCGGGCCGGCGCCGCCATAGAGCTTGTCCGACGCTTCCTGGCTGCCGGTGCGCACCAGGGTGAATTCGGTTTCGGCCATGCCCGGCTCGATCGAGGTGACGCGCACCCCGGTGCCGGCGAGGTCGGAGCGCAGCGACAGGCTGAACTGGTGCACGAACGCCTTGGTCCCGCCATAGACGTTGGCGCCGAGATAGGGATAGGTCGCCGCGATCGAGGACAGGTTGATGATCGCGCCGCGGCGCTCGATCAGCAGCGGCAGCAGCTTGTGGGTGATCGCGACCAGGGCGGTGACGTTGGTGTCGATCATCACCCGCCAATTGTCGAGCGAGGCGTCCTGCGCCTTCTCGGTGCCGCGCGCGAGGCCGGCGTTGTTGACCAGCAGGTCGATGCCGCGGAAGGCCTCGGGCAGGGTATCGAGGGCGGCGTTGCGGGCGGCCTCGTCGCGGATGTCGAAAACCGCCGGGTGGAACATGTCGTCGCCGAGCTCGGCCTTGAGCGCCTCCAGCCGGTCGGCACGCCGTCCCGTGCCGATCACCCGCCAGCCGGCGGCCGTGAACGCGCGCGCGGCGGCGGCGCCGAAGCCGGAGGTTGCGCCGGTGATGAGGGCGGTCTTCATGCCAGTTCCTTATGCGTCGAATCGGGGGCGGGGCAGGGCGAGAACCCACTGATCGCCGTCATACCGGTCCATCAGATCAAGCTCGCCCTGGTCATACTGGATCTCGGTGCCGGCCGGACACCCCAGCACGGGCAAGTGAAACCTCAGCAGCTCGCGCGCGGCATCGATATCGATGGTATCGACATCGATGCCGCAATATTCGACGGTGCGGTCGCCATTCTCGTCGGGCGCGCTCATGAGCTGTCCGCCACCGCTGACATAGCCGAGCGCCGTCAGTTGCAGCTCCGCATCGATCGGATCGCCGAACCGCGTCTCACGCTCCTCGGGCTCGAGCGGCACGGGCAGCAGGACATAGATGAACGACGTATCGTCCGGCTCTTCGCGCGGCTTGATCAGGCTTTTGAAGAACCGTCCGATCATCTCAACCCCTCAGCACCGCGCCCAGCTTGCCCGCCGCGGCGACGACCTTGTCGGCCACCGCCTTGATCTCGGCATCGGTGAAGCTCTTCTCGCCAGGCTGCAGCGTCACCTCGATCGCGAGGCTCTTGCGGCCCTCCTCGACGCCCGCGCCGGTGAACAGGTCGAACAATCGCGCATCGGTGATCGCCGCCTTGTCGGCGCCCTTGACCGCGCGCACGAGGTCGCCCGCGGCAAGCTCGGCGGGAACGATGAAGGCGAAGTCGCGGGTCACCGTCTGCAGCGCGGGCGGGGTGTAGGCGGCGCGCATGAAGCCAGTCGCGCGCTTGGCGGGAATCGCGTCGAGGAAGATCTCGACCGCCGCGACCGGGCCGTCGAGGTCGAACTGCTTCAAGAGCGCCGGGTGCAGCATGCCGAAGGCGGCGAGCACGGTCTTGGGTCCGAGCCGCAACGTCGCCGACTGGCCGGGATGCCAGGCCTCGCCGGCCTCCCCCATCACCTGGAGATTCGCCACGGGCGCACCCGCGGCTTCGAGCAGCGCCAGCGCCTCGGCCTTGGCGGCATAGGCGGTGAAGGGCTGCGCCCTGCCATTCATCCAGCCGCGCGGCGTGGCGTCGCCCGCCAGGACCGCGGTTAGGGTGAGCTTCTCGCTGTCGGCGAGATAGCGACGGCCGATCTCGAACAGGCGCACGCTCGTCGCGCCGCGCTTCGCATTGCGGCCCGCGGCCATCAGCAGCCCGGGCAGCAGCGAGGGGCGCATGACCTTCAGATCCTCGCTGATCGGATTGGCGAGCGTCCAGGCGCCGCCGCCAAAGGGCGCGGCTTCCTGCTCGGCGATGAAGCTCCACGTCACCGCTTCGTTGAGCCCGCGCGCCGCCGCGGTGCGGCGCATGCGGCGCTCGAGCTTCTGTTCGGCGGTCGCGGTGGGCTTGGCGACGCCCGCCTCGCACGGCAGCGGGGTCGAGGGCACCTTGTCGATCCCCTCGATGCGGATCACTTCCTCGACCAGATCGGCCGGGCCGTCGATGTCGCGGCGCCAGCTCGGCGCGGTGACGCGGAAGGCGTCGTAGCCCGCGTCGATCCCGACCGGATCGCCATTCGCGTCGAGCGGCTCGACGGTGAAGCCGAGCGATTCGAGGATCTGCTGCTGGCGGCCGGCGGGGATCGCGAGCCCGCCGAGCGTCTCGGCCAGCGCGGGATCATAGCCGAGCGTCAGCCCGACGCGTGGCGGCGTGCCCGCGCGGGTCACGCCGCTGGCGGTGCCGCCGCACAGCTCGACCACCAGCCGCGTCGCGATGGCGAGGCCGTCGTCGAGGAATTCGGGATCGACTCCGCGCTCGAAGCGCGAGCGCGCGTCCGAGGTCAGCATCAGCTTCTGGCCGGTGCGCGCGATATGCTCGGGATCGAAATAGGCGCATTCGATCAGCACGTCGGTGGTGCTCTCGGAACAGCCCGATTCCTCGCCGCCCATGATGCCGCCGATGTCGTGGACCGCGACGTCGTCGGCGATCACGGTCATCGTCGTATCGAGCGTGTAGGTCTTGCCGTTGAGCGCCAGCACCTGCTCGCCGTCCCTGGCCTTGCGCGCCACGAGCGCGCCGGTCAGCTTGGCGCGATCATAGACATGCAGCGGGCGGCCGAGATCGACGCTGACATAGTTGGTGATGTCGACCAGCGCGCTGATCGGCTTCTGGCCGATCGCGGCGAGGCGCTTGCGCATCCATTCGGGCGATTCGCCATTGGTCACGCCGCTCACCGACTGGCCATAGAAGGCAGGGCAGCCCTCGGGGTCGTCGGTGCGGACGTCGGGGCCGGGGCCATGGCCCGCCACTGGTTCGACCGCGAGGGGCTTGAGCGTGCCGAGCCCCGCCGCCGCGAGGTCGCGCGCGATGCCGCGCACGCCCATGCAGTCCTGGCGGTTGGGGGTGATCGACACGTCGAACACCGGATCGTTGAGGCCCGCATAGTCGGGGAATCTGGTGCCGATGGGCGCGTCTTCGGGAAGTTCGATGATGCCCTCATGATCGTCGCCAAGCTCAAGCTCGCGCGTGGAGCACATCATGCCGTTCGATTCGACGCCGCGCACCGCGGCGACCTTGAGCACCATGCCGTTGGCGGGGACCACCGCGCCGGGAAGCCCGAGCACGCCGACCAGCCCGGCGCGGGCGTTGGGGGCGCCGCACACGACCTGAAGCGGCACGCCGTCGCCGGTGTCGACGGTCAGCACCTGAAGCTTGTCGGCCTGCGGATGACGCTCGGCGGTGAGGACGCGCGCGACGCAGAACGCCGCGAGCTTCTCGCCGGGGTTCTCGATGCCCTCGACCTCGAGGCCGATGCGGGTCAGCGCTTCGTCGATCTGGTCGAGCGTCGCGTCGGTGTCGAGATGCTGCTTGAGCCAGGAGAGGGTGAACTTCATGCGCCCACTCCTCCGCTCAGCGTGGGTACGTCGAGCGCCGAGAAGCCGTAGTGGCGGAGCCAGCGCAGGTCGCCGTCGAAGAAGGCGCGCAGATCGTCCATCCCGTATTTGAGCATCGCGAGGCGATCGATCCCGCAGCCGAAGGCGAAGCCCTGCCACTGGTCGGGGTCATAGCCGCCGGCCGCGATCACCTTGCGGTGGACCATGCCGCTGCCGAGCACCTCCATCCAGCCTTCCGAGCCGCCGATCACGCGCTTGCCGTTGACGATCGAGAAGCCGACATCGACCTCCGCCGAAGGCTCGGTGAAGGGGAAGTAGCTGGGCCGGAGCCGCAGCACGATGTCGTCGCGCTCGAAGAACGCCTTGAGGAAGGTCTCCAGCGTCCATTTGAGGTGGCCGAGCGTGATGCCCTTGTCGATCACCAGCCCCTCGACCTGATGGAACATCGGGGTATGGGTGGCGTCGCTGTCCGAGCGGTAGGTGCGGCCGGGGGCAATGATGCGCACCGGCTGCTGGCCCCCGGCGGCCTTCATCGCGCGGATCTGCACCGGCGAGGTGTGGGTGCGCAATACCATCGGCGTGGCGTGCTCGCCGGCGAGGTAGAAAGTGTCGTGCATCGCCCGCGCGGGATGCGTCTCGGGGATGTTGAGCGCGCTGAAATTGTGCCAGTCGTCCTCGATCTCGGGCCCGGTGGCGACCGCGAAGCCGAGATCGGCGAAGATCTCGGCGAGTTCGTCCATCACCTGGCTGACCGGGTGGACGCTGCCCGTTGGGACGCCGTCGACCGGCAGCGTCATGTCGAGCGTCTCGGCGGCGAGCTTGGCCTCCAGCGCCGCACCCTCCAGCGCGGTCTTGCGCGCGGCGATCGCCTCGGTCACCGCCTCGCGCAGCGCATGGATGCGCGGGCCGGTTTCCTGACGCTCCTCGGGGCTCATCGCGCCCAGCGTCTTGAGCAGCCCGGTGACGGCGCCCTGCTTGCCAAGCGCGTGCACGCGCACCGCGTCGAGCGCATCGATGCCCGCCGCGGCATCGACGGAGGCGAGCAGATCGGCCTGGAGTTGGTCGAGATCGGTGGTCATCGAATATCCGTTCGTTGGTCGCTGTGGCCCGAACCGCAGTCGGGCGCGAAGGTCAAGGCTTAGACGCGGCTTCCGAACAGCGCCGCACCGAAGGCGACGAAGATTCCGCCCGTGACGCGGTTGAACAGGCGCTGGCGGTTGGGGCGCGCGAGCCAGGCGGCGAGCGAACGGCCGCCGAACGCATAGACGGTGTACCAGAAGACCTCGATCACGATGAAGCTCGCCACCAGGATCGCGAGCTGCGGCGCGAAGGGCTTGGCCGTGTCGAGGAACTGCGGGAACAGCGCCGCGGCGAAGACGATTAGCTTGGGGTTGGAGAAGCCGGTACCGAGCCCGGTCGCGTACATCGCCCGCAGCGAGGGCGGGGCTGGCTTCTCGGCATTTGCATCGCCGCCGACCGGCGCGCGCCACGCCTTGATGCCGAGCCAGACGAGATAGGCGACGCCGGCATAGCGCAGCAGGTCGAACAGCATCGGCGATGCCTTGAGCAGCGCGCCGAGGCCCGCGGCGGAGGCGAACAGGCAGGCGAGGACGGCGGTCATCAGCCCCGCCATCGACGCGGCCGAGCGGCGCACGCCATGATGGATGCTCTGGGTCATGACGTGCAGCATGTTCGGCCCCGGCGTCGCGGCGATCAGGAACACGGCGGTGACATAGAGCCACCAGGTCTGGAGCGTCATTGACATTCCCTTCAGAAACCACATCCGTCACCCCGGCCTCGTGCCGGGGTCCACCGTGCCGCGCGCGCCACGTTGGAGCCTCTTGCGCATAGCCTGCCGACCGGTGGATCCCGGAACAAGTCCGGGATGACGAGAGGGGCGGGCAGTGCGAAACCAAAAAGGGCGCCGGTGTCTCCACCGGCGCCCCATTTGTTCGATCGCGTGCAGCGGCCTCAGGCGGCCTGGGGCAGCGCCGCCTTCGCCTGCGCGATGATGGCGGTAAACGCCTCGCCCTCATGCATCGCGATGTCGGCCAGGACCTTGCGGTCCAGTTCGATGCCCGCGAGCTTCAGGCCGTGCATGAATTGCGAATAGCTGAGGCCTTCCGCGCGGACGCCGGCGTTGATGCGCTGGATCCAGAGGGCGCGGAAGCTGCGCTTCTTCACCTTGCGGTCGCGATAGGCGTACTGGCCGGCCTTCTCGACGGCCTGGCGCGCGATGCGGATGGTGTTCTTGCGACGACCATAATAGCCCTTCGCCTGATCCAGAATCCGCTTATGCTTCGCCTTGGTGGTCGTACCACGCTTCACTCGTGCCATGTCCTGGTCTCCTTACTTCAGGCCGTACGGCGCCCACAGGCGCACGTGGCCGGCATCGGAGTCGGACAGGACCGACGTGCCGCGGTTGGTGCGAATATATTTCGCGTTGTGGCTGCTCAGCCGGTGGCGCTTGCCGGCGACGCCGTGCTTCACCAGGCCGGTCGCGGTGAATTTGAAGCGCTTCTTCACACCGCTCTTGGTCTTCATCTTGGGCATTTTCGTCTCCATTTTACGCGCGACGATCTTGAACGGCCCCGGCAGCCCTAGTTAGCCGGGCAGTTCCCTGAATCGCGGAAAGGCGGGCCTGTAGCGGGAAAGGTCGCGCTTTGCAACCACAGGGAACCCTCCGGTGGTTACGAGTCTTTTCAGCAACATGGCCGACCGGGATTCCCCGATCGTCGCGGCGGATGCGGCGCCAGCCGATCCACCGGAGACCGCGCCGCCAGCAGAGGAAAAGCGCCGCTGGCCGCGGCCGCTCGTCATCGCGCTGCGGGTGGTCGGCGGGATCCTGCTCGCGCTGTTCCTCGCCTGGGCGATCCTCTACGTCACCAAGGGCCGCTTCCTCAAGGGCACGTTCGAGCGGATCGCCAGCAGCCAGACCGGCCGCACGGTCAGGGTCGCGGGCGACTTCCAGTTCTATTTCAACCCGATCAACGTGAAATATGTCTCCGAAGGGCTGACCGTCTCGAACCCGGCCTGGGCAGGCGGGGGTGACTTCTTCGCGGCGAAGCGGATCGAGGCCAATGTCGCGACCTTCTCGTTCATCTGGGGCGAGCGGCGGATCAACATCCTCGACCTGCAGGGCGGGACGGTCGACCTGCGCTGGGACGAGGCCGGGCGGCGCAACAGCTGGACCTTCAGCGAGGAGAAGGGCGAGCCGCTCGACCTGCCGCTGATCCGCCGCGCGGTGGTGGCGGGGACGCGCATCCGCTATCGCGACCCGCGCCTGCGGCTCGCCGCGAACATCGCGGTCGACACGGTCGAGGCGCGCGACGATCGCCTCGCCAACTCGATCCACTTCCGCGGCGACGGCACCGCGCGGGGCACGCCGTTCACCTTGTGGGGCGCGCTGCTCTCGCCCAACGCGACGGTGGCGGGTGGGCACAACCAGCTCGCGCTGCGCATCAACGCGGTGCGTACCCGCGCCGACATCACCGGCACGCTGCCCGGCGCGACCGAGATCGAGGGCGCGGACCTGCATGCCGATGTGCGCGGCGCCAATCTTGCCGACGCGTTCGCGGTGTTCGGCATCGCGGTGCCCGACACGCGCAGCTACCGGCTGCGCTCGGCGCTGACCAAGCAGGGCGCGGAATGGCGCTTCACCGGGCTGCGCGGGCGATTCGGCGACAGCGACCTGGCCGGGCGGATGACGGTGCGCATCGGCGAGCCGCGATTGTTCCTCGACGCCGACCTGACCACGCGCTCGCTCGACATCGTCGATGCCGGGCCGTTCATCGGTTACAGCCCGAGCGAGTCGGTGAGCGGCAACGTCACCGAACGGGTCGGCGGCACCACCCGCATCCTTCCCGACGCGCCGCTGCGTGTCGAGGCGCTGCGCAATTTCGACGCGCGGGTGAGCTGGAAGGTTGCGCGGGTGCGCGCCGAACAGCTGCCGCTCAGCGACGTCACGCTCGGGCTCAGCCTCGACGACCGGTTGCTCAAGCTCTCGCCGTTCAACTTCGCGATGGCGCGCGGCACGGTGAGTTCGGACATCACGATCAATGCGCGCAACCCGGCGGTGTTCACCGATTACGACATCCGCCTCTCGCCGACGCCGATGGGGGTGCTGCTCAGGGGGCTGGGGGTCGAGGAATCGGGTACCACCGGCACGCTCAGCGCGCGCGTGAAAATGACCGGCACCGGGGACAGCGTGCGCAAGTCGCTCGCCGCGTCCAACGGCCGGATCGCGGTGGTCCTGCCGCGCGGGAGCTTCTGGACGCGCAACATCCAGCTCTCCGAGCTCGACATCGGCACGTTCGTCCAGAAGATGTTCGAGGGGCGCCTCAAGGAGCCGGTGCAGATCAACTGCGGGCTGATCGCCTTCTCGGTGCGGAACGGGATCGCCGCGGCCGACCCGATCCTGATCGACACGCAGAAGAATGTGATGCTCGGGCGCGGCGGCTTCAGCTTCCGCAACGAATCGCTCGACCTCGCCTTCCGCGCCGATTCGAAGAAGTTCAGCCTGTTCGCCGGCCAGTCGCCGGTCGGCATCGGCGGCTCGTTCGCGCGGCCGAGCATCGACGTGATCAGCCCCGAGCTGCTCGGCCGCGCCGGCGCCGGGCTCGGACTCGGCGTGGTCGCGACGCCGATCGCCTCGCTCCTCGCTTTCGTCGATGTCGGCGACGCCAAGTCGGCCGATTGCGGACCGGTCCTTGCGGGCGCTACCGCGCGGGCGCAACGCGACACCAAGGGGCGCCCGCGCGACGATGTCGGCAAGGGCACCACCGCCAAATCCGAAGACGGCAGCCGCTCGAAGGGCGAGCGCCGCGAACAGCGCAAGAAGTTTCTGGGGATTTTCTGATGCGGCCACGCCTTTCCGTCCTGACGCTCGGCGTCGCCGATCTCGAACGGTCGCTGGCCTTCTACCGTGACGGCCTGGGGCTGCCTAGCGAAGGCATCGTCGGCCGCGAGTTCGAGCATGGCGCGGTCGCCTTCTTCCAGCTCACCGGGGGCGTGCGGCTCGCGATCTGGGCGCAGGACGACATCGTCCATGATACCGGGCTCGCCAAGACGCCCGCGAGCCCGACCGCCTTCACGCTCGGCCATAATGTGTCGAGCCGGGAGGAAGTGGCCGAGGTGATCGAGCAGGCGCGTCGCGCAGGCGCCGAGATCGTCAAGGAACCGGCGGACACCTTCTATGGCGGCCATGCCGGCTATTTCCGCGATCCCGACGGCCATGTCTGGGAAGTGGTGTGGAACCCGGCGGCGCTGCCCGACGACGAGGCGGAGGACTGAACCGGGCGCTCAATGCCCGCGGCAGGCGAGCGCCTCGATGATCTCCTCGATCCGCGCCGGGTCGCCCGCGGCGATCACCTCGCCGTTGCTTCCCGCATGGAGCGGATCGCCCTGCCAGTCGCACATCCGCCCGCCCGCGCCCTCGACCACCGGCACCAGCGCGGCGAAGTCGTGGAGCTTGAGCCCCGCCTCGATCACCAGGTCGAGATGGCCCGAGGCGACGAGGCCGTAATTATAGCAGTCGCCGCCGAGCACGGTGCTCATCACCGCGGCGTCGACATGCTCGAAGGCGTGGAGCTGGTCATCGCTGAACAGGGCGGGGGAGGTGGTGGCGAGCAGCGCCTTCGACAGCTCGCGGCAGGTGCGCGCGATGGCAGGCTTGCCGTTGAACAGCGTCTCGCGCCCGGTGACGCCGAGCCAGCGCTCGCCGATGACCGGCTGGTCGATGATGCCGAGCACTGGCCAGCCATCCTCGAGCAAGGCGATCAGCGTGCCGAAGATCGGGCGGCCGACGATGAAGCTGCGCGTGCCGTCGATCGGGTCGAGCACCCAGGTCCGGCCGCTGGTGCCCTGACGCTCCTCTTCTTCCTCGCCGACGATGCCGTCCATTGGGCGTTCGGCGATGATCAGCCGCCGCATCGCCGCCTCGGCCTCCTTGTCGGCGAGCGTCACCGGCGAGGCGTCGTCCTTGGCCTCCAGGCCATGCTCGGTGCGGAAATAGGGGCGGATCGCGGCGCCCGCGGCATCGGCGAGGCGCTCTGCGAGATCGATATCGGCTTGGGAGACTGGCATGGTGCGGCCCTAGCCGCCGCGCCTGGCCCCTGCCAAGCTCAGAAGGGGAACCAGCGGCTCTTCTCGCTGAACTTCATATAGCCGACATTGGCGCCCGCGCGCCAGCCGACGCCGAGGCGGACCGGGATCAGTACCACGTCGCCGCGGCGCAGATAGCTCGCCGAGAAGCCGCCGACGAAATAGAGCCGGCCCTCGCCCGCCGGGAAGCGCTTGTAGAGCTCCTGGCTGTCGTAGAGGTTATAGACCAGCACGAACACCTTGTTGGCGTCGCCGCCGATGTCGAAGCCGACCGACGGCCCGGTCCAGAACACCTTGCGCTCGCCCTCGACCGCATGGACCATCTGGCCCGAGCCGTAGCGCAGCCCGACCACGATCGCGCCCGAGCCTTCGCTGCCGGCGATATAGGCATTGGGCTCGCCCTGTTCCTTGAGGATGTCCTCGATCAGCGCGGCGAGGCCGCTCGCGCCCTTGCCGAACACGCCCTCGGCCGCGGCGACGAGGCGCACCCGGTCGAAGGTCGTGGGCGCGTCGGGCTTGGCGAGGCCGTTGGCGGCGGCCACCGGCGTGGCCGTGCCAGCGGGGGCGGCGGTGACCGGGGCGGTTTCGCCGGTCGTGGAGTCGGCGGGCGGGGTGTATTCGGCGCCCGGATCGACCGTCTCGTCGGCGGGGGGCGGCGCTTCGTCCGCGGGAATCGGGTCCTGCGCGGGCGGGGTCGTGGTCTGCGGCTGGTTGAGGTCGGCGTCGATCGCGCTGTTAGGATCGACGGTGCGGATGCTCTGCGCCAGCGCCGGGGCCGCCGCCATCGGCGCCGTCAGTGCCATCATGAGTCCGATCAGTACGCGCCGCATTGGTAAACCCTCCCGCCAGCCTGCCATTAGGTCGCCACGTGCGACGGCGGCAATGAACGGGCGATGACCCGAGTCGATTTTGCGTCCACCCGAGTCGCCTGCGCGGCGAAATGCCGCCGAACGCCCCATTGATCGCCCGCACGCGGCTCGCTATAGCCCGCGCTCCGCCGCTGGACCGGAGACGTGGGTGAGTGGCTGAAACCAACGCTTTGCTAAAGCGTCGTACGGGGAACCGTACCGAGGGTTCGAATCCCTCCGTCTCCGCCACCGGCCCGGCCCGCTGCTCGATGCAGGCCCAAGCGACTCGCAATCGTCATCGCTTGCTGGCATCTCCGGCGCTGATGCGTTCGCTGCTTTTCTTCCCGCTCGTCGCTTTTGCCGTTCCCGCCATCGCGCAGGTCCGCGCCGTGCCGACCCAGCCCGCTTCGGAGCGCGAGGCGCTGCGTGGGGTCGAGGTGATCCTGCTCAACGAGGGTGCCGTCCCCGTTCCCGCCGAGGGGCCGCGCCAGATCGAGGTGACCGCGGCCGACGGCACGCGGATGACGCTCGAGCGCCTGCCCGCGCCCGCCGCGACGATCCAGCCCGGCGGCTTCGTCAAGGCGCGCTACGTGCCCGTCGCCTATGCCGCGCGCCCGGCACCGCCAATCGCGGGCGAGCTCCCGCCGGGGGTGGGCCGCGCCTATCCGGCCGATGTCCGTACCGCCGCGGCCGCCGATCCCGACGGCGAGACCGAGGTGCGCCGTTCGGCCGGCACCTCCTCGGGCTTCCTCACCCGCTTCGCATCGCACGAGCCGGTCTATGGTGTATTCGGTCCGGGCGACTCGGGCGCGAAGATCCAATTCAGCTTCGCCTTCCAGCCGTTCCGCGACGACAGCGCGCTCAGCGGCTTCAAGTTCGCCTATACCCAGACGATGTTCTGGCGGCTCGACCTGCCCTCGGGTCCGTTCGAACACACCACCTATTCGCCCGAGGTCTTCTACGAGAAGGCGGTCGACGAGAGCGCGGCGTTCGGCCTCGGCTGGCGGCACGATTCGAACGGCGAGGGGACGGGGACGACGATCGATTCCAACCGCATCTTCGCGCGCTTCACCAAGGCGTTCGACCTCGGCGACGGCTGGCGCGCCGAGGTGACGCCGCAGGCCTGGGTCTATGTCGGCAAGCAGGGCGTCGCGCCCGATCTCGACCGCTATTGGGGCAACGCCTCGCTCGGTTTCACGCTGGTCAAGCCCGACAGCGTGAAGCTCAGCCTCAACGTGCGCGGCAATCCCGACAGCGGGCGTGGCGCGGCCGAATTGTTTGCTTCCTATCCGCTCGCCGATCTCGGCGGCGGGTTCGGCATCTATCTGTTCGGGCAAGGCTTCACCGGCCACGGCGAGGCGCTCGATGATTATCGCCGCCGCGACACCCATGCGCGGCTCGGCATTTCGCTTACCCGCTAGGCTTGGCGGCAAGGTTGCAGGGGCGCATAGTCCGCCCGAACGAAGGAGAATCCCGATGCGTGTCGCGTTGATTGCCGCCCCCTTGGCCCTAGCTGCTGCCCTGACCGCCGCCATTCCCGCCTCGGCGCAACTCGCCGCGGGTGCGGCCGCGCCCGATTTCAACACGGTCGGCGCGCTGGCCGGCAAGGAGTTCAAGCTCCACCTCAAGGCCCAGCTCAAGAAGGGCCCGGTGGTCCTCTATTTCTACCCGATGTCGTTCACGCCGGGCTGCAGCGCGGAGGCCCAGGCCTTCGCCGCCGCGACGCCCGAGTTCAAGGCGGCCGGGGCGACGGTGATCGGCATGGCGGCCGATCCGATCGAGAAGCTCAAGGATTTCTCGACCAAGGATTGCGCGAGCAAGTTCGCGGTGGCGCAGGCGACGCCCGCGATCATCGAGGGCTATGACGTCGCGCTCAAGCGCAACGGCACCAAGACGGCGATGGCCAGCCGCACCAGCTTCGTCATCGCGCCCGACGGCAAGATCCTCTACGCGCATAGCGACATGAGCCCCGCGCCGCACATCCGCAACACCCTCGCCGCGGTCAAGGAATGGCGGGCTAAGCGGCAGAAATAGTGGCGATTAATATGCTTATTAGGCCCGAAACGATTTCACGGGATATTAGCAGTTAGCGCCTAGACCCAGGCTCATCGGAATGCGTTGGCGGGCGCGTGTGGACGGCGCCCGCGATGAGCGTGGGGATGGATTTATGACGGTGGCGAGGGCCGCGCGTCCAGTCGATGCCGTTGACCCGGCCCGGCTGTTGTACGAGCGCATCGGCACATTCCTGTTCGACCAGCGGCTGGAGCCGGATCCGGCGAATTTCGCGTTCGCCTGGCACCTGCTCCACGATCCCGCGGGTCCGCTGGCCAAGGCGGTCGCCGCGCTCACCGACGGCGGCGTTCGTCTCACCCAGCGCGACATCGCATCGCTCGGCTGCGAGGCCCCGGCAAGCGCCCACGGCGCGCGCGAGAAGGCCGACGGCCTCGTCGCGCAGACCCAGATGCAGGTCGAGGGCTTTCAGGACATGGTGCAGGCGATGCGCACCGAGACGCAGGGGTTCGGCCGCGATCTCGCCGCGAGCGCCGATGCGATCCGCCGGTTCGGCGACCGGAAGGAGGGCGCGTTGTTCGACGAGCTCTCTCGCGTGACCGCGACGATGCTCGAACGCGTCCACAGCGCCGAGACGCGCCTGGAAAGCGCGACGCGCGAGGCGAGCGAGCTGCGCGACAAGCTCGAGGAAGCGCGCGACAATGCCCGCCGCGATCCGCTGACCGGCCTGCCCAATCGCCGCGCGTTCGAGGAAGCCTTCGCCGCGCAGGCGGACGTCGGCGACGGCATGTGCGTCGCGGTGTGCGACGTCGATCATTTCAAAGGGGTCAACGATCGCTTCGGCCATGCGGTGGGCGATCGCGTGCTCAAGACGATCGGCGAGGCGCTGGTCGAGAGCTGTCCGGCGCAGTTCGTCGCGCGCTATGGCGGCGAGGAGTTCGCCGTCCTGTTCGCCGACGCTGATATCGCGCGGGCGCGAGTCACGCTCGACAATGCCCGCGCGAGCGTCGCCGCCAAGCGCTACCGGCTGCGCGAGACCGACGAGCCGCTGGGCGAGATCACCTTCTCGGCGGGGCTCACGCGGGTCGCGGCGGGCGAATCCTTCGGCACCAGCTTCGGCCGCGCCGACCGGTTGCTCTATGCGGCGAAGAAAGACGGGCGCAACTGCGTCCGGGCCAGCTGATTATTGGGAATTTACGCCATTTGGATTGGCGAAATTTGCCAGAATATTCAGTAACAAAATTATAATCCCTTGAAATTCAGGCAGTTATTGAAACTGGCACGCACCCTGCAAATACCTTGGCATCCCGCCGGACGGTCTGGCGGAACTGCACAGGGAGTTAAAATCATGGTCCTCCGTTTCGAAGCTTTCAGCCGCTACGCGCTCTCGCTGGTCGGCGCCGCCGCCTTCACCGCGGTGATGATCGCCAACACTGTCAGCATGGGTCCGGTCGCCTGACCGGACCCCGCCAACAGGAGAAACAACATGGCACGCCAGATCCTCGTCGGGGTCGTTTCCTTCGGTCTCACCACGGTGATGATCCTGACCACCACCGCCATGCCGGGCTCGGGCGTCATCGCCTGAGCCCCGCAGGCCGGGGCCGCCCAGGCCGCCTTGGCCAATCAACTTGGTTTTGGATTATCCGGGCGCGATGAGTCGCTGTCGCCGTCCCGCTTGATGAAGCTGATCCTCCCCTCGGGTTCGAGGATCGCCCAGGCGACTTCCCCAAGATGCGCGATGCCCGCCAGCCGCATCTCCGATTCGATCTCCGCCCGGGTCAGCCGGTCGCGCTCGAGATTGGCCGCGACCAGCTCGCCATCGCGGACCAGCACGCGCGGCGCGCCCTCGACCACGCGCTGCGCGCGCGGTGAGAGATAGACCACCCAGCCGAGCACCACCGTCCAGAAGGCGAAGGTCGCGATCGCCAGCGTCGCGCCGGTCAGGCTGAAGTCGTTGTGCGTGATCCCCTGCTGGATCAGGTCGCCGACCACCACCAGCATCACCAGCTCGAACGGCGTCATCTGTCCGAGCTCGCGCTTGCCCATCAGCCGCAGCAGCGCGAACAGGATCGCGAACATGATCGTGGCGCGGATGACGATGTCCATCAGGGCAGCACCGTGATCTCGACCGGGATCGCCGCGAGCGGGCGTTCGCCGTCGTGCAGCTCGATCGTGCCGCGCGTCCCGGCGAACAGCGGCGGGTTGATCTGGCCGTCGATCTTGATCTCGAGCACCTCACCCGGCGCGAGCGGACCATAGCTGAAGCGGAACGCGCCCTTGCCGGCCTTCTCCTCGCCCGGCGCAGGGATCATCGTGTTGATCGTCATGTCGCGCCACAAGGCGGCGGGGACAACGATCACGGCGTCGGCGATCGGCGCCTTGGCGGTGACGTGAAGGCGGGTTTCGAAGAACATCCCGTTGCGCACCACGCGGGGGGTGTGGACCTCAAGCCGTGCGGCGGGCGCATCGGTCACCAGGTTCCGCGCCTTGCCGCCGCCGAACGCACCCAGCAGCGCCGCCAGCATCACCGCGCCGAGCACCGCCAGCGACAGCCAGTTGAGATTCGCGCCGCCCCGCTCGGCGGCGGCCGTGATCCCGTCGGGATAGCTTGGACTGGGCGCGTTCGCGGACATGGTTCGCGATGGTAACGACTGATCGCCGTGCAAGGTTTCGCGCGGCGGAACCCCGCCCCGCGCCCGCCGGTTCTTTGCGCGAGGAGTAGAGACGATGACCGACACGGCGGAAATGATCCATGAGGACGCGCTGCCCGGCGACGAGCACAAGCTCGATCCCAAGCCG
Organism: Sphingomonas sp. BT-65; assembly: GCF_026107375.2. Classification (NCBI taxonomy): domain Bacteria; kingdom Pseudomonadati; phylum Pseudomonadota; class Alphaproteobacteria; order Sphingomonadales; family Sphingomonadaceae; genus Sphingomonas; species Sphingomonas sp. BT-65. The sequence continues at coordinate 2,612,602 of NZ_JAPCIA010000001.1, forward strand.
CAATGGCAGCCGCGCTATCCCGGCTCGGGCCGGCTCCAGGGCAAGGCGGCGCTGATCACCGGCGCGGACAGCGGCATCGGCCGCGCGGTCGCGGCGCTGTTCGCGCGCGAGGGCGCGGATATCGGCATCCTCTATCTGCTCGAGGACAAGGATGCCGAGGACACCAAGGCGATCGTCGAGGCCGAAGGCGGCCGCGCGATCACGATCAAGGCCGATGTCGGCTCGAAGAAGATGTGCGACCGCGCGGTCGAGGCGATGATCGAGGCGTTCGGGCGGCTCGACATCCTCGTCAACAATGCCGGCGAGCAGCATCCCGACAAGGATATCCGAGACATCACCGAGGAACAGCTGCTGCGCACCTTCCAGACCAACATCTTCGGCATGTTCTACCTGGTCCAGGCCGCACTGCCGCACCTGGGCGAGGGATCGGCGATCATCAATTGCACGTCGGTCACGATGTACCAGGGGTCGAAGGAGCTGCTCGACTATTCGAGCACCAAGGGCGCGATCACGGCGTTCACGCGCTCGCTGTCGGAGAATCTGATCGGCAAGGGCATCCGCGTGAACGCCGTCGCGCCGGGCCCGATCTGGACTCCGCTCAACCCCAGCGGCGGCGCCAGTCCCGAAAAGCTCGAGACGTTCGGCGAGGACACGCCGATGGGCCGCCCCGGCCAGCCCAACGAAGTCGCGCCGAGCTTCCTGTTCCTGGCCTGCGAGGATTCGAGCTACATGTCGGGGCAGGTGCTGCATCCCAATGGCGGGACGATCGTCAACGGATAGCGCTCGTCGTTCGACGGACGACCGTTGACGGCCTGAGTCGCCAAGCGCATGGGGCGGCCATGCGCTTCTTCTCCGACAACGCCGCACCCGCCTGTCCCGAGGTGCTCGCGGCGCTGGCGAAGGCGAACGTGCAGGACACGGCGTATGACGGTGATGCGCTCAGCCAGTCGCTCGACGCGCGCTTCTCCGAATTGTTCGGGACCGAGGTCGCGGTGCTGTGGGTGCCGACGGGCACCGCCGCCAATTGCCTGGCGCTCGCTTCGCTGTGCCCGCCCTATGGCGGGGTGGTGTGCCACCGCGAGGCGCATATCCAGGCCGACGAGGCCGGCGCGCCGGAATTTTTCACGCACGGCGCCAAGCTGCTGCTTGCCCAAGGGCCGGGCGCCAAGCTGACTCCGGCCGCGATCCGGGCGGTGATCGACCCGATCAAGCCCGGCGTCCACTGGGTGCAGCCGCACGCGATCTCGATCACCAACGTCACCGAATATGGCCTGGCCTATGCGCCGGACGAGGTGGCGGCGATCGGCGCGCTCGCCAGAGAGCGCGGGCTCGGGCTGCACATGGACGGGGCGCGCTTCGCCAATGCGGTGGTGCATCTCGGCTGTTCGCCCGCCGATCTCACCTGGCGTGCCGGGGTCGACGCGTTGAGCTTCGGGTTCATCAAGAATGGCGGGATGGGCGCCGAGGCGCTGATCTTCTTCCGCCCAGACTTGGCCGACGCCGCGCGCATCCGCCGCAAGCGCGCGGGGCATCTCCAGTCCAAGGGCCGTTTCCTCGCGGTGCAGCTGCTCGCGCTGCTCGAGGATGAATTGTGGCTGCGCAACGCGCGCGCCGCCAATGCCGGGGCCGCGCTGCTCGGGCAGGCGGCAGAGGGACGGCTGGCGCATCCGGTCGAATCCAACGCCGCGTTCGTGAACCTGACGGCGGAGGAAGCCGCCGCACTGCGCACGCGCGGGTTCGAATTCTACGACTGGGCGCCCGGCATGGTGCGGCTGGTCGTCTCCTGGGATCAGGACGAGGCGGCGGTGCGACCGCTGGCGGAGGCCATCGCGGCGCTATGAGCAGCACGCCCGTGCCCAATTCTGCGCGGCTCGCCGTGCTGCTGCCGTTCGCGGCGGTGACGCTGATCTGGGGATCGACCTGGATCGTGATCACCGGCCAGCTCGGCACCGTGCCACCGACCTGGTCGGTCACCTATCGCTTCCTGATCGGCGGGATGGCGATGCTGATATGGGCAGCGGTTACGCGCCAGCCGCTCAAGCTGGACGCGCGTGGCGTCGGCTTCGCGGCGCTGCTCGGCCTGTTCCAGTTCGCGCTCAACTTCAACTTCGTCTACCGCGCCGAAGGGCATGTCACCTCGGGTCTGGTCGCGGTGGTGTTCGCGCTGCTGCTGGTGCCCAATGCGGTGCTCGCGCGGATCTTCCTAGGGCAAAGGCTCGGGCGCCAGCTGATCATCGGCTCGCTGATCGCGATGGCGGGCGTCGCGCTGCTGTTCCTGCACGAGATTCGCCGCGATCCGGCGGCGAGCGGTGAGGTCTATCTCGGCATCGGGCTCACCATGCTCGGCGTGCTTTCGGCATCGATCGCCAACGTCATGCAGGCGGGCGAGACGGCCAAGGCCTATCCGATGGCGACGATGCTCGGCTGGGCGATGCTGCTCGGCGCGGCGATGGACGGGACGTTCGCCTGGGTCACCACCGGCCCGCCGGTGTTCGACCCGCGGCCGAGCTATATCGCCGGGGTGCTGTATCTCGGCATTCTCGGCTCGGCGGTGTCGTTCCCGCTCTATTTCAGCGTGCTGCGCAAGATCGGCCCGGCCAAGGCAGCCTATTCGAGCGTGATCATCCCGGTGCTGGCGATGCTGCTCTCGACGGTGTTCGAGGGCTATCGCTGGTCGTGGCTCGCCGGAGCCGGGGCGCTGCTCGCGGGGGCGGGGCTGGTGCTCGCGCTGAGAGCGCGCAGGCCCAACCGGTAGTCGGCGTAAAGCGGCCGCCAGCCGAGCACGCGCTTCGCCTTGCCGTTGGCGACGCGGCGGTTCTCCGAATAGAAGGCGCGGGCCGGGAGTGAGAGGTTCGCTTCGGCGAGCGGGATCAGTGGCGGTACGGGCAAGCCCAGCAGGCGGCACCCGAAGGCGATCACCTCGCTCTGCGGCGCGGGTTCGTCATCGGCGAGGTTGTAGACGCCCGGCGGCGCATCGAACCCCGCGATCACGCCGCTGGCGATGTCCGCGACATGGACGCGGCTGAACACCTGATCCCCGGCGTCGATCCGCTTCGCCTCGCCGGCGCGGATGCGGTCGAGCGGCGAGCGGCCCGGGCCGTAGATGCCGGGCAATCGGAACACGCGGGCGCCGAGTGTGAGCCAAGCCGCGTCCGCCGCGGCCCGTGCGCCGCGCCGGCCGGTGCCGGTCGGCGCGCTCTCGTCGACCCACGCCCCGCCGGTGTCGCCATAGACCCCGGTCGAGGAAAGATAGCCGAGCCACGCGCGGGTCTCGGCAAGCGCGTCGCCATAGGCGGCGAGCACGGGATCGTCCTCGCCAGGCGGTACCGAGGAGAGGATGTGCGTCGCGTTGGCGAGCTCGAAGCGCACGCGTTCGGCATCGTCGAAGGCAATGTCGCCCGCGCTCCCCGTCGCCGCGATCCGTGCGCCGGGCAGCCGCATGGCGATGTACGACGCGGCATAGCCGAGGCCGAAGACGAAGAGGCGCATCTAGAAAATCCTCCCCCGGAGGGGGAGGGGGACCGCGAAGCGGTGGAGGGGTATTCTCCACTCGCTGATCGGTTCGCGTGGGGTGACTACCCCTCCACCATGCTTCGCATGGTCCCCCTCCCCCTCCGGGGGAGGAGCTAGATGGTCACTTCGCGCCATATCCGTTGTAGAGCGTGCCGAAGAAGTCGCCCTTGTTCCACGCGGGCCGCGCATCGGCATCGGCGATCTCGCGCGCGATCGCGTAGTTCGCCTCGATGAAGCGCACGCCCTGGTCCCACAGGATCGCCTTGTTCGACACCTCGTCCGAGGGCTGGTGATAGTGTTTGGCGAGGAAGGCGTCGAACGCCGCGCGGCCGACGCCCGCCATGCCCGGCCACAGGAACACCGAGGGGATGCCCTGCTGGACGAAGCGGTAATGGTCCGAGCGGACGAAGAAGCCCTGCTCGGGCATCGGGTCCTGCCCCACGCCGACCCCGACCGTGGCGGTCGCGCGCTTGACCGTCTCGCCCAGCGTCGAGCGCGCCGCGCCGAACGCGATCATGTCCTCGAACTTGTAGGTGATCACCGGCATGTCGAGATTGACGTTGGCGACGAGGTTCGCCTTGGGCACGGTCGGGTTGTGCGCGAAATAATCGGCGCCGATCAGCCCCTTCTCCTCCGCGGTGACGGCGAGGAACAGGACCGAGCGGCGCGGCGGCTTGCCCGAGGCCCGGAAGCGCTTGGCCTCCTCGATCAGCGAGGCGATGCCCATCGCATTGTCCATCGCGCCGTTATAGATCGTGTCGCCGCGCGCGTCGGCCTTGCCCACGCCGACATGGTCGAGATGCGCGGAGAGCACGACGACCTGGTCCTTCAGTTTCGGATCGCTGCCCGGGATGATCCCGGCGACGTTGCTGCTGGTCACGGTCTTGCGCTCGGTCTTGAGCGCGACGGCGAGCCTGGCGCCGCTCGCGAACGGCGCGACCACCGGCTTGCCCGCGTCCGCCGCCTTGACCGCCGCGGCCCAGGCCTTGTCGCCGCCGAACAATTTGGCCGCGCCCTTGATGCTGATCGAGGCGACGGTCGGCGTCCCCTTGGCGGGCAGATGGCCATTGCCCTGCGCATCGGCCCAGGTCATGCGCCACTCGTCCCACACGCCGGTGAGGCGCGAGAAGGGCCGCACCTTGGCCGAGGCCGGGGTTTCGAGCACGATCACGCCCACCGCGCCCTTGCTCGCCGCGATCGCCGCCTTGTTGGCGTTGCTGCCGAAATGCGCGCGCTCCTCGCCGTCGAACCCGCCCGGCGCGCCCGAGAAGAGCGCGACGATCTTCCCCCTGACGTCCACGCCCTTGTAATCGTTGCGCTGGTATTGCGGGGCGACGATGCCATAGCCGGCGAACACAACGCCGGCGTCGATCACCGTGCTTTCCTTTTCCGGATTGCCGCCGGGGATATAGTCCTCGCCGAACACCAGGTTGACCGGCGCCGCAGTGCCGCGGGTCACGGTGAGCGTGCCCTTGTCCGAAGGGCGGAAGCTCAGCAGCGGCACCGGCTGGAGATAGCCGCCCTCGGTTCCCGCGGGTTTGAGGCCGGCGGCATAGAATTGCGCGGCGACGTATTGGGCGGCGATTTCGTACTCGTTGGTGCCTGCCTCGCGGCCCTGCATCGCGTCGGAGGCGAGGAACATGACATGCGCCTTCATCGCCGCCTGATCGGCGGGAAGGGCGGCGTTGACGAAGGCGTTGGTGTCGGCGGCGGTGGGGGCCGGCGGGGCGGCTTCCGGCTTCGCTTCCTGCGCGGAAGCCGTGATGGCGAGGCTGAGCAAGGCAAGCGTAAGCGTCGGACGCAGCATTCGGGGACTTTCGTTGAACAAATCGTGCGCCGAGGCGTAGCATTCCGGCGACACACCGCAATGCAATTTTCCGTGGCGCCGGGCGCCGGCGCCTCACTATAGGCTGTCCCGATGATCGACGCTCTCGCCACCACGCCGCACGTGACCCGCCGCCAGGACTATCGCGCTCCCGACTGGCTGGTGCCGGAGATCGCGCTCGACTTCGATCTCGATCCGGCGCGGTCCCAGGTCCGGGCGACGCTGACCGTCGAGCGCAACGGCGCGCACGATCGCGTCCTGCGCCTCGACGGCGACGGGCTGACGCCGCTTGCCGTCAAGGTCGACGGCGCAGACCACCCCTATGAGATGGACGGACCCGCGCTGGTGATCGCACTGCCCGGCGACCTTCACATCGTCGAGACTGAGGTCGAGCTCACGCCCGAGCGCAACACGCAGCTGATGGGGCTCTACGCCTCGGGCGGAAACCTCTGCACCCAGTGCGAGGCCGAGGGCTTCCGCCGCATCACCTTCTTCCCCGACCGGCCCGACGTGCTGACCAAATACCGGGTGAAGATGACTGCCGACAAGGCGCGCTTCCCGGTGCTGCTGGCCAATGGCGATCCCATCGCGCAGGGGGACGCGGAAGGCGGCAAGCACTGGGCCGAATGGCACGATCCCTTCCCCAAGCCCTGCTATTTGTTCGCGATGGTCGCGGGTGATCTCGCCGCCAATCGCGGGACCTTCACGACGCTGTCGGGACGCGAGGTGCAGCTCGGCATCTGGGTTCGCGAAAAGGACCTGCCCAAGACCGATCACGCGCTCCACGCGCTCAAGCTCAGCATGGCGTGGGACGAGAAGGTGTACGGCCGCGAATATGATCTCGACGTGTTCAACATCGTCGCGGTCGACGATTTCAACTTCGGCGCGATGGAGAATAAGGGGCTGAACATCTTCAACAGCCGCTACATCCTCGCTGATCCCGACACCGCCACCGACTATGATTACGACGCGGTCGCCGCGGTGGTCGCGCACGAATATTTCCACAACTGGTCGGGCAATCGCGTGACCTGCCGCGACTGGTTCCAGCTCTCGCTCAAGGAAGGCTTCACCGTTTTCCGCGACCAGAGCTTCTCGGCCGACCAGGGCAGCGCCGCGGTCAAGCGGATCGAGGATGTCCGGGGCCTTCGCGCCGCGCAATTCCCCGAGGATGCCGGGCCGCTCGCCCACCCGGTGCGCCCTGACGAATATCTCGAGATCTCAAACTTCTACACCGCGACGATCTACAACAAGGGCGCCGAGGTCATCCGCATGATGGCCACGATCCTGGGCCCGCAGAAGTTCCGCGCGGCGACCGACCTCTATTTCCAGCGCTTCGACGGCACCGCCGCGACTTGCGAGGATTTCGTCGCGTGCATGGAGGAGGCGGGCGAGCTCGACCTCACCGAGTTCCGCCGCTGGTATTCGCAGGCCGGCACGCCGCGCGTCACTGCGACGCTGACGCACGAGGCGGGCAATGGCCGCGCGCTGCTCAAGCTCGCGCAGACCGTGCCGCCGACCCCCGGTCAACCCGACAAGGCGCCGATGGTGCTGCCGCTCAAGCTCAAGCTGTTCGGCGGCGAGACTGCGAAGCCGTTTGGCGAAGAGCAATTGGTGCTGCTGTCCGACGCCACGACGGAACTCCGCTTCGACGGGGTGACCGAGCGCCCGGTGCTGTCGATCAATCGCGGCTTCTCGGCACCGGTGATCGTCGACACCGACCGCACCGCCGCCGATCTCGCCTTCCTCTCGGCGCATGACGATGATCCCTTCGCGCGCTACGAGGCGATGCAGCAGCTGATGCTCGACACGCTGGTCGCGGCGGTGACTCAGGGCCGCGCCGATCATGGCCCCGTGATCGAGGCGGTCGCCAACACGCTCGCCGATCCCGCGCTGGACAGGGCCTTCGTCGCCGAAGCGGTGCTGCTCCCCTCGGACAGCTTCATCGGCGACCAGCTCGCCGTGGTCGATCCCGAGCTGATCTTCCAGAAGCGCGAAGCGCTGCGCCGCGACCTCGGCAAGGCGCTCGAGCAGCAATGGCGCGCGGCCTATGACGGGGTGAAGGCCAACCGCTTCGAATATTCGCCCGCGGGCAAGGGCGCGCGGCGGCTCAAGACGGTGGCGCTCGGCTATATCAACGCGAGTGGGGCGGCGGACGGGCCGGCGCTCGCCTTCGGCCAGTTCGAGGGCGCGGACAACATGACCGACCGGCAGGGCGCGCTGACCACCCTGGTCAACAGCAGGTCGGAGAAGCGCGAGGCGGCGCTCGACATCTTCTACCATCGCTATGCCGACAACGCGCTGGTGCTCGACAAATGGTTCCAGACCCAGGCGCTGTCGACGCGTGAGGATACCGCGCAGGCGGTCGAGGCGCTGGCGCGGCATCCCGATTTCACGCTCGCCAGCCCCAACCGCGCCCGCGCGCTGGTCGGCGCGTTCGCGGTCAACCAGCGCGGTTTCCACTCGGGCGATGGGCGCGGTTACCGCTTCGTCGCCGACCAGTTGATCACGCTCGACAAACTGAACCCGCAGACCGCCGCCAAGCTGGTTCCGCCGCTCGGCCGCTGGAAGCGCTTCGACGAGGCGCGGGCCGCGAAGATGCGCGCCGAGCTCGAACGCATCCTCGCGACGCCCGGGCTCAGCAAGGATATGACCGAACAGGTCGGCAAGAGCCTCGAGGGTTAGCGCCGATCGACATTTGGATTTGATCTTTACTTTGTCGTCACCCCGGCCTTGTGCCGGGGTCCACTCGGCCTCGCCGGCTGAGTTTGAGCCTCTTTCCCAGCCCTTCCCTCCCGGCGGACCCCGGCACAAGGCCGGGGCGACGGTTGAAAATCGGGCGGGTAAAGACCCGGAACCTCGAATGTCGATCCGTCCTAGGCCATCACATTCCGCCCGCGCGCGACCGTGGCGCTATGGCCGATGCTCGCGGCGGGGGTGCGCTGCTTGATCGTGTCGACGAACAGCCAGTCGTTGCGCACGCTGTCCGGCGTCAGCGTCATCGCCATATAGCCGCGGCGCGAGGTGTCGCACCATTTGAGCTCGGGATTGGCCTCGACCAGCGCGCGGGCGACCAGCTTGGGATCAACGCCGATCGAGCTTTCATAGCCGGGCGAGGTCACCGCCTGCCCGGCGAACTCGACCCCTGCGGGCCGGCCGTCCTGCGCCAGGTCGTAGGCCCAGGCATTGTGGCTGTCGCCCGCGATCACCACGAGGTTGGCATTCGCCGCCTGCGCTGCCTTGAGGAACCGCGCCCGCGCCGCCGGATAGCCGCCCCAATTGTCGAGGTTCGTCGGCAGCCCGAGCGCGGCCATAGTCACGCCTGACTGGACATAGCGCTTCGAGCTTTGCGGGGCGTCGGGCTTGAGCCACTCCATCGCCTGTTTGGGCGCCACCTGCTTGCCCATGATCGTGCCGAAGCCGACCACCTGCCAGCGCGTGCCGGCCTTCACCGACCGCGCGAGCTCGGCGCCGAGCCAGGCTTCCTGTTCCCAGCCCATCATCGTCATCGCCGGGTCCTGCCACGCCCCGTCGCGGAACGCGGTCAGCGCCGCGACCGGATCGGCAGCGTCGAAGAAGGGGGTGGTGGAATAGGGCTTGGTCCGCCCGAGCAGCCGCGTCTCGGTACGGAACAGGGTGGCGAGGCCGCCGATCTCATAGGATTTCCATGGCTCGTCGGAGACCGGCATCCATTCGCGCCACGCCTGCATCGCAGCGGCGCGGCGCAGGCTCCAGTCGCCCTCCTTGTCGGGCGTGTGATTCTGCGCGCCGCCTTCCCAGCTGTCATTGGCCGATTCGTGATCGTCCCACTGGATCAGCATCGGCTTGGCGGCGTGCAGCGCCTGCAGGTCGGGATCGGCGCGGTAGCTGGCGTAGCGCAGGCGATAGTCGGCGAGGTGGAGGATCTCGGTGGCGGGCAGCTGCAGGCGGTTGGCGACGACCTGGTCGAGCGCGGGATAATTCCCCTGCGGATATTCGTAAATATAGTCGCCGAGATGCACCGCGAGGTCGATGTCGTCGCGCGCCGCGGCATGGCCATAAGCGTTGAAGAAGCCGAAGCCGAGGTTCGAGCAGGAGAACACGGCAATGTTGAAGCGCGAAGCGCCGCCCTCGGGCAGGGTCTTGGTCCGGCCCACTGGCGACATCGATCCGTCGGGCGCGACGAAGCGATAATGGTAGCGCGTTCCGGGCTTGAGGCCGGTGACCACGATCTTGGTCGTCCAGTCGCGCCACGGACCGGTGATCGCCTCGCCGCCCGCCACGACCTTGGCGAAGTCGGCGCTCTCGGCGACCTCGACCTTGAGCTGCGCCGAATCGCCCTTGCCGACATAGCGCGTCCACAACAGCATCGAGTCCGGCCCCGGCTCGCCGCTCGCGACCGAGTGGGTGAAGCCGTCGACGATCCAGTTGGGCCCCTGCGCAAAGCCGGGGATCGCCCAGGCGCCAAGGCCCAGCGTACCGGTGAGGACGAAGGAACGGCGATCGATGCGGATGGTCATGATTAGTCTCCCTGCTGCCGTGCTTGGCGCGGGCATATGGCCGGTTCGTGACAGTTCATCTTCGCAGGGCTAGACCCTGCCGCAACCAGAAGGTTTCAGGAGTTACCGATGCGCAAAACCGCTCTCGCCGCGCTGCTTCTCGCCACCGCCGCCTGCAACCAGGTTCCGTCTGCAGGGAACAATGCGACCGCTGCGGCGGGTGCCGAGGGATATGACCTCGCGGCGCAGAAGGCGAAGCTCGCGGTGATCGAGATGAAGCCCGACACCAGCTTCCTGACCGACGAGGAGCGCAAGGTCGTCAACCTGCTGATCCAGGCGTCGGAGCAGATGTCGCTGATCTACCGCGCCCAGCGCGACGCCAACTGGAAGCAGACGCGCGCGGCGATCGAGAAGGCCGGCGGCGGGCTGCCGCTCGAGATGTACGACCGCTATTACGGCCCGTGGGACGATCTTGCCGAGAACCGCCCGTTCTTCGGCGACGCCAAAATGCCGGCGGGCGCGGGCTTCTACCCGGCGGACCTGACCAAGGAGGCGTTCGACGCCTATCTCGCCAAGAACCCGGAGGAGAAGGCGGCGCTGACCAGCCCCTATACGATCGTCGTGCGCGACGGCGCCAAGCTCAAGGCGGTCCCCTATTCGGTCGCGTTCAAGACCGAGCTGACCGAGGCGGCGCGGCTGCTCAATGAAGCCGCGGCGATCACCACCAATCCCAGCCTCAAGAAGTTCCTGACGCTGCGCGCCAAGGCCTTCCTGACCGACGATTATTTCGAGTCCGAGCTCGCCTGGATGGACCTCAAGGGCACGCCGATCGAGGTCGCGATCGGTCCGTACGAAGTCTATACTGACCGGCTCCACGGTCAGAAGACCGCGTTCGAGAGCTTCGTCACGCTCAAGGACCCCAAGGAATCGGCCGCGCTCGACAAGTACAAGGGGTATCTCCGCGCGATGGAAGCCAACCTTCCGGTCGAGGAGAAGTACAAGAACTTCCAGCGCGGCTTCGAGAGCCCGATCGCGGTCGCCGAGCAGGTGCGCGGCGGCGGCGATAATGTTCCGGGCGTGCAGACCATCGCCTTCAACTTGCCCAATGACGAGCGCGTACGCGAGGCCAAGGGGGCGAAGAAGGTGATCCTGTCCAACGTGCTCGGCGCCAAGTACGAGCGCATTCTCAGCCCCATGGCGCCCTTGGTGCTGGTGCCCGACCAGGCCAAACTCGTCGCCAAGAAGTACATGCAGCTCGAGACGCTGTTCCACGAGCTGTCGCACAGCCTCGGGCCGGGCACGATCACCGTGAACGGGCAGAAGACCACGGTGAGCGAGGCATTGAAGGACCAGGCCTCGGGGCTCGAAGAGGCCAAGGCGGACGTGATGGGCGCCTGGAACATCCTGTTCATGATGCAGAAGGGCGAGCTGCCCGCGGCGGAGAAGCCGCAGCTCTTCGCCACCTATCTCACCGGCACCTTCCGCGCGATGCGCTTCGGGATCGACGAGGCGCATGGCCAGGGCGCGGCGATGCAATATGGTTACCTCAAGGCCAAGGGCGCGTTCACGTGGGACGAGAAGGCGGAGCGCTTCCGCATCGACGACGCGAAGTTCGAGGCCGGGCTGCGCGACCTGCTGCGCGAGATGATCATGCTGCAGGGCAAGGGCGACTATGCGGGCGTCAAGGCGTTCATGGCGAAATGGGCGGTGCTCGACGAGCATGCCAAGACGGTGATCGGATCGATGCAGGCGATCCCGGTCGATATCGTGCCGGTCTATCCGGACCGGGTCTAGACGGCCGCCAGCACCTCGGCCCAGCGGTCGGCTACCGCAGCGGCGCTGTAGCGTTCGGTGAGGTGGCGGCGCCCCGCTTCGAGCAGCGCCTGCGTCTCCGCCGACCACGCGCGGTAGTGCGCGAGCCCGCCCTGCCAGTCGTCGAGCGCGAGAAACGGGCGCAGCTCCTCATAGGAGGGGATCGCGTCGGCCACCACGCCGAGCCCGAGCAGCAAGGCGGTCGCCGGGCGGTTCATCGTCTTGCCCGCGGTGTAGGTGTTGCTTTCGAGCGGGATCACCGCGACGCGATGCGCGCCAATCGCCTGCGACGCGGTCGCCTGGGTCCAGGGCAGATAGTGCAGCGGCAGCTTCCAGCGCGGCGCTGCACGCCAGAAGCCGAGCCGGTCGTTGCTGATCACGGTCAGCGTCACCGGCGTGCCGGTCGCGGCGGCGAACTCGCGCAGCTGCGCCACCGCCTCGTCGACATGGACATAGCCCGAGACGCGGCCGAGGCTCTTGCCGAACCACACGCAATGCAGCGCATCAGGATGCCGTGCGAGGAAACGCCGGAGGCGGCGCAGCTCCCAGCGTTCGCGCAGCCCCGGCGCGGGTGCGTCGGCCGGCGCTGCGACGTCGAGCGCGTCGGGGATCACGGTGCGCGGCGCGTCGAACGCCACCTCTTCCGCGATCTGCTCGGCGAGCGTCGCGGTCGAGAAGGTGGTGTGCGTGGCGAGCCCGAGCAGCTTGCCGACTCGTTCGATCCGCGCGGCGGAGGCATGGCCGACGCGGTGCGCGGCGAACAGATTGTCGCACATGTCGTAGATCACCGCCCGCCCCGCGGCGCGCGCCGCCGTAGCGATCTCGACCGCGCGCTCGCCCTGCGACTTGCAGAAGATGATCGCGTCGTAGCTTTCGGGCGCGCGTGCCGGATCGAACAGCTCGATCGGCACGCCCCGCGCCTGCAGCGCCGCGAGCGGCTGGAGCATGCGGTAGCGGACTGAGGCGAGCGTGGTGTTGAGCCGATCGGCATGCCAGGCGAAGCGCGCCGGCGGCTTGGGCGGCATCAGGCGACCGCGCTCCGCCGCCGGCCAGCCAGCAGCTCCCGGTAATAGTCGACCAGCGCGATCGCATGGTCGCGGTCGGACAGCACCTGGCCCGCCGCATGCCGCGCGGCGGCGCGCAGGATCGCCGGCTCGCGCGCGAACAGCCGTCGGATCGCCGCTGCGGCCGACTTCGAATCCTTGGGCTCGTAGGTCTCCGAAAACAACGGATCGGCGACTTCGGCACAGCCGCCGTCATTGGGCACGATCAGCGGCAGGCCCGAGGCCAGCGCCTCGGACGCGACCAGCCCGAACGGCTCCTGGTCCGATCCGTGAATCAGCGCGTCGGCGCTGGCGAGGATGCGGCAGAAGCGCTCGCGCTCATAGACCGGGCGGAACAGGCGAATATGGCTGTTGCCGGCGATCTGTCGCTCGAGCGTGGCGCGCTGCGGCCCGTCGCCGAGCAGCATCAGCCCGACCGGCATGTCCGCGCCGGCGCGCTCGACCGCGTCGATCACCACCGGCCAGCGCTTCTCCTTATGATGCCGGCCGAGCCCGATCAGCAGGTGTGCCTCCGGCGGAAGATCGAGCTGGGCGAGCATCGAGGCGCGCAGCTTCTCGTCGCGCAGTTCGGGGGAGAAATGGTTGCGGTCGATCCCCAGCGGCATTGCCGCGTCGACATGCAGCCCGCGCGCGCGATAGCGCTTGGCCAGCGCCGGGCCGTTGGTGACGAAAGCGTCGTACTTGCCCAGGAACTTCTCCATGTAGCGCGTGTACCAGCTGAACACGCGCTCGATCCGCTCGGGGCTGGCCAGGCCTTCCAGCCAGCGGTGCGGATAGGCGCCCATATTGTCGTTATGGGCGAAGAAGATCTTGAGCGCGTCGCCGCGCCAGTCGCCGATGAACCAGGCCGGGCGCCACGGCGAGCAATTCTCGACGACATCGGGCTTGAGCTGATCGAGCAGCGCGCAGACCGGATCGCCGTCGCGGAACAGCCAATAGTTGCGGTCGAGGATCAGCGGCGGCGACTTGACCCAGTAGATGCGCCCGCCGTCGGGCCGGTCCTCGACCCGGTCCTCGTCCCATGGCGCGATGACGATAAGCTCATGGCCGAGCTCGGCCAGGATGCGCATCTTGCGGTCGAGATAAGTGCGCACGCCCCCGCCCGTCGGGGAGTAATATTCATTGACGTCGACGATCCGCATATGCGCCTCAATCGTTCGGATCATAGGGCGCGAAGCCCGAAAAGCCGCGCAGATACTGGGCGCGGATCGTCACGCGGGTGACGCCGCCGCCCAGGTTGATCGTCGCTTCCTCCCATTTCGGGCGGCTGCGGCCGAGCTTGCGGTTGCTCGGGAAGCCGACGCCGTCGCGCCAGAAGTTGAATTTGTTCTTGCCGTCGCGGTCGTGGGTGAAGAGCAGCGCATAGCGGCCGGGGCGCGGCGCCTTGATGCACATGGCGACCCCGCCGCTCGCCGGGGTCAGCGCCCAGATGCGGCGGAAGAACTTGCCCTCGTTCTTGAGCTTGGTGTCGTCCTTGAGGAAATCATCCTCGTTCGCGGGATAGAGTTCGAGCTTCAGCCGCCCGCTGCGGTCCTTGAGCCCGGCCACCTGCACGCGGATCGCCGCGCCGTTGCCGCCGTTGCACGCGGCCGCATCCTCGCCCAGCACCGGCTGGGCCAGAGCGGGCGTTGCGGGGATGGCGACGGCGAGGAGCGCGGGCGCGGCGAAGCGTGCGCTCATATGTCCTTCCTGACGAAGCCCAGCAGCGCGAACCCGGCGATCAGCACGACATGGACCAGCAGGGTGAGCGCAGCCATGAACGCCATCAGCTCGGCCATCGCCTGGCCCTGGCCGATCAGGATGATCGCGAAGCTCGCGAACAACAGATCCTTGTTGGGCACGAAGGGCAGGCGCGACACCAGCATGCGCGCCGCGGCGAGCAGGATCCACATGCCGAGCGCGACGTCGGGCATCGCGAAATGCCAGGCCAGCGCGGTGAGCAGCGAGCCCACGACAAGACGCAGGTTCTGAATGCCGAAGATCCACCAGAGCGTGCCCCGGTCCAGCGAGAAGACCCGGCGCGAGAACAGGAGGAACGGCACCGACATGACGACGATGATGCCGGCCGAGACCAGGCCTGTCTTGAACTGCGCGGGGGTGAGCAGCTCGGCGGCGAAGGGCAGCGCGAGCGCGAGCATCGCCAGCGTGATCGCGTTGCCGGCCATCGCCGAGAGGATCGACACGTCCTTCACCGCGCCGAACGGCGCTGCCACCATCTTGGTGCGCTGGCGTGCCCAGGCATAGAAATAGGCCTCGCCCGAATAGCCGAGCACGACGTCGTTGGCGATGCGCTTGCGGTGCAGCGCGACCATGCCGCCGAGCAGCGGGATGCGCCACAGCCGGCGGAAGATGACATAGTCGAAGGTCGGCGCACACAGATACATGAGCGCGAAGAAGATGTAGAACAGCCAGGTGTCGGGCGCGGTCTGCGAGAGGCCGGCGAGCCCCTTGTCGAACAGCTCGTGCGTCAGGCCGGCGATCATCAGCAGCGACAGCCCGGCGCCGAGCAGCGCGGGCCAGCGGCGCCTGATCTTCTCGATCGGCTCCAGCCCGGCGATGTCGGACGTTCCCGGGATCGAGGCCGGGTCTGCGACAGTCGTGTTCATCGAAGCTTGCGCTCCCGGTGGTTCAACATAGGCCAATCTGGTGCCCTTCTCCCGGGACCGTAACGTTTTTTGCGCGCCTTTAGCCGCACCCGGCGGCGGACGCAAAATGCGCCGCGGTGCCCGATGGCAGCAGAATGCGGTTTCTTCTGGGGGCGATTTGGGCTTTAGCAGGGCAGCCTTCAACCCGTGCCGGATCACCGTGCCCGATCATCCACCCGCTGCAGCGCATATCCTGAGCTTTGCCCAGACGCTGAAAGGGGGCGGGGTGGAGCGCGCGATGCTGCGCATGGCCGATGGCTGGGCGCGCGCCGGGCGGCGCGTGACGCTGGTGATCGGCGATAGCGGCGGCGCACTTGCGCACGAGATCCCGGACGGCGTCGCGGTGCGCGAACTCGGCAGCACCGCCTATCGCGCGCTGTTCGGCCTGCCGGGGATCGTGCGCGAGCTGGCGCCCGACATCGTCTTCTGCCCCGGCAACCACTATACCGGCGCCGCCTTCTGGCTGCGCACGCGGCTCGGCCGCGCCTGCCCGCCGATCGTGGGCAAGATCTCCAATGCACTGGTCCGCCCGGACCTGCGGCGTGGCGCGGGGGCGGGTTATCGCGGTTGGCTGCGCATGCACCCGCGCTTCCTCGACGCGGTGGTGGCGATGACCCCGGCAATGGCGGGCGAGGCGGTCGGCGCGATGGGGCTCGCGCCCACCCAGGTCCATGTCATCCCCAACCCCCCGGCGCAGCCGATCGCGGATGCGCCGCCGCCGGTGCTGCCCGAGGGCCGCTTCCTGCTCGGAGTCGGCCGGCTCGCACCGCAGAAACGCTGGGAACGGCTGATCACCGCGATGCCGCGCCTGCGCGATCCCGAGGTCAAGCTGGTGATCCTGGGCGAAGGCGAGGAGCGCGAGGCGCTCGAGCGGCTGGTCGCGCGGCTGGGGCTTGGGGATAGGGTGTCGATGCCCGGCCACGCGCCCGATCCGCTCCCCGCGATCGAACGCGCCGCGGCGGTGGTGCTGACCAGCGAGTTCGAGGGCGTCCCCGGCGTGCTGCGCGAAGCGATCGCGCTGGGCACTCCCGCGATCGCGACCGATTCGAGCGTCGCGATCCACGAGCTGATCGACAGCTCCGCGCGGGGAACGATCGTCCCGCCGGGCGACCGCGCGCGGCTGGTCGGCGCGCTCAACTATTGGCTGATGCCGGGGCGCAAGCGGCCCGAGCCGCGGCCGGAGACTGGGCCGGATCCGGTGGAGGCCTATCTCGACCTGTTCGATATGCTGGTAGCTCAGCGCGGGCGGTAGCTGAACCCGATCCAGAGGGTGCGCGGTGCCGCGCGCTCGACGATGCCGTTGCCGGTGATTGCGGTCTCGATCCGCGCATCGGTCAAGTTCTCGCCGCGCGCCTCGATCGCGAGGCCCGCGGTCAGCGGCAGCGCGAGCCGCGCGTCGAGGGTGAAGGCGTCCGCCAACTCGCGGGCGTTCTGGTCGTCCTCGAACTGCGGGCCGGCATAGCGCGCGGTGAGCGAGACTGCGGCGCGATCGCGCGTCCAGCCGAGGCTCGCCGAGCCCTGGTGCCGCGCAACCTGGGCGGGGCGCAGCCCGTCGAGCGGCGTGGCGGCGCCCGAGGCCTTGACCCGCGCATCGGTGAACGCCCAGGAAGCGCTCGCCCGCCATGGCCCCGAGCGCCAGCGCAGATCGGCCTCGATGCCCTTGGTCACGATCGCGTCGAGATTGAGGCGCTGGCGATAGGCCCCGCCCGCCGCGACGAAGCCAACGCCGGGGAAGTTGCCGGGACCGGTGCCGAGCGTGACGTTGCCGATCGCGCCGCGAATGCGGTTCCAATAGCCGGTCGCGCTGAGCGTCAGCGCGGGCAGCGGCGTCAGGTCGATGCCCGCCTCGACCCCCACCAGCCGCTCGGGATCGAGCAGGGGGTTGGCGGCGGTCGCATCGGTTCCGGCGCGGAAGGGGCGATAGAGTTCGTTGAGCGTGGGGAGCCGCCAGCCGGTGTACGCGGCGGTGCGGAGCGATAGCGCCGAGGCGAGCCGCATCGCCGCACCCGCGCGCCCGCTCGCTTCCCAGCCGCTGCGGTCGGCGAAGTTCATGTCGGTGAGCGGCATGCCGCCGGCGAGCGGGGCCTCGAACAGCGATCCGTTCGAGATCGTCCAGCGATCGACTCGCCCGCCCGCGCTCAGCGTCAGCACGCCGCGCTCGAGGCTCAGATCGGCGAACAGACCGCTCGTCATGGTCTCGCCGCCCGCGGTGCGCCGCCGCGTCGGGCTGCCCGCGACATAGGTGAAGAGTTCCTGCGTGCGCCCCGCGGTGTGGCGCAGGTCGCCGCCCAGCCGCAGCGTCGCGCCGCCGCCCACTGGTGGCTCGATCTCGAACCGCGCGCCCGCACCGATGGCGGGGACATGCTGGTCGAGCGTGGGAGAAGCGGTCACGCGGCCCGCGCCGATGCTGGCGAAGCCGCTCGAAAAGTCGCGATGCTGGAGATAGGCGAGCGCCGCCCAGCGCCAGCTGCCGCGCCCCACCAGCCGCACGCTCGCATCGGCGCCCTGGCTGGTCATCGGCGTGAAATCGGTGCCGCGGTCGCGCTCGTCGCTGAAGCCCGACAAATTGGCCTGCAGCTCGACGCTCTCGCCCACCGGGAACACCGAGCGCAGCGCGAGGCTGGCCTGGCGATAGGGCGCGGCGCGGTCGGCGGGGCCGCGATCCTCTTCGACGATCGGCACGAAACCGTCGCCGCGCGCGAACTGGCCAGCCACGGTCAACGATCCCGCGCCGAGTTTCGCCCCGCCGGTCGCGATCAGGTCGATCGACTCGCGGCTGCCGTAGAAACCGGTGAGCGCAAGCGGCCCCAGCGTCGCGGCGTCGGCGCTGGTCAGCTCGATCGTGCCCGCGAGCGCACCCGCGCCATGATAGCCGCTGCCCCCGCCGCGCGTGATCCGCACCGACGCCAGCCGCTCGGGCAGATAGGCGGGGAAGGGCACCCAGCCGCCGAACGGATCGGCCTGCGGCACCCCGTCGAGCAGCAGCAACGCGCGGCTCGACGCATTGCCGCCGAGGCCGCGCAGCGTGATCCCCTGCGCGGTCGGATGTGCCGAACGCGAATCGGCGCGGCGGAATTGCGCGGCGCCCGCGGCGTCGCGCAGCACATCCTCGAACCGCCCGCTCGCGGACTCGGTCAGCCGCTCGCGGTCGATCTTCGCCACGGCATAGGCGGCCTCGCCCGGCGGCGCGTCGAGGCCCTGCCCGGTCACCACGATCTCCTGGGCGGCGGCGGGAACAGGGAGGATCAGCAGGGCCCAGACGGCCCTCATTCGGGCCTGGCCCGATCCGGATGCGCGGCGGCGAAGGGTCCGAGCGCGGACGCCACCGCGTCGGCCGCGACCAGCCGCGGGTAGGCGTCGAGCGGCAGCTCGAAGCGGCGCGCATTGTACATTTGCGGCACCAGCAGCACGTCGCTGACATCGGGTGTGTCACCGCCGAGGAAAGGCCCGTCGCCGGCCATCGCCTCGAGCGCCGCGAACCCCTCGGCAATCCAGTGGCGGTACCAGTCGGCCTTGCCCGCCTCGTCCGCGCCGAACTGCGACTCGAGCCGCTTGAGCACGCGCAGATTATTGACCGGGTGGATGTCCGCCGCGATCAGCAACGCGCGCGCCATCGCCTCGGCGCGGGCGAGCGGGTCGGCGGGGATCAGCCGCGGCTCGGGATAGGTCGCGTCGAGCCATTCGATGATCGCCAGGCTCTGCGTCAGCACCTTGCCGCCGCCGATGTCGAGCGCGGGCACGAAGCCCTGCGGGTTGCGCGCGACATGCTCGGCCGAGCGCTGCTCCCCCTTGACCAGATGCACCTGGCGGCGTTCGTGTTCGACGCCCTTGAGGTTGAGCGCGATCCGCACGCGATAAGCGGCCGAGGAACGGAAATAATCGTAGAGGATCATGCCGGCTTGGCCCTGGAGCGGCGCGACCGGATCGTCTTGGGCGGCGGCTCCGACTCGGGCTCGGGACCGAACCCCGCCTCCGCCGCCTGCTCCGACTTGCGTTCGAGCGCGACCTTGATCATCGCCACCAGCGGATCGGCGAGCGCGAGGCCGAGGAAGCCGAACAGCGTGCTCATCAGGATCTGCGAGGAGACGGTGAGCGCGGGCGGCATGTCCACCGTGTGCTTGGCGACCAGCGGCAGCAGCACATAGCCGTCGAAGGTCTGCACCCCGAAATAGATGGCGATCGCCCACAGCCCCTCGGTCGGCCCGGCGCT
The DNA here is from genome assembly GCF_026107375.2 of Sphingomonas sp. BT-65. NCBI lineage: Bacteria > Pseudomonadati > Pseudomonadota > Alphaproteobacteria > Sphingomonadales > Sphingomonadaceae > Sphingomonas > Sphingomonas sp. BT-65. Next base: position 2,632,146 of record NZ_JAPCIA010000001.1, read on the forward strand.
GAAGCCGACCGCGACCATCAGCACGCCCGAAACGAACGCGCCGATATTGGGGATGAAGGCGAGGATGCCGGTGAGGATGCCGAGCAGCAGCGCCATCGGCACGCCCGCGATCGACAGCAGCATCCAGGTCAGCGCGCCCTCGAACACCATCCCGGCGAGGCGTCCGGCGAGCAGGATGCGCATCGTCCGCGCCATCCGCGCCACGGTGATCGCGAACTGGTCGCGCGACTGCATCGGCACCATCCACTGCAGCCCGCGCTCGTAGATACGCGGCTCCATCGCCACGAACAGGCCGATGACCATGACGAGGAAGAAGCTGCCGATCGCGCCGATCGCGCCGCCGATGAACGAGGTGACGCGGCCGACCGAGCCCAATGCCTGCTGGGCGAGGCCGGTGAGGTCCTGTGTGCGCGGCATCACGCCGAGCTCGGTCAGCCAGGCGCTGATCCGCACCGCCTGCGCTTCCAGCGTCTGGCGCAGCTGCTCGGCCTGGGCGGCGATCTCGACCCCGGTCAGATAGAAGACCCCGCCGACGAAGGCGATCACCAGTAGCACCACGATCAGCAGCGCGATCCCGCGCGGGATCGGCAGATAGCGGCGGATGAGCCGCGTCCCGCCGTCGAGCATCGAGGCGACGACGAGCCCCGCGAACACCAGCAGCAGCGGCTGGATCAGCAGCACGATCAGCGCCACCGCGATGGCGAGCCCGAACCACACCGAGGCGCGGCGCAGCTCGGCGCGCATCACCGGATCGCGCATCTCGTTGGGGCCGGGCTCTTGGACGATCGAGACCTGATCCTTGCTCATCGGCGCGTCACTCCGCAGGGCGTTCGGGATGGAGCGAGCCGCCGGCGCGGCCCGACCGGAACGAGCCCGCCCAGGTGAACGGGTTCCAGCTCGCGCTGCCATCGAGGCTGAAGGTGATGAACTCGGCGCGGCCGCCGATATTCTCGACCGGCACTGGACCGTTCAACCCGCCCTGCTCCAGCGTCATGCGGCTGTCGGCGCTGTTGTCGCGGTTGTCGCCCATCAGGAAGACGTGGCCCGCGGGAATGCGGAGCGGCGGGAAATTGTCCGCCGGTCCCGGTCCCATGTCGATCGTGTCGTAGCTTGCGCCGCCGGGCAGCGTCTCGCGCACGATCGGCACGTTGCACATCAGCGCCCCCGCGGCATCGCGGCCCAGCGCTCCGGCATATTGATCGGCGGGGCAGGCGAGGTTGGCGTCGACCTTGAGCGCGCGGATGCCGAGCCGCTCGCGCTGCACCGGTCTGCCGTTGATGTAGACGATGCCGCCATGCATCTCGATCAGCTCGCCGGGCAGGCCGATCACGCGCTTGATATAGTCGGTATGCGCATCGGGCGGGGTGACGATGACGATGTCGCCGCGCTTCGGCACGCTGCCGAACAGCCGCCCCTTGATGAAGGGCAGGACGTGGAAGGTCGGCGTGACGTAGGAATAGCCATAGGGATATTTGGTCACCACCAGCCGGTCGCCGACCAGCAAGGTCGGCATCATCGATTCCGACGGGATGTAGAACGGCTTGGCGACGAGGCTGTGGAAGCCGAGCACCGCGACGACGAGCCAGAAGATGCCCTTGGCCTCGCCCCACCAGTCGGTGCGGGTAGCTTCCGCTTTCGCCTCCAACGCCAACTCCTCGGCCATCAATCCTCTTTCACTATGCGGGCAGCGCCTCGATCACCACCAGCGCCTGGGCCCAGGGATGGTCGTCGGTCAGCGTCAGATGCACCTTGGCGACGTGACCCGCCGGAGTCATGGCGTCAAGCCGCGCCTTCGCACCGCCGGTCAGCGCCAGCGTCGGCGCGCCTGACGGCGCGTTGACCACGCCGATGTCGCGCATGAACACGCCCGCCTTGAATCCGGTCCCGACCGCCTTGGAAAACGCCTCCTTGGCGGCGAAGCGTTTGGCCAGCGTCGCGGCATAGTTGAGCGGGCGGCGCGCGGCCTTGCGCAGCTCGACATCGGTGAACACGCGCTGCTCGAAGCGCAGCCCGAAGCGGTCGAGCGTCGACTGGATACGCTCGATGTTGCAGAGGTCGGAGCCGATGCCGATGATCATGACGCTCTTGTCCCGGCCTGACGGCCGGAGTTGCGGCACCAGCCCGCTCCCCCACCCGGCCACCCATTCCAGAATATCCTGCCGATGGGTGGCCGGGTGGGGGAGCGGGCTGGTGCCGCTGCGCCGCAAGGCGCACAAACCGTCAACGCGCTTCGTCCATCAGCACACGCATCCGCTGCACCACCGGGGCGAGGCCGTCGAAGATCGCCTCGCCGATCAGGAAATGGCCGATGTTGAGCTCGGCGAGCTGCGGGATCGCGGCCACGGGCACGACATTGTCGAAGGTGAGACCATGCCCGGCATGGACCTCGATCCCGTTCTTGGCCGCCAGCGCCGCGGCATCGGCGATGCGGCGCAGCTCGGCGGTCCGCGCCTCGCCGTCGAGCTCGCAATAGCGCCCGGTATGCAGCTCCACCACCGGCGCGCCGAGCCGCAGCGCGGCCTCGATCTGCGCGGGATCGGGCTCGATGAACAGCGAGACGCGGATGTTGGCGTTCCTGAGCTCGGCGACCATCGGCGCGAGCAGATTGTGCTGCCCCGCCGCGTCGAGCCCGCCCTCGGTGGTGCGCTCCTCGCGCTTCTCGGGGACGATGCATGCGGCGTGCGGCTGGTGGCGCAGCGCGATGCCGAGCATCTCGTCGGTCGCTGCCATTTCGAGGTTCAATGGCACCGGCAGCTCGGCGGAGAGCCGGGCGATGTCTGCGTCGGTGATATGGCGCCGGTCCTCGCGCAGATGCGCGGTGATGCCGTCCGCGCCGGCCTCAGCCGCGAGCAGCGCCGCGCGCACGGGATCGGGGTAGCCGCTGCCGCGCGCATTCCGCACGGTCGCGACATGGTCGATGTTGACGCCGAGGCGCAGGCGGCCGTTCACGCCGCCACCCGGCTGCCAGGCTTGATCGCGGGGATCGCGGCCAGCTCGGGGGGCAGCGACTCGGGGTCATAGCTCGGCACGTCGAGCCGGATCAGCGGGAAGAAGGGCACGCCGAGATCGGCGACCCCGTTGGAGCGGTCGACCAGGCTCGCCGCTGCGATCACCTCGCCGCCGGCCTGGTGAATCGCCTTCATCGCCTCGCGCGACGACAAGCCGGTGGTGACGACGTCCTCCATCATCAGCACTTGCTGCCCCGGCTCGAGGCGGAAGCCGCGGCGCAATTCGAAAATGCCGGTGGGGCGCTCGACGAACATCGCATCGACACCCAGCGCGCGCGCCACCTCCTGCCCGGCGATCACCCCGCCCATCGCGGGCGAGACGACCGCGGTGATCCGGTCGCGCAGCACGGTGGGGAGCTTCGCCGCCACCGCCTGCGCCAGCCGCGCCCCGCGCGCCGGGTTCATCAGCACGCGCGCGCATTGCAGGTAGCGCGGGCTGCGCAGACCCGAGGAAAGGATGAAATGCCCCTCCAACAGGGCTTCGGCCGCGCGAAACTCGTCCAGAACCTCGTCGTCGGTCACATGCCTCTTCCCGCCAGTTTTCGCGCCGTTCGCATCTAGGGCGCACACCCGCGCCCCGCAACTGCCCTCAAAAAGCGGATGACAAGCTTGAGGCGCGCGATCTTGCTGCTATAGGCCTGCGCCAACGGGCAAGCTCACGCCCGCGCGACCGGAGACCCGGCGCCCCCGGAAACAGGGGTCTAAGGAAACATGGGGTTGAACGACAAGATGCGCATGCATGGATTGAAGGCGATCGTCCTGGCCGCTGGCCTCGCGCTCGCCGGCGGCATGGCCCAGGGGCAGACGGCGCCCCAGACTGCTCCGGCCTCGGCACCCGCCGCCGAAGCGCCCAAGGCGCCTGCACCGGTCGCGGTCGAATCGCCGGCTGCGGCCACCACGCCCGGCGCCGCTCCCGCCGCCGCCGCGACGCCGGCCGCAGCGACGCCCGCCGACCCGACGCTCAATCCCGACGGCACGCACAAAAACGGCCCGGTCGCGGGCATTGGTCATCCGGTCGACGGCCATATCGGCATCCAGCCGCAGGTGACCAAGCTCGGCGAGAGCGCGGCGCATTTCCACAACTGGATCCTGCTGCCGATCATCACGGTGATCTCGATCTTCGTGCTGATCCTGCTCGCCTGGACGATCGTGCGCTACCGCCGCAAGGCCAACCCCAACCCGTCCAAGACCAGCCACAACACGCTGATCGAGATCGTCTGGACGGTCGTGCCGGTGCTGATCCTCGCGTTCATCGCCTGGCCGTCGATCTCGCTGCTCGCCAAGCAGTTCAAGCCGGCGCCCGACAATGCCGTGACGATCAAGGCGATCGGCAACCAGTGGTTCTGGAGCTACGAATATCCCGACCATGGCGGCATCTCGATCACCGCCAACATGCTCAAGGAAAAGGGCGACGTTCCCGTCGGCCAGCGTTTCCGCACCGATGTCGACGGCCCGCGCCTGCTCGCGGTCGACAACCGCATCGTCGTGCCGGTCGGCACCCCGATCCGGCTGATCGCCACCGCCAACGACGTGATCCACAGCTGGGCGATCCCGGCCTTCTGGATCAAGATCGACGCGGTGCCCGGCCGCCTCAACGAGACCAGCTTCACCGTCGACAAGCCCGGCGTCTATTTCGGCCAGTGCTCGGAACTGTGCGGCGCGCGCCACGCCTATATGCCGATCGTGGTCGAGGCGGTGGAGCCCGCGGTGTTCGCGCAGTGGGTCGCGGCGAAGGGCGGCAAGATGCCCGAGGCGAACAAGCCTTCGGCCGCCGCGCCTGCGCAGCCCGCCGCTGACAAGGCCGACGACACCGCGACGCCGGTCAACGGCACCGTTCCCGCCGGGAACGCGGTCGTCGAGAACATGACGGCCGAGGCCGCCACCACCAATCAAGCCGCCACCGGCAACACGGACCAGTAAGCCATGACCGACGTAGCTCGCGACGCACACGCCTTCACGGCGCACGACGACCATCATGACGCGCACGCCGATCACAAGCCCGGCTTCTTCGCGCGCTGGTTCCTGTCGACCAACCACAAGGACATCGGGACGCTCTACCTGATCTTCGCGATCATCGCAGGGATCATCGGCGGCGGCATCTCGGGCCTGATGCGCGCCGAGCTGGCCGAGCCCGGCATCCAGTATCTCGGCACCTGGGCCTCGATGGTCCATGGCGGCGAGCAGAGCTTCGACGAATCGCTGCACTTCTGGAACGTGCTGATCACCGCGCACGGTCTGATCATGGTGTTCTTCATGGTCATGCCCGCCATGATCGGAGGCTTCGGCAACTGGTTCGTGCCGATCATGATCGGTGCGCCGGACATGGCGTTCCCGCGCATGAACAACCTGTCCTTCTGGTTGCTCGTGCCGGCCTTCACCCTGCTTCTCGCCTCGCCCTTTGTCGGCGGCGGCGCGGGCGTGGGCTGGACGGTCTATGCCCCGCTCTCGACCTATGGCGAGCCTGGGCCGTCGGTGGACATGGCGATCCTGTCGCTCCACCTTGCCGGCGCCAGCTCGATCCTTGGCGCGATCAACTTCATCACCACCATCTTCAACATGCGCGCGCCGGGCATGACCCTGCACAAGATGCCGCTGTTCGTGTGGTCGGTGCTGATCACCGCCTTCCTGCTGCTGCTCGCGCTGCCGGTGCTGGCCGCGGCGATCACCATGCTGCTCACCGACCGCAATTTCGGCACGACCTTCTACGATCCGGCCGGCGGCGGCGATCCGGTGCTCTACCAGCACCTCTTCTGGTTCTTCGGCCACCCCGAAGTGTACATCATGATCCTGCCGGGCTTCGGCATCGTCAGCCAGATCGTCGCGACCTTCAGCCGCAAGCCGGTGTTCGGCTATCTCGGCATGGCCTATGCCATGGTCGCGATCGGCGTGGTCGGCTTCGTCGTGTGGGCGCACCACATGTTCACCACCGGCATGAGCGTGAACGTGAAGATGTACTTCACCGCCGCGACGATGATCATCGCGGTGCCGACCGGCATCAAGATCTTCTCGTGGATCGCGACGATGTGGGGCGGCTCGCTGAGCTTCAAGACCCCGATGCTGTGGGCGATCGGCTTCATCTTCCTGTTTACCGTGGGCGGTGTCACCGGCGTGGTGCTCGCCAATGGTGGCGTCGACGATTACATGCACGACACCTATTACGTCGTCGCGCACTTCCATTATGTGCTCTCGCTCGGCGCGGTGTTCGGCCTGTTCGCGGGCTTCTACTACTGGTTCCCGAAGATGTCGGGCCGGATGTACAACGAGCTGCTCGGCCAGCTGCACTTCTGGGTGTTCTTCATCGGCGTCAACGTGCTGTTCTTCCCGCAGCACTTCCTGGGCCTCCAGGGCATGCCGCGCCGCATTCCCGACTATGGGGAAGCCTATGCATACTGGAACGGGATTTCGAGCCTGGGCTATGCGATCATGCTCGCGGGCATGGCGATCTTCTTCGTCAACCTCTTCCTCTCGCTGTTCGCGGGCAAGAAGGCCCCCGACAATCCCTGGGGCGAGGGCGCGACGACGCTCGAATGGACCCTGTCCAGCCCGCCGCCCTTCCACCAGTTCGAGACGCTCCCGGTGATCGACGACGACAAGCATCACTGAGACAGCTGAACGCTGAAACGACAAACGCCCCGGAGGAACTCCGGGGCGTTTTGCTGCCCGTCTCGCGCACCGCCGCATTGCAATCGTACGGCCGATGCGCACGCTTCATCATCTCATGGACCATATTCCTCGTCAGCCATCGGCCAGTCCTTTCTCGTGCTCCGATGCCAGTGTGCGGGCCACCGCCAGCGCCGCGTCATAATCGCGCGCATAACGGATGGCGTTGGCCGAGCGGCCAAGGCCGCTGCGTTTGAGCAAGCGGAAGGGCCGCGCCTGAACGCCTGAGAGGATCACCCGCGCGCCATCGGCACGCGCCTGCATCACAAACTCTCGAAGCGCCGCCACGCCGCTCGCATCGAGATACGGAACGAGCTCCATCCGAAGGATGATCGCGCGCGGCATCCGGCCGACACGTTTCAGCGCGTCGAGCAGTTCACCCGCGACTCCGAAGAAAAAGGGACCGGTGATACGGAACACTTCGACATCGGCCGGTAGCTGGTCGCGCTGCGACGCATCCTCGCTTTCGACCGTTCGGCTTGCGGTGACGGTCACGGTTTCACTCATCCGCGCCATGAAAAGCAGGCTGGCGATGGTCACGCCAACGCCGATCGCCACCGTCAGGTCCACCAGCACGGTCAGGCCGAAGGTGAGAAGCAATATGCCGCGCTCGCCGATCGGCATGCGCAGCAAGGCGACGAAGCGTTCGGCCTCGCTCATGCCCCAGGCAATCATCAGCAGGACCGCTGCGAGCGCCGCCATCGGCACATAGGCCATGAGGTCGCTGGCGAAGAGCACGAAAATCAGCAGGAAGACAGCATGCAGCATTCCCGCAACGGGCGTGCGCCCACCCGATTTCACATTGGCCGCCGTGCGCGCAATCGCACCGGTCGCGGGCAGCCCGCCGAACAGTGCCGAAGCGAAGTTGGCGGCGCCTTGGCCGACCAGTTCCTGATTGGAGCGATGGCGAAAGCCGGTCATGCCATCGGCGACGACGCAGGACAGCAGCGCCTCGATCCCGGCGAGGAAGGCGATGGTGAACGCAGCGGGGGTCACCTCCTGCAGCTTGGTGAGCGAGAATGCCGGAAGTGCGGGCATCGGCAGCCCGTGCGGCATGTCCGGGAAGCGTGACCCGATGGTTTCGGCAGGAAGATGGAAGAACGTCGCCACGACAGAGGCAAGGATGATGACGATCAGGTAAGCGGGCAGCTTGGGCGCATAACCGCGCAGCACGACGATCAGCGCCAGCGCACCCGCGCCAATGCCTGCGGCTGCCGGATCGATGGTGCCCGCGGCCTTGGCATAGGCAATCCATTTGGGAAGAAAGTCGGCGGGCGGATCGTAGATCGCGAGGCCAAGAAAATCCTTGATCTGGCTTGAAGCGATGATGACCGCGATTCCGGCGGTGAAGCCAGTGATGACCGGATGCGGAATGTAGCGGATGAGCCTGCCCAGCCGCATGTAGCCAGCCACGATCAGGATGATGCCCGCCAGCAAGGTTGCGAGCACCAGCCCATCATAGCCATGCGTCGCGATGACGTTGAAAACCACGACGACGAACGCGCCGGTCGGCCCGCCGATCTGCACACGCGAGCCGCCCAGCATGGAAATGAGCAACCCGGCGACAATGGCGGTGATGAGCCCCTTGTCGGGCGATGCGCCGGAGGCCACGCCTAGCGCCATGGCGAGCGGCAGCGCGACGACTGCAACGGTCAGCCCGGCGAAGGCGTCGGCCCGAAACTGGTCAAGGCTATAGCCCTCGCCAAGCACGGTAAAGAGCTTGGGCGTAAAGGCATCGGGCTCGCGGCGCGGCCGCGCCGGCTCCTTGCGCTTCGTCCCCATCCGGTCCGTCATCGTCTCAAAGAATGGCACGGCGGTTAGCCTTCCCGGTCGGGCCGGGGCGCGGCCTCGCGCAAACGCACGCCGCGCCCGGCCCCGATGCTGGGCTGGTTCTCGCCGATCAGTTCGATCCCTTCGGTCTCCAGCGCCGCAATCACTTTCATGAGCGTGTCGATGACGCCGCGCACGACGCCATCCGACGCCTCCATGCGCTGGATGGTGGGAAGCGATACGCCCGCGCGCTCGGCGAATTCGCGCTGGTCGATGCCCAGCAGCGCACGGGCGGCACGAAGTTGGTTGGCGGTAATCATGTGCATCAATCCTGATGTTTGAGCCATCATATATGATGGCCAGCACGCCACCAAGCGTTTCCGCGAGGCAAATGTCACGGAGGCGGGATGGTGCTCCTATGTTATGCAGCGGGAGAGGGTGGGTCGCTCCCGAACCGCTCGAGGGCCAGCACCCTTCCCCCGAGCGTCAACCCGGCCTATAGGCGCCCGCAAATGTCCGTCGCCAACCATAGCCTGATCCTGCCCGCCGACTGGCGCGACTTCCTCGCGCTGACCAAGCCGCGGGTGATGACTTTGGTCGTGTTCACCGGCCTGTGCGGCATGCTCGCGGCGCCGGTTTCGATCCACCCGGTGCTCGGCTTCACCGCGATCCTGTGCATCGCGCTCGGTGCGGGCGCGGCCGGGGCGCTCAACCAGTGGTACGAGGCGGATCTCGACGCCAAGATGAAGCGGACCCAGAGCCGCCCGCTCCCGGCGGGGCGCATGGACCGCCAGTCGGCGCTGCATTTCGGGGTCGGCGTCGCCGCGCTCTCGGTGATCCTGATGGGCCTCGCGGTCAACTATGTCGCGGCCGGCATCCTGCTCGTCTCGATCCTGTTCTACGTGCTCGTCTACACCGTCTGGCTCAAGCGCCGCACGCCGCAGAACATCGTCATCGGCGGCGCGGCGGGCGCCTTTCCCCCGCTGATCGGCTGGGCCGCGGCGACGGGCGAGGTGGCGCTGCTGCCCTTTCTGCTCTTCTGCCTCGTCTTCCTGTGGACCCCGCCGCATTTCTGGGCGCTCGCGCTGTTCGTGAAGACGGATTACGCCAATGCCGGCGTGCCGATGCTGCCCGTGGTGGCGGGGGAGAAGGCGACGCGCGTGCAGATCGGGCTCTACACCATCCCCATGGCCGTCGCCGCGATCGCGCCCTGGCCGCTCGGCCTCACCGGTGCGCTCTACGGCATCACCGCCATCGCCACGACCGCGCTGTTCGCGCTGTTCGCCGCGCAGGTCGCGACGCGCATGGCCGCGGACGGCGACGGGATGAAGCCCGAAAAGCGCCTCTTCGCCTATTCGATCTCCTATCTGTTCATCCTCTTCGCCGCGGTCGCGGCCGATCGGTGGCTTGGGGTCTAAACTCAGTTGGAACGAGGATCGAGATCGCCGATGGAAGGCCGCCGACAAGGAGCGCAGCGCAGTCGCGTAGCAGAGCTACGCGCAAGCAAGCGACGAAGTGTCGGTGCGACCGTCCCCGGGACGGTCGCAGCCATGCCGGGGGCATGGCGGGCCGACACTTCGGCGGTCTTCCATGGGCGACCGCGCAGCGGCGGGCCGAATTTGGCGCCAGGCGTCATCGCGCGTCGGTCACGATGGAACCCCATCGCTCCCTCCTCGCTCCTGGCCTGGCGCCAAATTCGGCTCCGTCTCGACCTCGTTCCAACTGAGTTTAGACCCCGATGACTCCCGAAGAAGAAGACCTCGTCCGCGCGCGGCAGAAGTCGCGCGCCCGTGTGATGGCGCTACTGCTGCTCGCCTTTGTCGTGCTGGTGTTCGCGATCAGCATCGTGAAGATCAGCCAGGGTATCCCGGTGAGGCACCAGTGAAGATCGACCGCAAGCTCCGCACCGCGCTGCTCGCCGTGCTCGGCGTGTGCACGATGACCGGCGTCGCCTTTGCCAGCGTGCCGCTCTATCGTCTGTTCTGCCAGGTCACCGGCTTCGGCGGCACCACGATGCGCGCCGAGGCCGCGCCGGGCGCGGTCGACGCGAAGATCACCGTCGCATTCGACAGCAATGTCAGCCCCGCGCTGACGTGGAAGTTCAAGCCCGAGGTGGCGTCGGACGAAATCTCGATCGGTGCGCGCGACATGGCGTTCTACACCGCGACCAACACCGGCACCGTGCCGGTCACCGGCACCGCGACCTACAACGTCACCCCCCAGCAGGCGGGCAAATATTTCAGCAAGATCCAGTGCTTCTGCTTCACCGAGCAGACGCTCAAGCCCGGCGAGACGGTGCGCATGCCGGTGATCTACTATGTCGATCCCAAGATCCTGACCGACCCCGATACCAAGGACGTCGAGAAGATCACGCTGTCCTATACCTTCTATCCGGTCGATCCGAACAAGCCGAAGGGCTGAGCGCTCACCGCCGTCCCGTGGTTCGTCATCCCGGCCTCGCGCCGGGATCCACCGTGCCGCAGCAATGGACAAGCGGTTCGACGGTATCGCCCGCCTCTCGGTGGACCCCGGCACAGGGCCGGGGTGACGGATAGGGCGCTGCAAGGCACCTCTCAACCACCATTGCGCCGGCCAAGCTCACCCCTTAAGGCGACCTTGAATCACGCCTAAAACGAACAGGGACGGACGATGGCCGGCGCCAAGAACCACGACTACCATATTCTCCCGCCCAGCCCGTGGCCGCTGCTGAGCGCGGTCGCCGCTTTGTGGCTCGCGACCGGCGGCCTGATGTGGATGAAGGCGCATCCGCACGGCATGTGGGTGTTCCTCTCGGGCCTCGTCGCGACGCTGTTCTGCATGGCCTCGTGGTGGGTCGATGTGATCAAGGAATCGAAGGCCGGCGACCATACCCCGGTCGTCCAGCTCCACCTGCGTTACGGCATGATCCTGTTCATCGCCTCGGAAGTGATGTTCTTCGTCGGCTGGTTCTGGGCGTGGTTCGACTTCGCGCTGTTCCCCGCCGCGATCTCGGTGAGCGAGCATGGCAGCGCGGTGGAAGTGCTGCAGGACGCCGTCGCGCAGTTCCCGCCCAAGGGCATGGAAGTGCTCAACGCCTTCCAGCTGCCGCTGCTCAACACTTTCATCCTGCTGCTCTCGGGTACCACCGTCACCTGGGCGCATCACGGCCTGATCCACAATCAGCGCGGCGGCGCGATGAAGGGCCTGTGGGGCTTCATCGGCGTCGGCGAGAACGATGTGGTCAAGAAGGGCTTGTGGCTCACCATCATCCTGGGCCTGATCTTCTCGAGCATCCAGGCCTATGAATATGCCCATGCGCCGTTCGTGTTCGGCAAGTCGAACTATTCGTCGGCCTTCTTCATGGCGACTGGCTTCCACGGCTTCCACGTCATCGTCGGCACGCTCTTCCTGATGGTGAACCTGCTGCGCGCCTATCAGGGCGACTTCACCCCGCGCCAGCATTTCGGCTTCGAGGCCGCCGCCTGGTACTGGCACTTCGTCGACGTCGTCTGGCTGTTCCTGTTCGTCGTCGTCTATGTCTGGGGCAGCGCGGGCGCGCCGGTCCACGGCTGACGCGCGGGCGATGCACGAGGCCCAGCCTCCGGTCATCGATTCGGCACTTAAGGGGGCGTGTCCGCGTTGCGGCGCGCCTTCCTTGTTTTCGGGCTGGGTGAAGTTTGCCGAGCGCTGTCCGAGCTGCGGGCTCGACTATGCGGCGTTCAATGTCGGGGACGGCCCCGCCGCTTTCCTCACGCTGATTGTCGGCACGATCATCGTCGTGCTCTCGATCGCGCTTGAGCTCGCCGCGAGCCCGCCAATCTGGCTGCACCTGCTGCTGTGGATCCCGCTGACGGTCGCGCTCGTGGTTTTCTCCCTGCGCTGGGCCAAGGGCGCGCTGCTCGCGCTAGAGTACCGCAACGCCGCGCGCGAGGGGCGGCTCAAGGACCGCGCGCCATGAGGGTGCCGCTCATCCCCACCATCCTCGTCGCTCTGGCCGTCGCGGCGATGATCGGCCTCGGCATCTGGCAGCTCGACCGCCGCGCCGAGAAGGAGGCGATGATCGCGCGCTATGCCGGCAACAGCGCACGCGCCGTGATGGCGTTCCCCAACCCGCCGATCGGCGACGAGCATTTGTTCCGCCGCGCTTCGGCGATGTGCCTCGAGGTCGTCGGCTGGAGCGAGCAGGCCGGCCGCGCCGAGAACGGCACCAAGGGCTGGCGCCACATCGCCGAGTGCCGCACCGGGATCGAGGCGCTGACGGTCAAGTTCGATCTGGGCGTCAGCACCGCGCCCGGTGTGGCCCCGGTGTGGAAGGGCGGCGAGGTTACCGGCGCGATCACGCATGCGCCCGACGCGACACCGCTGCTCGCCGGCCTGTTCGGCAAGCGGCGGCCGCGCACCTTGATGCTCGTCTCCGAGAAGCCCGCCCCCGGCCTCGCGGAGAGCGCGCGGCCCGATCCGTCGAGCGTCCCCAACAACCACCTCGCTTATGCCGTGCAATGGTTCCTGTTCGCGCTGGCGGCGGTGGTGATCTACGTGCTCGCGCTGCGCTGGCGGGACAAGCGCGCCGTGCCTCCGCCCCCGCCTCCGTCGGCGGACCCCGCCGAACCAGGGCCGCCGCAAAGCTAGACTTTCTTGCCGCTCGGCCCCCGCGCGGCTAACTCCGCGCCTCATGCGCTACCAGAGCACGCGCGGCGCCGCGCCCGAACTCGATTTCCGTGACGTGACGCTCGCCGGGCTGGCGCGCGACGGCGGCCTCTATGTTCCGGTCGAATGGCCGCGCTTCAGCGAAGCCGAGATTGCGGGCCTTGCCGGCCTCTCCTATGTCGAGACCGCCGTCCGCGTGATGGCGCCGTTCGTGTCAGGCAGTCTGACAGATAACGAGCTGCGCGAGCTGTGCACCCGGGCCTATGGCCGCTTCAGCCATGATGCGGTCACGCCGCTCGTCCAGCTCGACCACCGCCATTTCCTGCTCGAGCTGTTCCACGGCCCCACGCTCGCCTTCAAGGACGTTGCGCTCCAGCTGCTCGGGCTGTTGTTCGAGCGTTTCCTCAAGGGCACCGATCAGCACCTCACCATCGTCGGCGCGACCAGTGGCGATACCGGCTCGGCGGCAATCGACGCGGTGGCGGGGCGCGAGGGCATCGACATTTTCATGCTCCACCCGAGCAAGCGGGTGAGCGACGTGCAGCGCCGCCAGATGACGACGGTGCTGTCGCCCAATGTCCACAACATCGCCATCGAGGGCAGCTTCGACGACGGCCAGCGACTCGTGAAGGCGATGTTCAACGACGCGGATTTCTCGTCGCGTTTCCAGGTGACCGCGGTCAACTCGATCAACTGGGCGCGGCTGATGGCGCAGGTGGTTTATTATTTCTACGCTGCCGTGCGCCTCGGCGCGCCGGGCCGCCAGGTCGCGTTCAGCGTGCCCACCGGAAATTTCGGCGACGTGTTCGCGGGCTATGTCGCGGCACGGATGGGGTTGCCCGTCGCGAAGCTGGTGGTCGCGACCAACGTCAACGACATCCTCCATCGCGCGCTCTCCGCGGGCGACTATTCGACCGGCACCGTCACCCCGACCGCCGCGCCGAGCATGGACATCCAGGTCAGCTCGAACTTCGAACGGCTGCTGTTCGACCTCGCCGGCCGCGACGGCACCGCGCTGGCCGAACAGATGCGCGGGTTCGAGGCGAGCAAGGCGATGCGTCTCACCAATGCCCAGCGCGAGGGCGCGGCCAAGCTCTTCGCCAGCGACCGCATCGATGCCAGCGAGATGGCGCAGGCCATGGCCTGGGCCGCGAGCCACGCCGACGAGATCCTCGATCCGCACACCGCGATTGGCCTCGCCGCGGCGCGCCGCGCGGACATCGCCCCTGACGTGCCGATCGTCACGCTCGCCACCGCGCATCCCGCCAAGTTCGGCGACGCGGTCGAGCGCGCCACGGGCATCCGCCCGACGCTTCCCACGCGGATCGGCGACCTGTTCGACCGCGAGGAGCGCTACGATGTGCTGCCCGCGACGTTCGAGGCGGTGACGGGGTATATCGCGGAACGCGCCAAGCCCCGCGCCTGACTCATCGTCACGCACAGCGCTTGCCTCCGGGTGGGCCCCGGAACAAGTCCGGGGTGACGGTTGACCTTTGCTCGCCGAATGGCGCTAAAGGCCCTCATGAACCTCGTCACTCTCACCGGCGAACCCTGGGCCGATTACGGCCTCGTTGACTCCGGCAATGGCCGCAAGCTTGAGCGCTATGGCGACTATCGCTTCATCCGCCCCGAGCCGCAGGCGATGTGGGCGCCCGCGTCCGAGGACTGGGACGCGCATGGCGAGTTCACCCCCGCGCCCGACGACGAGGGTGGCGGCCGCTGGGTGTTCGGCCAGAATGGGTTGAGCGGGCCCGTCCCGCGCGAGGGCTGGCCGCTCGGCTGGGACCAGGTCCGCTTCACCGCGCAGACCACGCCCTTCCGCCATCTCGGCTTCTTCCCCGACATGGCGCCGGTGTGGAGCTGGATGCGCGAGCAGGTCGCCGGGGTCGATGCACCGACGGTGATGAACCTGTTCGGCTACACCGGCGTCGGCACGCTGGCGATGGCCGAGTCGGGCGCGCAGATGGTGCATGTCGATGCGTCGAAGAAATCGGTCGAGGCCGCCAAGGGGAACGCCGCGCTCTCAGGGATGAGCGACAAGCCGATCCGCTGGATCATCGACGACGCCGGCAAGTTCGTCGCGCGCGAGGTGCGCCGCGAGCGCCGTTACGACGGCATCCTGCTCGATCCCCCCAAATATGGCCGCGGCCCGACGGGAGAGGTGTGGCAGCTCGAACAGGATCTGCCCGGCTTGATCGCCGATTGCCGCCAGCTCTTGGATGCCGACTCGCGGTTCCTGTTCCTCACCGTCTACGCGATCCGCATGTCGGCGCTGGCGATCGGTGAGCTGCTGAGCCAGCATTTCGCGGATCTGGGTGGCAAGATCGAATGCGGCGAACTCGCGGTGCGCGAAGAGGCGAGGGGGCTGCTGCTGCCGACGGCGATCTTCGCGCGGTGGAGCCGGTAAGCTCAGCTGGGCACTACTCTAGCCGTTTCGGCCGAGGCCCAACCGGGCGGCCGGCGTACCTGCACAGGGCATCTGCGACATGGCTGAGCTTCAGAAGCTGGCGTCTCGCTTTCATGGCGCGTGCAATTCGGAGCGCGTGTTCTTTCGGCAAGTCAGCCGGAATGGCGATGCGATAGTGCGCGAACCCGAAACTCAGTCGGCGGTTTGACGGCAGCACGGTGAGGCCGGCGCGTTCACAGAAGCGCTTGCGCAGCTGGATGCGATCCTTCCGCCCGCCGATCATGCAGTTCGTAATCTGCGGCTCCATGCTAACCCCGCCCCATCCGCATCGCCGCGCCGGCCACGAACGAGCACCCGGCCACCAGCACCAGGCTCACCGCCCCCAGCAGCTTCATCGCGCTCGCGTCGCCCGTCATCGCTCCCGCGCCGAAGATCAGCAGCGGCACCGCGAAGGGCAGCATCACCAGCCCCGCCACCGCACCCGCGCCGCGCAGTCCCGCGGTGAGCGCCGCGGTCGCCACGCCCAAGGCCGCCAGCCCCGGCGTACCGATCAGCAGCCCCAGCAGCGCCGCCGCGGTCTGCTCCAGCGACAGGCCGAGCAGCCCCGCCGCGATCACCGTCGCCGCGAGCAAGGTCGGCGCGAAGCCCAGCCAGTGCCCCAGCGTCTTCGCCGCCGCGACGTTCGCGTCATGCCAGCCGCGCACCGCGAGCTGGTCGAGCACGCCGCTCTCGAGGTCCGGGTTCACCAGCCGCTCCACCGGCAGCAGCGCGGCGAGCAGCGCCGCCGCCCAGATTACCCCGCCCCCGACCCGCGCGAGCAATTTCGGCTCCGGCCCGATCGCGAACGGAAACAGGATCGCCACCAGCAGGAAGAAGGCGACCGGCAGCGTCAGGCCGCCCGCCGCCCACGCCCGCCGCAGCTCGCGCCACACCAGGGAAGTAAAGCCGCTCACGCCGCTTCCCCGGCTGTGAATGGCGTCACCCTCACCCTTCCGGCGCTGCGCGCCTCCCTCCCTCTCCCAATGGGAGAGGGAAGAGGCCCGCGAGCGCAGCGAGTGGGAGGGGTGAGGGTGATCAGTTCCAGCGTCATGCCGCCTCTCCGATCACCACGCCGTGCGCGCCGGGGATGTGGATCGGCAGGTGAGTCGCGACCACGACGATCCCGCCCTCCACGCGATGCTCGGCGATCAGCGCGCCCAGCATCGCGGTCGCGGCGTGGTCAAGCCCGTTGGCTGGCTCGTCGAGCAGCCACACCGGCGCCCCGCTCGCCACCACGCGTGCGATCGCCACCCGCCGCCGCTGCCCGGTCGAGAGCAGCCGCACCGGCACCGGCGCGAGCTGCGCGAGGCCGACCGCCTCCAGCGCAGCCTCCGCCGCATCACGCCGCCCGTCCAGCCCGGCCCAGAACCCAAGCGCCTTCGCCACCGGCAGCTCGGGATCGAGCGCCGCCGCCTCGGTCAGCAAGGCGCGTTCCCCCTCGATCGCCACGCTGCCCGCCGCCGGCTTGAGCAACCCCGCCGCGATCCGGATCAGGCTCGACTTGCCCGCGCCGTTGGACCCGGTGACCAGCGCCGCGCCGCCTTCATCCAGCGTGAAGCTCAGCCCCTCGAACAGCAGCCGCCCGCCGCGCTGGCAGGCAACTCCCTCAAAGGCGAGCCGCGGTGTGTTCACCCGACGCTATCTTCCAGCGCGTGCATGTCATCGTCGGACAGGCCGAAATGATGCCCCACCTCGTGCACCACGACATGGGTGACCAGCGCCTCCAGACTCACCCCGGTATCGACCCATTCGTCGAGCAGCGGACGGCGATAGAGGTGGATCGTATCGGGCTGGGGCAGCTCGCCCAGGAATCCCTCCTTCTCGCCGACCGGCCGTCCCGAATAAAGGCCGGTCAGCTCGAACGGGTCCTCGAACCCCATGTCGCGCAGCGTCGCCTCGTCGGCGAATTCCTCGATCACCAGCACGACATCCGCGAGATGGGCCGCGAACGGTTCGGGAATCCGCGCCAGCGCCGCCCGGGCGAGCGTTTCCATCAGCTCGGCGCTCGGCGCGAAAGTCTCGGTTCTGTTCGCCATCACCCTGCGCTATGCCCGAGCGAGGCAAGGGAGGGAAGGATGGTCGAGCAACTGAGCCAGGCGGAGCGCGAGGACGCGCTCGAGGGGCTGCCCGAATGGGATTACCAGGAGGGGCGCGACGCGATCACGCGCCGCTTCACCTTCGACGATTTCAGCCAGGCCTTCGCCTTCATGACCCAGGTCGCGCTGCTCGCCGAGAAGGCGGACCATCACCCCGAATGGTCGAACGTGTGGAACCGCGTCGACATCCTGCTCACCACGCATGATGCCGGCGGTCTGTCGGGCCGCGACATCGACATGGCGCAGGCGATCGACGCGCTGGTCGATTGATCGCACGGCTTGCAAAATCGGGTTTGGTCTGCTCCCCTAGCGTAAAGCCGCCAAATTAGATCGAGCGGTACGGCGCGAAGGAGAGGGCATGGAATCGATCTTCATCACCGGCGGCGGTTCGGGCATCGGGCGGGCGGTGGCGCAGCTGTTCGCGTCGCGCGGCTGGCGCGTCGGCCTTGCCGACATCAACGATGCCGGGATGGCCGAGACCGCGCGGCTGCTCGGCGGCGCGCCGGTGACCGTCCACAAGCTCGACGTGCGCGACCGCGCGGCCTGGGACGGTGCCTTGGCGGACTTCGCCGCGGAGAGCGGCGGGCGGCTCGATGTGCTGTTCAACAATGCCGGGGTTGGCGTGGGCGGCAATTTCGCGCAAACCACGGTCGAGGAGCTCGACCGCTGCGTCGACATCAACCTGATGGGCGTCGTCTATGGCGCGCATGCCGGGCACCGCTATTTGAAGGCTTCGGGCGGGTGCCTGCTCAACACCGCGTCGGCGGCGGGCATCTACGGCACCGCGGGGGTCGCGATCTACTCGGCGACCAAGTTCGCGGTGCGCGGCTTCACCGAAGCGCTCGATGCCGAATGGCATGGCGAGGGGATTCGCGTGCGCGCGCTGCTGCCGAGCTTCATCGACACCGCGATCCTCGACGGCACGCCGGTGGGCAGCAACGAGACGATGCGCGACCGCGTGCGCGCGGCGCGGCTCGAATTCACGCCCGTGGAGCAGGCGGCGCAGGCGGCATGGGATGCGGTGCATGGCGACACGCTCCACACCCTGGTCGGCAAGACCGCGCGCCACATGTGGTTCGCCGCGCGCTTCCTGCGCGGGTCGATGCGCAAGCAGGCGCGCGGCGGGGCGAAGTGACGCGCCCGCCGCGCTCCCGGGTCAGCGCGCCTGGACGCGCACCAGCGGCGGCAGCACGCCGCGCTGCAGCTTGGTGTAGGTGAGGTCGACGCTGCGCAGGTTGCGGTTGCGGCCGCGCAGGTCCTTGGCAACGGTGCAGGCCCCGCCGCGCAGGATCTGGCGGGTCTGGATGTCTTGCCGCGCGCCGTTGTTGAAGCGCACGCGGACATTCTGCAGCCCGATCGGGCGGTTGATCGAGCAGATGCGGATCTGGCGGTGCCGCTCGTTGCCGCGCACCTGGATTGAATCGCGATCGGAACCCGCGCCGACGGTGCGGAAGCCGATCGTCTCCCAGCCGCGCTGCGCCATGGCGCCGGTGGGAAGGGCAAGCATTGCGATTGCCGAAAGACCGATGAGACGCTTCATGACCGTTCCTCTCTTCTAGGCCGAGGCAGATGACAGCAAGATGCCCATCGTGCCGCGACCGCAACGAAAGACTCCGATGAAAGTTGCCCTCATTTTTTCGCTCGCTGCCACCGTCCTGTCGGGCTGCGCACCCCGCTCTGCGCCGGCCGCTCCGGCGGATGCCTTCATGGCGCGCCTCACGTCGCTGTGCAGTAAGGCGTTCGCCGGGCGCGCGGTCACCACCGACCCTGCCGACGCCGGCTTTACCGGCAAGCCGCTGGTGATGCATGTCGCGGCGTGCGAGCCGGGCCGCGTTCGCATCCCCTTCCATGTCGGGGAGGACCGCTCGCGTACCTGGGTACTGACCCGCACGCCCGCCGGCCTGCGCCTCAAGCACGATCACCGGCACGCGGACGGCACGTCCGACACGCTCACCATGTATGGCGGCGAGACTGCAGTGCCCGGCTCGGCGACGCGCCAGGAG
Source organism: Sphingomonas sp. BT-65 (assembly GCF_026107375.2). Lineage (NCBI taxonomy): Bacteria > Pseudomonadati > Pseudomonadota > Alphaproteobacteria > Sphingomonadales > Sphingomonadaceae > Sphingomonas > Sphingomonas sp. BT-65. The sequence goes on from NZ_JAPCIA010000001.1 coordinate 2,651,755, forward strand.
TTCCCGGCTGATGCCGAATCGATCGCGCTGTTCCGCGCCAATGGCGCCGAGCGTTCGGTCACCAATGTCTGGGCGATGGAGGTCGACGACACCAGCTTCGCCTATGAACTGCGCCGCCCCGGCCGACACTTCCGCGTCGAGTTCGACCTCACCCGCCCGGTGGCCGCGCCGCCGTTGCCCTGGGGCTGGCGCGGCTAGGCGCGCTCGAGGCTGCCCGTCCAGGCATAGCCGCGCAACAGCGGCTCGAACGCCATCTCCAGCCCCCCGGCGGCAGCGGTATGCTTGAGCGCTACCGGCAGGTCGCGTCGCGGGGTGACGTGGAACCGCGCAAGCCAGGCGAACAGCACGCGCCGCCACCAGCCGGGCAGCCGCTCCTGTTGGCCGAAATCGACGACGCGCAGCGCCCCGCCCGGCGCCACCGCCTTGGCCGCCTGCTCGATCGCGCCAGTCCAGTCGGGGATCATCGACAGCGTGTAGCTCAGGAACACACGGTCGAACCCGTCGATGCCGAACAGGTCGCGTGCGTCGAACTTCGCCGCATCGCCCTGAACCAGCACGATGCGGTCGGACAGGCCGGCCGCCGCCACCTTGGCCCGCGCGGTCGTGAGCATGGCCTCGGAGATATCGAGCCCGTAGAAACGCGCCTGGGGCCAGCGCTTCGCCGCTGCGATCAGGTTGCGCGCGGTGCCGCAGCCGACCTCGAGCACCGTGCCTCCGACGGGTGGCGCAAGCTCTTCGATCAGCCGGTCGCGCCCCAGCAGGTAATATTTGCGCGTCAGGTCGTAGATATGCCGCTGCGCCGCATAGACGCCGTCCATGCGCTGGGCGTGCGTCTCGCTCACGGCTTCAGGCGATAGAGATGCACGCCGCCATAGATCGCCGAACGGTCGCGTGCAGTGAAGTCGAGCGACTCCGCTTCGGCATAGTCCCAGCGGTCGAGGATCGCATCGGCGACACGCCCGGGCAGCAGCGTCGGCGCGGCGGCAGTGCGGAACAGCACCCGCGCGCCCGGCTTGGCGGTGCGGGTGATCTCGCCCCACAGCCGGTTGAGCTGCGCGTCGGTCATCCAGTCCTGCGCGTCGAGCAGGATATAGCGGTCGAGCGAGGCGGCAGGCATCGACTCGAGATACTCGACGAAATTCTGGTGGCGCACCTCGACCCGCTCTGCGCGCGCGCGCACCGCGTCATAGTTGCCGACCTGCAGATAGGGCGGCAGCGGCGCGTCCGCGCCCTCGCCATAGCCGCGCCCGAACGCCTGCCATGCGAAATAATTGTCCGAAAGGTCGAAGTCGCAGGCCAGCTTCTCGAGCCGGCGGCGCAGCACTGCGCCGATCCCGCGCGGATCGTCCGCCGCCAGCGCCTCATACTGCGCAGGCGGGATGCCGAGCCCGAACAGCGAAGCGGGCTGGTCGATCAGCCAGCGCACGAATTTCTTGTCGAACACCGGAGCGAGCCGTGTCTCGAAGATCGCGCGCTGCTCCTCGGGGGTCTTCGCCGCGAGCAGCTCGCGCGGGTCGATGCGGTAGAGCTTGGCGAGCAGGTGCGCCGCGCCGATGAAGCCGCCGAGCAGCCCGCGCTTGTAGAAGCCGCCGGCAAAGCCCTTGATCCGCCGCCGCCCGGCCAGGTCGCGGCCCTCCCAGTAGCGCCGCGCCGTCTCGTCGAGATGCGGGGCGAGCAGGGCGCGATAGGCGGCGACATTCTCGGGCCGGTTCGCCTGGCCGAAGAAGCGGTGGAACGCGGCATGATCGGGCAGGTGCTGCGCGGCGGCGACCTTCAACTTGTTGAGCGCGATGTGCGCGGTGTTGAGATCGACCGCGGTGATCTTGGCGGGATCGGCGGTGAGGTAGGAGAGCACGTTGCAGCCGCCACTCGCGATCGTCACGACATGGCAGTCGGGGGTGATCGCCAGCGCCTCCATGTCCACCTCAGGGTCTTCCCAGATCTGGGCATAGACCAGGCCGCGAAAGGCGAAGGTGAAGGCGCGCTCGAGCAGGCCTTCCTTGCTCAGATGCTCGTGACGATGAACGGCGGTGCGCACCGCGCGGTTGCGCGGCTGGCTGGCAATCGAACCCATATGACGCTCCTGGGAATCCCGATCCGGGCCCATATTTCGGTCGCGTGTCAGTCCCGTGACGCCCGTTGTCACGAAACCGTCATCCTTCAGTCGCGGCAATAGCCCTCGCCGACCGTCGCGGTCAGGCAGTCCTTCTTGCCCTCGAGATATTTGAGACCCGTCGCCGCACCATCGGTGGCGCGCAGCACCCTGGCGCCGTCAGGGCGGGTGAAGGCGATGCCTTCCTCGGTCGCCACCCCGGCAAAGGTGCCCGTCGCGCCCGGATCGAGGCTGTAGGTGTTGGTCAGGCGATAGCGGCCCGGACCTGCCGGATCCTTCGCGATGGTCAGCACCAGCCCCTCGACGCCGACCCATTTACCGACCCAGCCGTCGCGATTGGGCGCCTCGGCCGCCTTCTCGGCCTTCTCCGCCTCCGCGGTCACATTCTCGGCGATCGCTTCGGCGTTCGCCACCGCATTCTGCACTAGCGCGGCCTGCTGCTCGTTGCTCATCTCGCCGCATCCCGACAGCGCCGCCAGCGCCGCGCTCACCGCCAAAAGCCGCATGATTGCCCCTCCAATTCGAACTTTCGCCGATCCGGTGTAGCCTTCCCCGCGCGAAACGCCTAGAGAGCCGCCATCCGCTCAGCTTAGGGAACGCACCGCTCTTCCAATGCGCATCGCCATCGCTTCGGATCACGCCGCCTACGAACTCAAGGCGGTCCTCGCCGAATGGCTCCGCGGCGAGGGGCACGAGGTGCTCGATCTCGGCACCGACGGACCCGCCAGCGTCGACTATCCCGATTTCGGCTTTGCGTTGGGCAAGGCGATCGCCGCGGGCGATGCCGAACGCGGCGTCGCCTTGTGCGGCTCCGGCATCGGCATCTCGATCGCGGTCAACCGCGTGCGCCACGCGCGCTGTGCGCTGGTCTCCGAGCCGCTCTCCGCCCGCCTCGCGCGCGAGCATAATGATGCGAACGTCCTCGCCATGGGCGCCCGGCTGATCGGCCCCGAAATGGCCAAGGCCTGCATCACCGCATTCCTCGCCACCGGCTTCGGCGGCGATCGACATCAGCGCCGGGTGGACAAGCTGACCGATCCGGCCCTCTGAAGGACTTAAGGCATGAGCACCAACCCGATCTCCGCCGTCCAGCCGGATGGTTTCTTCACCCGCAATCTCGCCGACGCCGATCCCGCGGTGTTTGCCGGCGTGACCCACGAGTTGGAGCGTGAACAGTATCAGATCGAGCTGATCGCCAGCGAGAACATCGTCTCCAAGGCGGTGCTCGAGGCGCAGGGCAGCGTCTTCACCAACAAATATGCCGAGGGCTATCCCGGCAAGCGCTATTATCAGGGCTGCCACCCTTCCGACGAGGTCGAGCAGCTCGCCATCGACCGGGCCAAGCAGCTGTTCGGTTGCAGCTTCGCCAACGTCCAGCCGCACTCGGGGGCGCAGGCCAATGGCGCGGTGATGCTCGCGCTGACCAAGCCGGGTGACACGATCATGGGCCTCAGCCTCGACTCGGGCGGCCACCTGACCCACGGCGCCAAGGCGGCGATGTCGGGCAAGTGGTTCAACGCGGTCCAGTATGGCGTCGACCCGGTGACGCACCTGATCGATTTCGACGAGGTCGCAGCCAAGGCGCGCGAGCATCAGCCCAAGCTGATCATCGCGGGTGGCTCGGCCTATCCGCGCATCATCGATTTCGCGAAGTTCCGCGCGATCGCGGACGAGGTTGGCGCGATCTTCATGGTCGACATGGCGCATTTCGCCGGCCTCGTCGCCGGCGGTGTGCACCCGACGCCCTTCGGCCACGCCCATGTTGTCACCACCACCACGCACAAGACGCTGCGCGGCCCGCGCGGCGGCGCGGTGTTCACCAATGACGAAGCGATTGCCAAGAAGATCAATTCGGCGGTGTTCCCCGGCCTTCAGGGCGGTCCGCTGATGCACGTCATCGCCGCCAAGGCGGTGGCGTTCGGCGAGGCGCTGCGTCCGGACTTCAAGGCCTATGCCGCGGCGATCGTCGAGAATGCCAAGGTGCTCGCCGCGACGCTGACCGAGCGCGGCGCCGCGGTCGTTTCGGGCGGCACCGACACGCATCTCGCGCTGATCGACCTGACCCCGCTCGGCGTCACCGGCAAGGACGCCGACGAGGCGCTTGAGCGCGCGGCGATCACCTGCAACAAGAACGGCATCCCCAACGACCCGCTGCCCCCGGTCAAGACCAGCGGCATCCGCGTCGGGTCGCCCGCCGGTACGACGCGCGGCTTCGGCCCGGCCGAGTTCCGCGAGATCGGCAACATGGTCGCCGACGTGCTCGACGGCCTGCGCAGCAAGGGCGAGGACGGCGATCCGGAAGTCGAGGCGAGCGTCCGCACTCGCGTCCGCGCGCTGTGCGAGCGCTTCCCGATCTACCCGGAGGCGTGAGGATTGCGCTGTCCCTTCTGCGGAAATGAAGACAGCCAGGTAAAGGACAGCCGCCCCACCGAGGATGGGGCGGCGATCCGCCGCCGCCGCCAGTGCGAGGCGTGCGCGGCGCGCTTCACCACCTTCGAGCGGATCCAGCTACGCGAGCTCACCGTCCTCAAGTCCGAGGGAACCGGCGACGCCCGGCGCGAGCCGTTCGAGCGCGACAAGCTGATCCGCTCCGTCTCGCTCGCCTGCCGCAAGCGCCCGATCACCGCCGGCCAGATCGAGAAGCTCGTCTCGGGCATCCAGCGCCAGCTCGAGACACAGGGCGAGACCGAGATTCCCTCACAGCGCATCGGCGAGCTGGTGATGGCGGGGCTCAAGGGCCTTGATTCGGTCGCCTATATTCGCTTCGCTAGCGTCTATCGCGACTTCCGCGAGGCCAAGGATTTCGAGGCGTTCGCGAGCAGCGTGAACGAGGTCGGCCATGAGAAGGCGAAGGGGGGATGACAGCGCCGGTCCCAGGGCCCGTCATCGTACTCGTCCGGCCCCAGCTCGGCGAGAATATCGGCAAGGCCGCCCGCGCGATGCTCAATTTCGGGCTGGCCGAGATGCGCCTCGTCGCCCCGCGTGATGGCTGGCCCAATCCCTCCGCCGGCCCGGCGGCGAGCGGCGCCAATATCGTGCTCGAACAGGCGCGCGTGTTCGACAGCGTCGCCGAGGCAGTGTCCGATTGCGAGCATGTCTATGCCACCACGGTGCGCAAGCGCGGTGTGACCAAGCCGGTGGTCACGCCGACCGAGGCCGCATCGGAAATCCACGCCGCGCCCGGCCGCAGCGCGATCCTGTTCGGTCCCGAACGCTCGGGACTGGAGACCGAGGATGTCGCGCTCGCCCGCGCGATCCTGACCGTTCCGATCAATCCCGAGTTCGGCTCGCTCAACCTGGCGCAGGCGGTGATCCTGGTGGCTTATGAATGGTCGAAAGGCCGCGATCTCGTCCAGCCGCCGCGCGTTGATCTCGATCCGCCTGCACCGCAGGCCGAGCTCGAAGGGCTGATCGGCCATCTCGAGGCGCTGCTCGAGGACAGCGGTTATTTCTATCCGCCCGACCGCGTGCCGACGACGAAGCTCACGCTGCGCAACCTGCTGACCAAGCCCGGCTGGACCGAGCAGGAATTGCGCACGCTCCGCGGTGTGCTCTCGGCGCTCGAGGGGAAAAAGCGCGTGCGCGGCTAGAACCGGCTTGTCGCGTGGGTTGGCGCGGCTAGAAGAACGCGTATCCAGTGGAGTTCTTCATGATCAGTCTGATTCTCGCGGTCGCCGCCTCGGTCGCGCCCATCGCCAACGATACGCCCGCCCCGGCTCCCACCCCGGCTCCCGAGCGCAAGATCTGCAAGGTCGAGAACTCGTCCGCCAGCCGTCTCGGCGCCAAGCGGATCTGCCGGACCGAGGCCGAGTGGAAGGCTGCACAGGACGCCGTCAGCCGCGACCTCGACAGGCGCGAGCGCCAGTAACCCGCGATTCCGGCCTAGCTCGCATGGCGCGCCGGGACTGCTATGCTTGACTCGCGCGTGCCACGCGGCTAGGCGCGCGCCTTCGCAATCGGCCTCGCACTCCGGTGAAGCGGCGGCCCTGCCTTGATGGCAGGCGATACCGGAATCGCGATCAGGTGAAGTTCCCGAAAGGGATTGGCGCCGGGTCAACGTCGTTAGCAGTTGTAAGGAAGTTCAAATGTCGAAGCGCTCCAGCGCCAAGTACAAGCTCGATCGCCGCATGGGCGAGAACATCTGGGGTCGTCCCAAGTCGCCGGTCAACAAGCGCGAATACGGCCCCGGCCAGCACGGCCAGCGCCGCAAGGGCAAGATGTCGGACTTCGGCATCCAGTTGCGCGCCAAGCAGAAGCTCAAGGGCTATTACGGCGACGTCACCGAGAAGCAGTTCAAGAAGGCCTATGAAGAGGCGTCGCGGATGAAGGGCGACACCGGCCAGAACCTGATCGGCCTGCTCGAGCAGCGCCTCGACATGATCGTCTATCGCGCCAAGTTCGCGCCGACGATCTTCGCCGCGCGCCAGCTGGTCAACCACGGCCACGTCAAGGTCAATGGCGAGAAGTGCAACATCGGCTCGCGCCGCATCAAGCCGGGCGAGACCGTCGAGCTGGGCGGCAAGGCGCAGGAGATGGCGCTGGTGATGGAGGCACAGAGCCTCGCCGAGCGCGACATCCCCGACTATGTCGCGCCCGACGGCGCGTCGAAGATCACCTTCACCCGCGTGCCGACCCTCGATGAGGTGCCGTATCCGGTGAAGATGGAACCGAACCTGGTGGTCGAATTCTACTCGCGCTGAGGCAAGGCATCAGCCGGACAAGCAAAAGGGCGGTCTCGCGGGGCCGCCCTTTTTCGTTGGTCCGTGCTCGGCACGTTCAATAGCCCGCGCGTGCGCAGAGCCGGTAAAGCTGCAGGACCCTCGGATCGCTCGCGCCGTAGCGCGCCCGGAACGCCGCTTTTCGCGCGCAATTGGCACGCGCACGCGTTGCGGAGCTGGCCTCGCTGGTCCTGCGGCTCGTTTGTCCAGGCGAACGCTTGCGCGCTTCGATCTCGGCAATCTGTCCCTGGGCGATTGCCGAGCCGACGATCGTCATGTCGCCCATCGCCCCGTCCTGGGCAATGGCGGGCGGCGCAAGCAGGATGCTGAGCAGGACGAGCGCTAGCTGCTTCATGCGGGGCTCCGATTCCAGCTGGATGCCGGCATCGTATAACGAGCACCGGAGCAGCCGGTTTCACGAACATGGGGCGGCCTTCAGCCCGCCCCATTCCCGTTTCAGGGGGCCTTCAGAAATGCCGCGCTCTTCTGCAGCATCTGCGTCCGCGCTTCGCTATCCTCGAGATAGTGATCGAGACCTGGGAAGATCACCAGTTCCGATTTGGCGCCGGCGGCCTTGAGCTTGTCGTGCATCAGCTGGGCGTGCCCGACCGCCACGTTGCGGTCCATGTCGCCATGGAAGATCAGCACCGGCGCCTTAATCGCGGCGGCGTGCCGCGCCGGCGATCCCTGCTCGATATGCGGTCCGCTGCCGACGAAGCGCTCGACCTCGCGATGGCTCGAATAGATCGCGCTGTCGCTCTTGAACCGGTCGAGATCGGTCACTGGCGCGACCGCGACGACGCGCTTGAACAGGCCGGGTTCGGTGGCGGCGGACTGGAGCGCCGCATAGCCGCCATAGGACCAGCCGAAGATGGCGAGCTTTGCGGGATCCGCGATGCCCTCGCTCACCAGCCAGCGTCCCGCGTCATTGACGTCCCCGATCGCGGTCTTCCAGCTCTGGAACCCGTTTTTCTGGAACCAGGCGTCGCCATAGCCGGTCGAGCCGCGGAAGTTGGGCTGGAGCACCGCGAATCCCTGGCTCGCGAAATATTGCGACAGCCAGTCGAAGCCCCAGTCGTCGCGCGCGCCCGGACCGCCATGCGGCAGCACGATGGCGCGGATCCCTTTCGTGCTCCCCTGTGTCGGCAGCGTCAGATAGGCCGGCACCATCGTACCGTCCGCGGCGCGATAGGTGATGTGCCGCATCTCGGCCAGCTTCGCCTTTTCGAGCTGGGGCCGCGCCAACGCGACCTCGTTCAGCGTCTTGGCCGTGCGGTCGAACAGATAGTAGCGGCCCGGATCGATGTCGCTCCCGGCCCAGATCAGCAGCCGGTTCTCGTCCTCGCTCGAATCGACCACGCGAATCAGCGGTAGCTTGGGCAATGCCTTGGCGAGCGATTTGACGAGCTTCGACACCGCCGGGTCGAAATATTCGACCGAGGGGATGTCGGTCGAGTAGGTCGCGCCGATGATGCGCCCGTTGCGCCCGATTCGAGCAAAGCCCGTCACATCCATCTGCGGATGGGCATAGACCAGTTTCTCGGCGCCGCTGCCGTCGAGCGCGCGGGTGTATGCCGCGAGCCTGCCGTCGACGCGCCGCAGACCATAGGCGACGTCGAGCGCGGGATCGATGCCATAGGGATCGAAGCCGGCCCGGTCGGGTCCGACGGTGCTGAGCGCCTCCCATGCCTTGCTGCCCTTGCGGCGATAGGAATAGGTGCGAACGCCGGTGGTGTATCCGTCGCGTGCCTGCACGCGCCCCATCATCCGCACATTGCCCTTGCCGTCGGTGAAGAACTCCGCGGCGTCGCGTGAGGCCAGTTCGACGGTACGCGACTGGAGCGTACGCGCGTCAACCAGGTCGACGCCGAGCCCTTCCTGCTTTTGCGCGAGCCGCGTGCCGGTGGTCGTCTCGGGAACATATTGGCGGATCATCATCACCTGCCCGTCGGTTCCCGGGTTCCAGTCGATCACCGATCCGCCGAACGTCGCATAGCCGAGCTGTTCGCCCGTCCCCCGCGTGTGGCTGAGCACCTTCATGTTGCTGCCGTCGTGATCCATCGTCGTCAGGCGCGTCGACACGATCAGCCCCTCGGGCAGGCGGACCACGCCATAGACGGTGCACAACAGCCGCGTGTTGCTCGCCCAGCGGCACCCGCTGACTCGCTCAGGCTTGCCGTCCGACGCGGCGATCGCCTTGGGTGCAGCCGATCCGTCGAGCGGAACCACGAATACGCCGGAGCCCTGTCCCTTCAGCGGCACGACATAAGCGAGCTTGGTCCCGTCGGGCGACAGGCTGGCCTGCTCGACATATTCGCGCGCGCCGAATGCGGCCGCGGCATCGAAATCCTGCGCGGCAGCTGGCGATGCGGCGGAAAGGCCGGCCAGACAAATCCAGTGCTTCACGTTGCTTCCCCCCGTTCTTCCGCAACCTGCAACGCCGGGGCGCGGTTCGCAAGCGCCGCCGCTTGCTCCCGTCGCCGCCCCCTGCCAGAAGGCGCGCAATGAAATTACCGGAGATGATGCCGATGCGCTTCGCCCTGCTGGCCCTGCTGGGGCTTGCCGCCTGCAATTCCGCGCCGTCCGCGCCGCCCGAACCCGAGCTGCCGGCAATGCCGATGGAGACGCTCAAGGAGGCGACGCGCATCCTTTCTTCCGACGAATTCGAGGGCCGCGCGCCGGGCACCGCGGGCGAGAAGAAGACGCTCGACTATCTCGTCCAGCAATTCCAGAAGGCGGGGCTCCAGCCCGGCAACCCAAATGGACCCAATGGCCCCAGCTGGTTCCAGGACGTGCCGCTGGTCGCAATCACCGCGAAGAATGTCTCGAACCTCGCCTTCGCCGGCGGCAGCCAGCCGATCAGCCTCAAATACGGCCCCGAGTTCGTCGCCGGCACCTATCGCGTGACGCCCAGGGTCGAGGTCAAGGACAGCCCTGTCGTATTCGTCGGCTACGGCATCAACGCGCCGGAAAAGGGGTGGAACGACTATGCCGGCCTCGACGTCAAGGGGAAGACCGTGGTCATCCTCGTCAACGATCCCGACTGGCAGACTCCCGAGGCCAAGGGCGAGTTCAACGGCCGCGCGATGACCTATTACGGCCGCTGGACCTACAAGTTCGAGGAAGCCGCACGTCAGGGCGCCGCCGCCGCGATCATCGTCCACCAGACCGAACCCGCCGCCTATGGGTGGAACGTTGTCCAGTCGAGCTGGACCGGTGAGCAGCAGGTCGCCGATGCCGCCAACGGCCATGCCGACCAGTCGGCCGCGATCGGCTGGATCCAGCTCGACAAGGCCAAGGCGCTGTTCGCCAGCGGCGGGCAGGATTTCGACAAGCTCGCCGCCGCGGCGAAGCAGAAGGGCTTCAAGCCGGTCGCGCTTGGCGACGTCAAAGCCTCGGTCAGCTTCGACAACGACATCCGCAAGCATGCCTCGAAGAACGTGATCGGCATCCTCCCCGGCAAGACTCGGCCGGACGAATATGTCCTCTACACCGCGCACTGGGACCATCTCGGCCGCTGCGAGGCGGCGCCCGACGGCGACGACATCTGCAACGGCGCGATCGACAACGCCACCGGCACCGCCGCTTTGGTCGCGCTGGCCGAGGCCAACGCCAAGGCCGGCGCGCCCGATCGCAGCCTCGTCTTCATCGCCGTCACCGCCGAGGAATCGGGCCTGCTCGGTTCCAAATATTATGGCGACAACCCGGTCTATCCGCTCGCCAAGACCGTGGGTGGCGTCAACATGGACGCGCTCAATCTGACGCCCCCGGCGAAGAATGTGATCGTCGTCGGCAAGGGCAAGTCGGGCCTCGACGCCTATCTCGATCGCGCGCTGGCCAAGCAGGGCCGCGTCGCCAGCAACGAGCCGACGCCGGAGAAGGGCTTCTACTACCGCTCGGACCACTTCATGCTCGCCAAGCACGGCGTGCCGATGCTCTATTTCGACGCGGGCGACGATCTGGTCGAGGGCGGCACCGCGGCGGGCAAGGCCGCGGCGCAGGATTATGAGAAGAACCGCTACCACGGCCCCAAGGACGAGTTCGACCCGAACTGGAACTGGGCGGGCGTGGAGAAGGATCTCCAGATCTACTATGCCGTCGGCCGCGCGCTGGCCTCGACCACCGACTGGCCCAACTGGGTCGAGGGCGACGAGTTCCGCGCCGCCCGCGACAAGAGCCGCCAGGGAGCCAAGTAAGCGCGATGAAGCCGACGCCGCCGCCCGAATGGTCCAGGCACAAGGCCGTATGGATCGGCTTTCCCAGCCATCCCGAGCTGTGGGAGTCGCTCGGCGCCGCGCGTGCCGAGGTCGCCGCCTTCGCGCGCGCGGTCCATGCCGGTGGCGCAGGCGAGCAGGTGCTGCTGGTCGCCGCGGACGAGGAAGCGGCGGCCGCGGCGCGGCTGCTCGCGGGGGACTCGGCGAAGGTGGTGGTCACGCCGTTCGGCGACATCTGGCTACGCGATACCGGGGTGATCCTCGACAATCAGGGTGTCGGCCACGACTTCGAGTTCAACGGCTGGGGCGGCAAGTATAATTACGAGGGCGACGAGGAGGTCGGCGCGCTGCTCGCCGAGAAGCGCCGGATCGAGGTGCAGCCTCACGACTGGGTGCTCGAGGGCGGCTCGATCGACTGGGACGGCACGGGCCTCGTCGTCACCACCGAGCAATGCCTGCTCAACCGCAACCGCAACCCCGCCATGTCGATGCGCGAGGCGGAGGAGCGGCTGTACGCGGATCTCGGTTTCGATCGCGTGCTGTGGCTCGGCAATGGCCTGGCGATGGATCACACCGACGGCCATGTCGACAATCTCGCGCGCTTCGTCGGGGAGAATCGCCTCGCGATCCCGGTGCCCGAGGAGAACGACCCCAACTGGCTGGTCTATGCTGACGCCAGGCGCCGCGCCGAGGCGTTCGGGGTGGAGGTCGTCCCGATCCCGTCACCCGGCCGCGTGATGCACGGCGACGAGGTGGTCCCGGCGAGCTACATGAACTTCTACATCGGCAATGCCGCAGTGGTGATCCCGGTCTACGGCCAGCCCAACGACCGCAAGGCGGTCGAGGTCATCGGCGCGCTCTTCCCGGGACGCGAGGCGGTCGGCCTGCGCGCCGACCATATCCTGACGGGTGGTGGGAGCTTCCACTGCATCTCGCAGCAGATTCCGAAGTAGCGACGTGCCGATGCCCTCATTCTTTACCGTCGCGCCTGAGAATGAAGCCGAGACCGTCGCCCATCTGACCGCGAAGGGATTCCCACCCTCTCGCATCGACAAAGATGAAGAAGGCGAGGTCGTCCTCGTCTTTGCGGACGTCCCCGACGAGCAAATGCACAAACTGGCGCAAGCGCTGCCAGTCCACCTGAGCACGAAGCTTGGAATCGTGATGGGCGATCGGCCGCCCTTCGGCACCTAAGCCCTTACCCTAGTCACCCCGGCCTTGTGCCGGGGTCCGCCGTGCCGCCGGCACTGACCCCTCCCCCTCATACCACATCGCTCGCCGATCCGTGGACCCCGGCAAAAGGCCGGGGTGACGGAGCGGAGCCGCTCCCCTAAATAGCGCCGCATGACCCAGATCACCGTCGCCGCGCTCCAGCTCGCGTTCACCAGCGACACCGCGCAGAACATCGCCAACGTCGCCGACCTCGTGCGCGAGGCGGCAGGGAAGGGCGCGCAGGTCGTGCTGCCGCCCGAGCTGTTCGAAGGCGAGTATTTTTGCCGGGTCGAGGATGAGGCGCTGTTCGCTTCGGCCAAGCCTGTCGCCAGCCACCCCGCGGTCACCGCGATGCAGGCGCTCGCCGCCGAGCTGCAAATCCACATCCCCACCAGCTTCTTCGAGGCCGACGGGCCGCATTTCTACAACAGCCTCGCGATGATCGGCCCCGACGGCAAGGTCGCAGGGGTCTATCGCAAGAGCCACATCCCCGATGGCCCTGGCTATGAGGAGAAATTCTACTTCCGCCCCGGCAACACCGGCTTCAAGGTGTGGGACGGCCCCGCGGCGGATGCGACGCTCGGCGTCGGCATCTGCTGGGACCAATGGTATCCCGAAACCGCGCGCACGATGATGCTGATGGGCGCGGAGCTGCTTTTCTACCCCACCGCGATCGGCTCGGAGCCCTATGACGCCGATCTCGACACCAGCCGCATGTGGCGCCGCGCGATGGTCGGCCATGCCGTGTCCAACGTCGTGCCCGTGATCGCATCGAACCGCATCGGCACCGAGGGCGGCCAGCTTTTCTACGGCCACAGCTTCATCTGCGACGAATGGGGCGACATCCTCGCCGAGTTTGGCGCGGAGGAGACTGGCGTGCTCACCGCCACGCTCGACCTCGATCGTGTGCGCAAGCACCGGGCCGGCATGGGCTTCTTCCGCGATCGCCGGCCCGAGCTTTACCGGCGGATGGTCGAGGACATCTGACGCGCCACGCGCGCGCCGGCGATCCCCAGCAACGGCGCGAGCCCGAACAGCAGCAACGCGCCCAGCAGCGCGGGCGACCCCAGGTCGTCCAGGCTGCTCAGATGCGCCAGCCGGTCGCCCGCCAGCGTGTAGAACAGGATCGACGGCGCGAGCCCGATCGCGGTCACCGGAACGAACGCGCGCAGCCGCATCCCCGAAAGCCCCGCGAGCAGGTTGGCCGACCAATAGGGGACAAAGGGAAGGAGGCGCAGCGCGAACAGATAGGCGGCGCCGTGCCGCGCGATCCCCGCTTCATGCCGCGCAAGCAGCGGCGCGAGCCTTGCGCGGACCGCTTCGCGCAGCATGTGCCGGGCCGCCAGCTGCGCGATCGTCGACCCGGCCACGCTTGCGGCGAGAGTGAGCACGAATCCGGTGACCGGCCCGAACAGGCTGCCCGCGGCGACGCCGATCAGCGGCGCGACGGGAAAGCAGAGCGCGGTCAGCACCAAGATGACGAGGAAGGCCAGCGCCAGCGCGGCCAGGGGGTGCGCCGCACTCGCCGCGTCCAGCGCGCCGTTGAGCCGCTGCACCGCATCGATCGACAGCCACCCCGCGGCAAAACCGGCAAGGCCCCCCGCGACCATGATGATCGCGAGCAGCAGCCACAGCCGTCCCAGCCGGTCGATCCCGCGCATCCCGCTTCCCGTCGCGTGTCCAGCGGGTGCCGAATAGGCGCGGCGTATGACAGCAGCGAGTCAGCGGCGCCGCTTGCAATGTTGGAACGGGTTTGCTCCACCCTGGTCGATGGAACGGCCTTCCCCGCCAGCCGCGCGCGCCTGCAACCGCCCGATCGCGGCCCCGGTGCGTCAACCTCGTCGACCGCCGCCGTTCGCGCGCGCGTGGCAGTGTGACTTTTGGGACTTTACGTCCCTCATACCGTCCCGCGCAGCTCGAGCGCCCGCGCGAACACTGCCTCGAACATCGCCGCGGTCAGCCGGCCGGTATTCTGGTTGTAGCGCGAGCAGTGATAGCTATCGATCAGCACGCGCCCGTCGGGCATGCGATGCTCGGCAAGATGCGCGAAGCGGCATTTGGGCAGCTTGCCGCCCAATATCTTGACCGCGCTCTGGTGCGCGATCTGGCCCAGCGCCATGAAGATGCGCGCGGGAATCACATTGGCCTGCGTGTCGGCGAAGGGGCGGCAGTTGCGCGCCTCCTCCGGGGTCGGCTTGTTCTCGGGCGGCAGGCATTTGACCGAGTTGATGATGATCGCGCCCTTGAGCTTGAGGCCATCGTCGGGCCGCGCCTCGTACATCCCCTCGGTCAGGCCGAACTTGGCGAGCGTCGCGAACAGGAGGTCCCCGGCATAGTCGCCGGTGAACGGCCGCCCGGTGCGGTTGGCGCCGTGCTTGCCCGGCGCAAGGCCGATGATGCCGAGCCAGGCCTCGGGGTCGCCGAACGCGGGCACTGGCGCATTCCACCAGCCGGGATGCTCGGCGCGCAGCTCGTGCCGCAGCGCCACCAGCCGCGGGCAGCGCGGGCAGTCGTGCGGCGGCTCGGTATCGGGCAACGGGCTTGGCGGGACCATGCGGGAGCGATAGGCCGTGCGGCGTGACAAGCTCAACCCCGGCGCAGCTCTATGTCGTCGCCCTCGGCTCGAACCGCCGCGGCCGCCACGGTGCGCCCGAGGCCGAGCTGCGCGCGGCGCTCGCCGCGATCGGCGGGGTGGTGAAAGCTTCGCCGATCATCGCCACCGCCCCGCTTGGTCCCGCGCGCCGCCGCTTCGCCAATGCCGCGGCGCTGGTCGAGAGCGCGGAGAGCCCGCCGGCGCTGCTTGCTCGCCTCAAACGAATCGAGCGTGATTTCGGCCGTCGGCGCGGCCGCCGGTGGGACATGCGGGTGATCGATCTCGACATCATCCTGTGGTCGGGCGGTGCATGGGCGAGTCCGGGGCTGGTGATCCCGCACCCGCAATTCCGCCGTCGCGGGTTCGTGCTCCAGCCGCTGAACGCGATCGTACCGGACTGGCGCGACCCGCTCAGCGGGCGCACGGTGCGCCAGCTCGCCGCGCGAGGGGCCATATAAGGAGAGTCCAATGCCACTGATCCTGTTGCCTCTCGCGTTGGTCACGTTGCAGACCGCCGAGACACCTCCGCCGCCGCAGGCCAGCGCCGGCATCTATCGTCTGCCCTATGCCGACGGCACGCAGCTTCGCGTGTTCGACGATACCCGCACGCACCGGCCGCGCGCGCGCATCGACCTCGTCGCCATGGGCCCGCGCAAACCCTACCGCATTGTCGCCGCGGCGGCGGGGACTGTGATGGCGATCCAGGACAGTTACGGCGAGCGCCAGAGCGGCCGCGCGGCGAGCGAATGCCGCAACAATTTCGTGTGGATCGCGCACCCCAATGGCGAGTGGACCGGCTATTCGCACATGGCCAAGGGCTCGGTGACCGGCCTCGCGAAGCTCAAGGTTGGTCAGAAGGTCCGCGCCGGGCAGCTCCTCGGGATTGAGGGCGATGTCGGCTGCGCGATGCTCGAGCATCTCCATTTCGAGGTCGCTGTGCCCGATCCGGCAAGGCCCGTCGATGCCGGCGGATTCCTCACCGGCAATGACGGGAGCAAGCGCAATCGTGAGCCGCGCTTCTGCGGCATTTCCGGAACGATCAACAAGGAGGAGGTCCATACCGCCAAACGCTGCGCCGGTTGACCGCAAGGGATCGCGCCCCTAGGTGCAGCGGCCTGACCCGCCCCGAACAAGGGCGGTACGGGCCCTTAGCTCAGTCGGTAGAGCAACTGACTTTTAATCAGTAGGTCGATGGTTCGAATCCATCAGGGCTCACCACTCCTTCAGGCCGGAACCAGCCCTGCCCGCGCCGCCGCGGCGAAATAGCCGCGCATTCCCGCCGCCGCCCGCTCGGTCAGCGTGATGTGCGCGCGGCGCTTGTCGGTCGGGTCGGGATCGCGGCCGAACAGCTCGGCGTCATGCATCGTCCCGATCCAGCGCAGCGCGGTGGTCGGCGGTACGGCGGCGGCGATGCACAGGCTGGAGACCGACACGCGCCGCCCCTCGAGCCGCGCAGCATAGAGGTCGAGCAGCATGTCCCAGGCCGGATCGGCGAACAGCTCGGCCGCGAAGAACTGGTCGCGCAGCCGCCGCGCGCGGATCGTGGCACGTACGGCGCGCGGATCGGCATCGGGCTCCTCCGCCGGCTCGCTGCGATAGCCGGGGGTACGGTCACGCACGGCGGGCTGCTCGGCGGTGAGCTGGCTCAGCACTTCGGCGAGCCGGGCAACCTCCTCGTTGAGCAGGCGCAGCCGCTCGGCCTCGCGCTCGCGGGTCGCGTCGTGCAGGCGCATGCTCGGCGGCAACAGCGCGTGCGCCACCGCTGCCGCCTGCTCTCCAGGGCTCGCGCCGCAGAGCAGCACGGCACCAGTGCCCAGCATCGGACCGGCGATCGCATCGATCGCCTCCGGGTCGAGCAGCACGACGGCCCGGCAATCGCGCTCCACGATCGGCCCGGCGAGCGATTCCGCCAGCTCCGCTGCCGCCTCCGGCGAAAGTCCGCCGGCATCGACGAGCAGCAGGTCGAGGCTGGCCTGGGCCGCGATCCGCGCCCCCGCATGGTCCGGGGTGACCAGCCCGAGCGCGCGGGCGCCCGTGGCTTCGATCAGCCGTTCGAGCGATGTGAGGCGCTCGGACGTACCCACGGCCAGCGCCCCGGGGGGACCGGCCAGGTCATTCAGGGAAGAGCGGGTGAGCGTCTCAAGCATCCGAAACCTCCGCTTTGCAGTGCATTGCGGATGTTTCCCCGGTTTGTGCCAAGGACGTAAGCAAAAGTGCCTCCGTTCTCAATCCGTTTCGGAGGAGTTATCTCCGGAACGGATCAAGAACGCAAGCGGTATCTCAGCCGAACACTTCTTCGGCGTCGTCGAACTCGTCCTCGACGAGCAGGCGCGCCGCGGCCGCGGCGCTGCCGCCGCTCAGCGCGACCCACACCGCCGCGACCACGGCGCCGCCGACCGACTGCAGGATCATCATGACGCTGAAGCTGCCCAGCCGCTCGGCCTGGCGCTCGGCGGCGAGCATGGTCGCGTCGGGATTGCCTGCGGCGGCCAGGATGTCGGCGAAATAGCTCCCCATCGAGAAGATGCCGACGATCATGCTCAGGATGAAGCCGATCACCACCACCACCAGCGCGGCGCCGAACAGCGTCCAGAAATGGCCGCGGCTCAGCCGCCATGCCTCGCCGATCACGAACTCGCCGCGATGCAGGGTGAGCGGGAAGGCGAGCGAGAAACGGATGATGAAATAAATGGCCAGCCCGAACACCACGAGGCCGATCAGGAGCGAGACGAGGAAGGTGAGCGCCGGCGATTCGCTGCCCATCGCGACCCCGGCGCCGAACAGGCCCAGCACCAGGCTGGCGAGGAAGAACAGGATCACGCTGCCGATGAAGAACAGAATCGTGAGGACGATCATGCGCAGTTCGTCCATCCCGACGCGCAGGAAGGCGAGGCCGCCCGCGTCGGGGCGCAGCACCGAGCGCATCGCCGCGGTGTAGAGCACCACGCCGACCAGCGCGAGCACCAGGTTGAGCAACCACACCGGCCCCATCGCCGCCATCACGGCGTTCGGATCCGCAGCCGTCGCCGGGTCCATCGCCGCCGTCATCATCGGCGCCATCGTCAGCAGCATCGCGATATTGCCGGCAAGGTAGATGCCCGCCCAGATCGCCACGGCGGTGAAATGCTCGCGGAACACGCCGAATGCGCCTTCCAGAATCCGTCCGACACTGATCATCGTCCAGCCCCCTATTTGGCTGGCCAGTCCCGCCGAATCAGTCGAGCGACTTGACGATTTCCTCGACCATCTTCTTGGCGTCGGCCAGCAGCATCATCGTGTTGTCCTGATAGAAGACGTCGTTGTCCACCCCTGCGTAACCGACGCCGCCCATCGAGCGCTTGATGAACAGCACGGTCTTGGCCTTATTCACGTCGAACACGGGCATGCCGTAGATCGGCGAGGACTTGTCGGTCTTGGCCGCCGGGTTCACCACGTCGTTGGCGCCGATGATGAAGGCGACGTCAGTCTGGCTGAACTCGCTATTGATGTCCTCGAGCTCGAACACCTCATCATAGGGGACGTTGGCCTCGGCGAGCAGCACGTTCATGTGCCCCGGCATGCGGCCCGCGACCGGATGGATCGCATATTTGACGCGCACGCCATGTTCCTTGAGCTTGTCGGCCATCTCGCGCAGCACGTGCTGCGCCTGCGCCACCGCCATGCCGTAGCCGGGAACGATGATGACCTGTTCGGCCTGCTGCATCAGGAACGCCGCGTCCTCGGCCGAGCCCCGCTTCCACGGCCGGTCGGTCACAGCCGCCGCCGCGCCGCTGCCGCTGTCGCCGCCGAAGCCGCCCGCGATCACGCTGATGAAGCTGCGATTCATCGCGCGGCACATGATGTACGAAAGGATCGCACCCGAGCTGCCGACCAGCGCGCCGGTGATGATCATCGCGGTGTTGCCGAGCGTGAAGCCCATCGCCGCCGCCGCCCAGCCCGAATAGCTGTTGAGCATCGACACTACGACCGGCATGTCCGCGCCGCCGATCGGGATGATCAGCAGGAAGCCGATCAGGAACGAAAGGCCGGTGACGGTCCAGAACACCCAAGGCGATTGGTCGGTCACCAAATAGCCGATCAGGCCGAGGATCGCGGCCAACGTGCCGAGGTTGATGAGATGCCGGCCGGGCAGCATGATCGGCTTGCCCGACATGTTGCCGTTGAGCTTGGCGAAGGCGATGACCGAGCCGGAGAAGGTGATCGCGCCGATCGCGACGCCCAGCCCCATCTCAATCAGGCTGACCGCGAAGATCTGCCCCGACGAGTCGGCGATGTGGAACGCCTCCGGGTTGAGGAAGGCGGCCGCCGCCACCAGCACTGCGGCGAGGCCGACAAGGCTGTGGAACGCCGCGACGAGCTGCGGCATTGCGGTCATCGCAATCTTGCGCGCGATGACGAAGCCGATGATCCCGCCGATTGCGATGGCGGCGCCGATCTCGGGCAGCGACGCGACCTCATGCGTGACCAGCGTCGTCACCACCGCGATCGCCATGCCGAACATGCCGAAACGGTTGCCGCGGCGGCTGGTCGCGGGCGAGGACAGGCCGCGCAGCGCGATGATGAAGCACACGCCCGCAATCAGATAGGCGAGCGCAACCCAGGGGTTCAGCGGAGCAAGCTCGTGCATCGGCTCAACCCTTCTTCTTGTACATGGCGAGCATGCGCTCGGTCACGGCGAACCCGCCGAAGATGTTCACGCTGGCGAGTGCGACCGCGATCAGGCCGAGCCATTTGGCGATCGGGCTGCCCGCCGCGGCCGCCGCGATCAGCGCGCCGACGATGATCACCGAGGAAATGGCATTGGTGACGGCCATCAGCGGCGTGTGCAGCGCCGGGGTGACCGACCACACGACATAATAGCCGACGAAGCACGCCAGCACGAAGATCGACAGGATCGAGATGAAGTCCATGTCAGCGCTCCCCTTTTCCGGCGCGTCGTGTCACCGCGCCAGCCGCTCGGTCAGCAAAGTGACGAGTCCGGGCACATCGGCGCCGCGGCTCAGTTGAAGCTCGATCGGCGGCGACCCCGAGATCGTCAGGGTGAGCTCGGAATCGAGGTCGAAATGCCCCGCGCTTTCGATCGTGAACGTGGTGATCGCGCGATAGGGAATGGTGAGATAGCGCTTCTTGGTGCCGGTCAGGCCCTGAACGTCGATCATCAGGATGCGTTTGTCGGTGAACAGGATCGTGTCGCGGATCAGCCGGAACGCGAAGCGCACCTGCTCGCCCTGCGCCAGCGCATGCGCGAAGTCGCTCGCGGCGTCGGCGGGGTCATGCACGGTGGCGTTGACGAACCCCATGCCTCAGCCCTCCAGCAGCCGCGGATTGACCACCTTGCCCTCGCGGGTCAGCCGGATCGCATCGCCGATCTCCTCGTCGAGCACCGGCTTGCCGGCTTCCTTGTCCCAGAAGGCGGAGAGGAAATTGTAGAGGTTGCGCGCGAACAGCGCCGAGGCGTCCGACGCGAGGCGCGAGGGCACATTCTTGTGCCCGACGATCTTCACGCCGTGCTTCTCGACCACTTCGCCCGCGACCGCGCCCTCGACATTGCCGCCGCTCTCGACCGCGAGGTCGACGATGACCGAGCCCGGCCGCATGGACGCGATCTGCGCGTCGCTGATCAGGCGCGGTGCAGGGCGCCCCGGGATCAGCGCGGTGGTGATGACGATGTCCTGCTTGGCGATGTGCGACGAGACGAGCTCGACCTGCGCCGCCTTGTACTCGTCGCTCATCTCGGTCGCGTAGCCGCCCGAGCCCTCGCCCTCGATCCCCGCGACCTTCTCGACGAAGATCGGCTTGGCGCCGAGCGAGAGGATCTGCTCCTTCGTGGCCGAGCGCACGTCGGTCGCCGAGACCTGCGCGCCGAGGCGCCGCGCGGTGGCGATCGCCTGAAGCCCGGCGACGCCGACGCCCATCACGAATACTTTGGCGGCCGAGACGGTGCCCGCCGCGGTCATCATCATCGGGAAGGCGCGGCCATATTCGCCCGCCGCGTCGAGCACTGCCTTGTAGCCAGACAGGTTTGACTGCGAGGAGAGGATGTCCATCGACTGCGCGCGGGTGATGCGCGGCATGAACTCCATCGCCAGCGCTTCGATCCCGAGCGCGGCATAGGCATCGACTCGCGCCCGCTCCCCGAACGGGTTGAGGCCCGCGGCGAGCCAAGCACCGGGCTTGATCCCCTTGAGGCTCGCCGGATCCGGCCCAGCCACGCCGAGCACGATGTCGGCGTCCGCCAGCACCTCGGCGCGCGAGCCGACCGTCGCGCCAACGGTGGAAAAGGCGCTGTCGTCCAAGGAAGCGGTGTCACCCGCCCCGCTCTCGACCGCCACTTCGGCGCCGAGCGAGACGAACTTCTTGACCGTTTCCGGCGTCGCGGAGACGCGCCGCTCGCCGGCGGCGGTCTCCTTGAGGACCGCGATCTTCACCTCAGGATGCGATCAGGAAGATCACGATTACGGCGATAATGACGGTGACCAGCGTGCCGATCTTCATCATCCGCATGAAGCCGCCATAGGTGTTTTCATGTGCCTTCATGTCGCCGGACTGGGCCATGCGTAGCTTCCCCTCTAACGCGTTGTTGGCCGCCTCATTAGACGCGACGCCCCCGCCTCTCAAGCCCCGCAGCCTTTCGAACGCTTAAGCCGGTCTTTACCGACTGGCGCTATCGCAGGTGACCGATTTAGGGACACTGGGGACAAAAGGATGACGCGCAACGGCCAGCGCCTCCTGATGCTGATCGATGACGAACCCGCGCAGCGGCGGCTGGTGGCGGCGATCGCCGCGCGCCGCGGCTGGCGCACGGTGTTCGCGGGCGACGGCGAGACCGCGCTGGCGACGCTCGGCACGCCCGACGGCATGGCGCTGGACGCGATCGTGCTCGATCACTGGGCGCCGGACTTCGACGCGGCACGGCTGATCGCCGAGCTGCGCGCCAACCGCCCGATGCTCCCCATCCTGTTGCTCACCGCCAATGGCTCGGTCGCCGCCGCGGTCGCCGCGATGCGCGCCGGGGCGACCGATTTCCTGGTCAAGCCGCTCGCGCCCGAACGCCTGCTCGCCGCGCTCGACACCGCAGTGGGCGCCAAGGTCGCGGGCGAATTGCGCCCGCTGACCGAAAAGATGGGCGCACACCTCGCCTTCGACGAGATCGTCGGCTCGGCGCCGCAGTTCCGCGCCGCGCTCGCCATCGCGGCGAAGGCGGCGCGCGCGCGCGTGCCCGTGCTGATCGAGGGCGAAAGCGGCGTCGGCAAGGAAGTGGTGGCCGAGGCGATCCACGCGGCCAGCCCGCGCCACGCCAAGCCGGTGGTGCGGGTCAATTGCGGCGCGATCCCCGCCAACCTCGTCGAATCCGAGCTGTTCGGGCACGAGAAGGGCGCCTTCACCGGCGCGTTCGAGCGCAAGATCGGCCGCTTCCAGGAGGCCGATGGCGGGACCATCCTGCTCGACGAGATCGGCGAGATGCCGCTCGAGGCGCAGGTCAAGCTGCTGCGCGTGCTGCAATCGGGCGAAGTCCACCCGATCGGCGCGCGGCATGTCAGCGAGGTCGACGTCCGCGTGATCGCCGCGACCAACAAGACGCTGGCGACCGAGGTCGAGGAAGGGCGCTTCCGCGAGGACCTCTATTACCGGCTCAACGTCGTGCAGGTGACGATCCCGCCGCTGCGCGAGCGCGCCGGCGACATCGCCCCGCTCGCCCGGCATCTGCTCGCGCGGATCGCCGAGCAGCCGGGCCTGCGCCCGCTCGGCATCACCGACGATGCGATCGCGCTGCTCGCCAGCTATGACTGGCCGGGCAATGTCCGCCAGCTCCAGAACGCGCTGTTCCGTGCCTCGGTGCTGTGCGACGGCGACGCGCTGACGCGAGCCGATTTCCCGCAGATCGCGCAGCTTTCGGGCGGACGTCCGGCGGGGAGCGGGGCAAATGGCGGCGCGGCATCGGGTGCCGGGATCACGCTGTTTCGCGCCGACGGCAATCTGCGTGCGCTCGACGAGATCGAGGCCGATGTGATCCGCCTCGCGATCGGCCATTATCGCGGGCGGATGACCGAGGTCGCGCGGCGGCTCGGCATCGGTCGCTCGACGCTCTACCGCAAGCTCGGCGAGCTCGGGATCGACCAGAACGCGGCCTGACGCCTGCTAGATCTCGTCGTCCAAATGGCTTTGCCGCAGGCTGGGCAGCATGCGGTGGAACACCACATCCTCGTCAAAGAATTGGTGCTTGAGCGCGCCACAGGCGTGGATGACGATCAGCAGCAGCAGGAGATAGACAGCCGCTTCGTGCACTGTGGCCAGCCAGTCCCGCAGTTCGGCGGACTTTCCGATCGGGAGGTCGAACCATTGGATGCTGCCGAAAATCTTGCCCGTGCCGCCCCCCGCCGACATCGTTGCCCAGCCGATCAGCGGGATTGCGAGCAGCAGAAAATAGAAACCAAAATACACGCTGCGCGCAAAGATGCGCTCCCACTTCGGCACGCTATCGGGAAAGCGTGGCCAGGGATGGGCGAGCCGCCAGCCGATCCACAGGATGGTGAGCAGCAGCACGGCGATGTTGATCGACTTGTACCATGGAAACAGATCGCGATCATTTGGCATGGTGACGGCGATCACGATGTTGGCGATCACCAGCACCGCCACGGTCCAGTGGATCAGGATCGATACGTTCGAATAACGGTCATAGGCTTCGCGCATGGCTCCTCTCCTGACGACCTTATGGTCGTCAAGCGCGCGAAACGGCGGATTGTTCCGGCGGCGGTACGCCTGATCTGGCGAAACCCGGACGGCTTCCCATATACTGTCCGCGATGCTTCGATTCCTGCTCGTGATCGCCGCGCTGGCGGCTCTCGCATTCGTCGCCGTCACGCTGTTCGCGGTCGGTGCGGCTGGCCTCGCCTTGTTCTTCGGGGCGCGCAAGCTGCGCCAGCGCATCGCCGGCGCCAAGCTCAAGCGGATGAAGCAGGCGCGGCCCGCCGATCCGCTCGAGGCGGCCTGGGCGAGCGCCGCGGGCGAGGCGGACTGGGCGGTCAGCCGGATTTCCGCCGCGCGCACCAGCTGCGCGCGGCTGATCGCGATTGCCGACGCCGAGCCGCTCGCCGCCGACGTGATCGACTGGGCCAATGTCGTGCGCCGCCGCGTGCCCGATCTGGTCACGGCCTGCCTGGCGGAAAGCCGCGACGCGACCGCAGCCGAGCGCCGTCGCAACCTCGAGGACCTGGTCGAGAGCCTCGAGAAGATCGGCGCCGAGGCCGAGCGCCGCCGCGACCGCTTCCGCGAGGCGCGGGTCAGCCCGTTCGCGGTGCAGCGCACCTATGTCGAGCAGCGCACCCGGCCCGATCCGCTGGGCTGATGATCCCGGTCCTCGCCCTGATCGCTGCGGCGATGTTCAGCGGGGCGGCAATCTATGTTCTGGTTGCGGAACACCCGGCGCGAGGCGTGCTCGCGCCGCGCGACCAGCTTGCCCAGTGGAAGCCTTCGTACGCGCGGGGCGCGGTCATGCAGGCGTCGCTCGCGCTTCTGGCGGCCGTCCTCGGCATTGTCGCCGGACTCGCGCAGGGACCAGCTAGCCTTGCTTCGAGCTGGCTCTGGCTCGCGGGCGGCGGATTCATGCTGGGGGCGATCGTCTGGACCTTCGCGCTGATGTGGACGCTCAATGGACGCATCAAGGCGACGCCGCTCGATCAGGCCTCGGACGAGACCGTGGCGATGCTTCGGCGCTGGGGCCATCTGCACGGCGGACGAACCGCATTGGGCGTCGCCGGATTGCTCTGCTACGCGATCGCGCTCGTCGGATTGCCGGGGTTCAGCGCGACGTAAGCGCCGCGTCGCGCATCCCGCGCCATACCCTCAACGCCTGCACTGTTTCCGGTACGTCGTGCACGCGCAGCAGCTGCACGCCGAGCTCGGCCCCCTTGAGCGCGAGCGCGAGCGAACCGCCGAGCCGCTGCTCCGCGGGCGCTTCGTTCGACAGCGCGCCGACGATGCGCTTGCGGCTTGCGCCGAGCAGCAGCGGTACGCCCAGGCCATGGAACAGCGCCAGGCCGTTGAGCAGCGCGAGATTGTCGGCGAGCGACTTGCCGAAGCCGATGCCGGGATCAGCGAGGATGCGGGTGCGGTCGACGCCGGCCGCGACCACCGTTTCGATCCGCGCCTCCAGCCAGTCATAGATCTCGACCAGCGGATCGCTATAGCCGCGCCCGCCATCGGCGCCCTGCTTGGGATCGCCGGCATGCATCAGCACCACCGGGCATTGCGCGCGGACCACGATATCGAGCGCGCGGTCGTCCCATAGCAGCGCCGAGACGTCGTTGACGAGATGCGCGCCAGCGGCGAGCGCTGCCTCCATCACGCTGGCCTTGCGCGTGTCGGCCGAGACCAAAGTGCCGCTGCGCGCCAGCCGCTCGATGACGGGGACGACGCGCTTGATCTCGTCGCCTTCCCACACTTCCTGCGCGCCCGGCCGGGTGGATTCGCCGCCGACGTCGATCAGCGCCGCGCCCGCTGCCGCCATATCGACCGCCGCGGCTGCCGCCGCCTCGGCATCGTCGAGATGCTTGCCGCCGTCGGAGAAACTGTCGGGCGTCATGTTGAGGATGCCCATCACCTGCGGCTGGTCGAAGCGCAGCACGCGCTCGCCGAGCTGGAGCGGCGGGCGGGGCGCGGTGATGCGCGCGGCGAGCGCCTGCAGCCGTGCGTCGTCCGGCAGATCGCCGACGGGGATGGTGCGCTGGAGCACGCGCTTGCCGTTCTCGACCGCGATCAACTCATAGGCCGAGAACCACAGCAGCCCGCCCGCCAGCCGCGCCACCTCGCCGTCGCGCTCGATCGGCGAATCGGCGAACTGGACCGGGCGGAGATAGAGCCGGGCGTTGGTGGGAAGCTGCACGAAAATTTCCTGCTCTGGTTTCGTATGCGCGCTCGATTCCACCTTCGTGATTCGGGTGGGAAAGCGGGAGCTAGTTTAACCTAATTGGTTCGCGTAGGAAAGCTGTGCGGGTTTTTGGCGGATTTGCGCGGGTTTCGAGCGACGGGGTGGCACGGCTCCGGGCGCCGGCGCGCCGTATCGGGGCGAGCCGAAGGGATGGCGCAACGGAACATGTCGCGTCCGATGTTCGCGATTGCGCTCGGCGCAATTCCGCTTGGCGGGCGGGGGTGGCGAACATGTCCTCGACTTGGATTTGATCGCTCTCGCCCCCTTTTCGTCACCCCGGCCTTGTGCCGGGGCACGGCTCCCCGCGCAACGGACGCGAGCCTTATGTCCAGCGCTCGCCTCCCGGTGGACCCCGGCACAAGGCCGGGGTGACGGCAGGTGGTTACGGCTGGGTCGCGAGAATATAGGTCTGGCGCAGCGCGTCGATCGGCTTGAGGCCGTCCTCCGCCTCGTAATGCCAGAAGGTCCAGCCGTTGCACGAGGGCGCGCCCTGCAGCGTCGCGCCGACCTTGTGGATCGAGCCGGCAGTGCCGCAGTCGCTGAGCAGCGAGCCGTCGGCCTTCACTACCGCGCGCCAGCGGCGCTTGGTGTCCGAAAGCACCGCGCCGGGCGTCAGATAACCGGTCTCGATCAGGGTGCCGAAGGCGACGCGCGGCGCCTGGCGCGGGGCCATCATCGTGGTGACGGCGCTCTCGTCGAGCGGCAGCGCCGCGGCGATGCGCTCCTGCGCCGCCTCGACATAATTGCCCTCGCGCTCGATGCCGATCCAGTGGCGGCGCAGGCGCTTGGCCACCGCGCCGGTGGTACCGGTGCCGAAGAAGGGGTCGAGGATGACGTCGCCGGGTTTGGTGCAGGCGAGCATCACGCGATAGAGCAACGCCTCGGGCTTCTGGGTCGGGTGGACCTTGGTGCCGTTCTTCTTCAAGCGCTCCTGCCCGCCGCAGATCGGGAATTCCCAGTCGCTGCGCATTTGCAGCTCGTCGTTGAGCGTCTTCATCGAGCGATAGTTGAAGGTGTATTTCGCCTTCTCGCCCATCGACGCCCAGATCAGCGTCTCGTGCGCGTTGGTGAAGCGCGTGCCCTTGAAATTGGGCATCGGGTTGGCCTTGCGCCAGATGATGTCGTTGAGGATCCAGAAGCCGAGGTCCTGGATCGCCGAGCCCACCTTGAAGATATTGTGGTAGCTGCCGATCACCCAGATCGTGCCGTTGGGCTTGAGGATGCGGTGCGCCTCGGCGAGCCAGGCGCGGGTGAAGGCGTCATAGGCATTGAGCGAATCGAACTTGTCCCAGTCGTCGGTCACCGCATCGACGAAGCTGCCGTCGGGGCGATTGAGGTCGCCGCCGAGCTGGAGGTTGTAGGGCGGATCGGCGAAGATCATGTCGATCGAGGCGGCCGGCAGGGCGCGCATCGCCTCGATGCAATCCTGCTGGATGATCGAATCGAGCGGCAGCACGTCGACCCAGCTGCGGGTGCGAACCTCCGTCCCCTCGCGCTGGCGCGCAATCTTTGGCGCGACCTTCTCGATGACCCCCATTAACTACTCCCGAACCCGTTGAGCGGGCGAAACGCCATGAAAGGGCGGACTCCGTCAAGCGAACAATAGTTAACGGAAAGCCTTGGGATTCCGTTAACTTGGCGGAACATTTCGCGACCGGCCCAGATGTTGAGTCTGCGGGTTATCCACAGGCCCAAGGGATGGGGTGTGGCGCGGAGGACTCATTTTGCAAGAACCGATGTGCGGCAGGTTGTCATAAATTTACATGATCACAGCATCGGAGTGCCTACTGCTAACCCATCAACCTCAGGGCTTCCCAGATTTAAGCGCCGGACGCGTGTAAACGTGAATAGATGCGCCTTATCGAAGCGAGGTGCCAATGACTTACCAGGACGAGATCGCCCGGGCCAATGCGCCCATCGCCGCCGAGAATGGCCGCTGGGACGGGATCGATGCCGAATCCGTGGTGCGGATGCGGCTGCAGAACCGCTTCCGCACCGGGCTCGATATCGCACGCTACACCGCCGGGATCATGCGCCGCGATATGGCGGCGTACGACGCCGATCCCGCGGCCTACACCCAGTCGCTGGGCTGCTGGCATGGTTTCATCGGCCAGCAGAAGCTGATCGCGATCAAGAAACATTTCGGCACCACCAAGGGGAAGTACCTCTACCTCTCGGGCTGGATGATCGCGGCGCTGCGCAGCGACTTCGGGCCGCTGCCCGATCAGTCGATGCACGAGAAGACCAGCGTCCCCGCGCTGATCGAGGAACTCTACACCTTCCTCAAGCAAGCCGACGCCCGCGAGCTCGGCATGATGTTCCGCGAGCTCGACGCCGCGCGCGATGCCGGCAACGCGGTCGAGGCGGCGCGCATCCAGAATGCGATCGACAATTACGAGACGCATGTCGTGCCGATCATCGCCGATATCGATGCGGGCTTCGGCAATGCCGAGGCGACCTATCTGCTGGCGAAGAAGATGATCGAGGCGGGCGCCTGCGCGCTGCAGATCGAGAACCAGGTCTCAGATGAGAAACAGTGCGGGCACCAGGACGGCAAGGTCACCGTGCCGCACGAGGACTTCCTGGCGAAGGTGCGGGCGTGCCGCTACGCCTTTCTCGAGCTCGGTATCGACGACGGGATCATCGTCACGCGGACCGATTCGCTGGGCGCGGGGCTGACCAAGCAGATCGCCTATTCGAAGGAACCGGGCGATCTCGGCGACCAGTACAACGCCTTCCTCGATTGCGAGGAGGTGACCGATCTCGCCAGCCTGCGCGGCGGCGTGCTGATCGAGCGCGACGGCAAGCTGGTGCGGCCTAAGCGGCTGCCCTCGAACCTGTTCCAGTTCCGCGAGGGCACCGGGGCGGACCGCTGCGTGCTCGACTGCATCACCTCGCTCCAGCACGGCGCCGACCTGCTGTGGATCGAGACCGAGAAGCCGCATATCGAGCAGATCGCGGCGATGGTCGACCGCATCCGCGCGGTGATCCCCAACGCCAAGCTGGTCTACAACAACTCGCCGAGCTTCAACTGGACGCTCAACTTCCGCCAGCAGGTGTTCGATGCCTGGGAAGCGGCGGGCAAGGACGTTTCGGCCTATGACCGGGCCAAGCTGATGAGCGTGGACTATGACGGCACCGAGCTCGCGGCGGAGGCGGACGAGAAGATCCGCACCTTCCAGAAGGACGCGGCGGCGCGCGCCGGCATCTTCCATCACCTGATCACGCTGCCGACCTATCACACCGCGGCGCTCTCGACCGACAATCTCGCCCGCGAGTATTTCGGCGAGGCCGGGATGCTGGGCTACGTCAGGAACG
Organism: Sphingomonas sp. BT-65; assembly: GCF_026107375.2. Lineage (NCBI taxonomy): Bacteria > Pseudomonadati > Pseudomonadota > Alphaproteobacteria > Sphingomonadales > Sphingomonadaceae > Sphingomonas > Sphingomonas sp. BT-65. Next base: position 2,680,850 of record NZ_JAPCIA010000001.1, read on the forward strand.
TGCAGCGGCAGGAAATCCGGCAGGGCATCGCGTGCGTCAAACACCAGAACATGTCGGGCAGCGACATCGGCGATGACCACAAGGAATATTTCGCGGGCGAGGCCGCGCTCAAGGCGGGCGGGGTCCACAACACGATGAACCAGTTCGCGGCCTAGGCCGCGCGGCAAGTTTCCTGGGGAGGAAAGGAGGCCCGTCGTCACGTTCCAGCGTGGCGGCGGGCCTTTTCCGTTCGATCCTCCCCCCGGCGGGGGAGGATAAACGCTTCTTATCCCTCGAACTCGATGCTCACGGACGGCGCGCTGCGCTTCGCCTCGCCGTGATAGACCGCCTCGATATTGTTGCCGTCGGGATCGAGCAGGAAGGCGGCGTAATAGCCCGGATGATAGGGCCGCTTGCCCGGCGCGCCATTGTCGCCGCCGCCAGCGTCGAGACCGGCCTGGTGGAACGCTTCGACCTGCGCGCGGCCGGCCGCCTGGAAGGCCAAGTGGTGACGGCCGGTGAGCTCGCCCAGCGCCGCCTCGCTGTCGGGGGTCGAGACGAACAGCTCGTCATACCAGAAGGCCTTGTCCATCTCGCCGCCGAGCGGGATGCCGAGCACCTCGAACACGGCGTCGTAGAAGCGGCGGCTGGCGTCGAGGTCGCGGACGACGAGCTGGATGTGATCGATCAGACGGCCGCGGTGAAGCTGCTGGGTTTCCATGGGGGCATCCTCCTATTCCGCAGCGGCAACCCCCGGGCCGAAATCGAGTTCCGCCTGCGCCACGCGCCAGAAGCTGCGGCGATGGTGCGGGGTGGGGCCATGGATGCGCAGCGCCTCCTGGTGGACCTTGGCCGAATAGCCCTTGTTCGAGCGCCAGCCATATTGGGGATGGAGCGCGTCGAGCTCGTCCATCATGCAGTCGCGGCGGTGCTTGGCGACGATCGAGGCGGCGGCGATCGACAGACACAGCGCGTCGCCGCCGACCACCGCCTGGCTCGCATGCGCCCAGTCGGGGCAGCGATTGCCGTCGACCAGCACGAAGGCGGGTGGCACGTCGAGCGCCGCGACCGCGCGGGTCATCGCCAGCATCGTCGCCCAGAAGATGTTTAGCTGATCGATCTCCTCGACGCTCGCCATCCCGACACCGACGCGCGCACATGCGAGAATCCTGGCGTGAAGGTCGGCGCGCTTGGCGGCGGTGAGCACCTTCGAATCGTCGATGCCGTCGGGGATGCAGCGCGGGTCGAGCACCACCGCGGCGGCGACCACCGGCCCGGCGAGCGGCCCGCGGCCCGCCTCGTCGACGCCCGCCACCGGCCCCTTGTGGAGGCGGGTGTAGCGGCGTTCATATTTGAGGTCGGGCATCCCCTTATCCCTCGATCTCGTCGAACGGCACGACGCCCAGCGCGTGTCCGATCGGGCCATGACCTTGGCCCAGACCGGGGGCGCTGAGCAAGGCGATGCGGACGAACCGGACCGCCTGTTCGAACGCTTCGGCGACGGACAAGCCCGCGCCGAGTCCGCAGGCGAGCGCGCTCGCGAAGGTGCAGCCGGTGCCATGGGTATCGTCGGTATCGAAGCGCTTGGCGATCAATTGGGTGACGCGCTCGCCATTGGGGGCGAAGAGCTGGTCGTGGATCTGCGGGCCCTCGGCATGGCCGCCCTTCTCGGCGAGGTGGCAGCCATGGGCGAGCACCGCCTCGCGGCCGCCCAGCACGGCGAGCTCGTCGAGATTGGGTGTGACCACCGAGGCGAGGTCCATCAGCCGCTCGAACGCCGCGATCGTCTCCGCATCCGCGAGCACGGAGCCGCTGGTCGCGACCATCACCGGATCGAACACGATCGGCACGTCGAGCGCTTCGAGCCGCCCGGCGACCGCGTGCGCGGTATCGGCCGAGCCGATCATGCCGATCTTCACCGCATCGACGCCGATGTCGGAGACCACCGCGTCGATCTGCGCCAGCACCATCTCGACCGGCACCGCGTGGACGCCGGTCACGCCGAGCGTGTTCTGCGCGGTGATCGCGGTGATCGCGGTCATGGCGTGGCCGCCGAGCATGGTGACCGTCTTGATGTCCGCCTGGATGCCCGCGCCGCCGCCCGAGTCGGACCCGGCGATGATGAGGATGCGGGGGATGCTCATTCCTTGAATCGCCGCTCCGTGCTCGCGGGATGTTTCTTCAGCGCCGCGCCTACCCGCGCCGGGCGATCGAGCAGCTCGCCGCCGCAATTGGGGCAGACCTCGTCCATGGCGTCAGCGCAGTCGGCGCAGAAGGTGCATTCGAACGAGCAGATGAACGCGCCGCCCTGATCAGCGGGCAGGTCCACGCCGCAGCGTTCGCAGTCAGGGCGCATTTCGAGCATCACGCCGCCGCCTTGCGCACCGCGTCACAGATGCGATCCACGACCGCCTCGACCTGTGCCTTGTCCTCGCCCTCGGCCATCACGCGGATCACCGGCTCGGTGCCCGAGGCGCGGATGAGGACGCGGCCGGTGCCATTGAGCTCGGCCTCGGCGGCGGCGATGACGTCCTTGACCGCGCCGTTCTCGAGCGGCTTGCCGCCGGCGAAGCGGACATTCTTGAGCAGCTGCGGCAGCGGGTCGAAATGGTGGAGCACCTCGCTTGCGGGCGCGCCGGCGCGGACCAGCTCGGCAAGCACCTGAAGCGCCGCGACCAGGCCGTCGCCGGTGGTGGCATAGTCCGAGAGGATGATGTGACCCGACTGCTCGCCGCCGACATTGTAGCCCGAAGTGCGCATCTTCTCGAGCACATAGCGGTCGCCGACGGCGGTGCGGACGAGGCCGAGGCCCTGGCTCGCGAGGTGGCGCTCGAGGCCGAGATTGGACATCACCGTGGCGACGAGGCCGTTGCCCTGCAGCCGCCCCTGGCGCGCCCAGCCGCCCGCGATCGTCGCCATCAGCTGGTCGCCGTCGACCACCTCGCCATGCTCGTCGACCACGATCAGCCGGTCGGCGTCGCCGTCGAGCGCGATGCCGATATGGGCGCCCGAGGCGACCACCGTCTCGCAGAGCGTCAGCGGCGCGGTCGAGCCGACCTGGTCGTTGATGTTCTTGCCGTTGGGATTGACGCCGATCGCGACAACTTCGGCGCCGAGCTCCCACAAGGCCGAGGGCGCGACCTGATAGGCGGCGCCATTGGCGCAATCGACCACGACCTTGAGCCCGTCGAGCCGCAGATCCTCGGGAAAGGTCGATTTGGCGAAGTGGATGTAGCGGCCGCGCGCATCCTCGATGCGCTTGGCGCGTCCGATATCGGCGGCGGGGGCGAGCGGGATCTCGCTGTCGATCAGCGCCTCGATCGCCAGCTCGTCGGCGTCGGACAGCTTGTAGCCGTCGGGGCCGAACAGCTTGATGCCATTGTCGGCATAGGGATTGTGGCTGGCCGAGATCATCACGCCCATGTCGGCGCGCATCGAATGGGTGAGCATCGCGACCGCCGGGGTGGGCATCGGGCCGAACAGCACCACGTCCATGCCGACGCTGGTGAAGCCGGCGACCAGCGCATTCTCGATCATATAGCCCGACAGGCGCGTGTCCTTGCCGATCACCACGCGGTGCCTGTGGTCGCCGCGGCGGAAATGCGCGCCCGCCGCCATGCCGACCTGCATCGCCATCGCCGCGGTCATCGGCGCGATGTTGGTCTTGCCGCGAATTCCGTCGGTGCCGAAATATTTTCTTGCCATATCCGTGCGCTTTGCGGCCTTGTCGCTGAATCCTGCGGGGCGTGATAGCGCCGCTTTCGAATAAGGGCGAGTATGTCGCAACCCGCAATCAATCTTCCGGCACGGATCGCCACCTTCCTGCTCGGGCCGGCGAACCGTGCCCAGCCGATGCGGATCCTCGTCGCGTTGGTCGCGGCGCTGGCGATCGGCGTCGCCGCGGCGGCCTCGGCGCCCGAACGCGCTCTCGCGGCGGCCGACTGGATCGCGCCGGTCGGGACGATCTGGCTGCACGCGCTGCAGATGACGATCATCCCGCTGGTCGTGTCGCTGCTCATCACCGGCATCTCGGCCACCGCGGAGAAGGCGCGCGCGGGGCGGCTGGCAGGGCGGGCGTTCGTCACCTTCATCGTGCTGCTGTGGGTCTCCTCGGCGCTCGGCGGGGCGCTGACGGTCTTCTATCTCGACCTGTTTCCGCTGGCTTCGAGTTCGGCGCAGGCGCTGCAGGGGGCGTTGGCCGAGAAGACGCCCGAGATCGGCACGGTGCCGCCGTTCATCGACTTCCTCGTCGCGATGGTCCCCTCGAACCCGGTGACCTCGGCGGCGAACGATGCGTTCCTGCCGCTGATCCTGTTCACCACGGTCTTCGCCTTCGCGCTCACCCGGCTCCCCCCGGAGCAGCGCGAGACGCTGACGCGCTTCTTCGAGGCGCTGGGCAATACGATGCTGGTGGTGATCAACTGGGTGCTGTGGCTGGGGCCGATCGGCGTCGCCGCGCTCGCCTATGTCGTCGGCGCACGCGCCGGGACGGCGGCGTTCGGCGCGCTGCTCCACTATGTCGCGATCCTGTGCGGTGTGGGGCTGGTGATGTGGCTGCTCGCCGCGCCGTTCGCGGTGGTCGCGGGCCGCGTCTCGCCGCTGCACTATATCCGCGCGGTGGCGCCGTCGCAGGCGGTGGCCTTCTCGACCCAGTCATCGCTCGCCAGCCTGCCGGCGATGCTCAAGGCGACCGAGAAGCTCGGCGTGCCCGCGGCACATTCGGGCGTGGCGCTGCCGATCGCGGTGGCGATCTTCCGCTGGACCGGGCCGGCGATGAACTTCGCGGTGGCGATCTATGTCGCGCACCTGCTCGGCATCGAGCTCGGGCCGAGCCAGCTCGCCGCGGGCTGGGTGGTGGCGGCGATCACCACGATGGGCGCGGTCGGCCTGCCCGGCACGATCAGCTTCGTGAGCTCGATCGCGCCGATCGCGACGGCGATGGGCGTGCCGATCCCGATGCTCGGGCTGCTCGTCGCGGTCGAGACGATCCCCGACCTGTTCCGCACGCTCGGCAACGTCGCGATGGACGTGAGTGCGACGCGCGTAGTGAGCCTGCGCACCGGCGGCGAGGAGGGGCTGGACGACGAGTCGGACCGGCTGCTCCGGGACGAGGGCTAGGTCCCGGGCGCGTCGACCCGCACCATGCCCGCGTCGCGATGCTCGAAGGTCAGATTGACGCTGCGGTCGCCGACCGGCGCGGTGCGATGCGGCACGCCACGCGGGACGGTATAGAGCTGACCCGGGGCGAGTTCGACGACATGATCGGCGAACTCGATCCGCAGCCCGCCTTCGAGCGAGAGGAAGCTTTCGTCGGAATCGGGATGCACATGCCAGTAGAAGGGCTCGAACATCGTCGAGATCCGGACGACATGGTCGTTGACGTCCGCAACCGGGTGATTGTTGTACGTGTCGCTACGGGCTTCGGCAGCAAGATCGATCGGTTCGCGGACAGGCATCGGACGGCTCCTATTTCATCAGGACGAGTTCCTCGGCCATCGAGGGGTGAAGCGCCACCGTCTGGTCGAAATCCGCCTTGGTCAGCCCCGCCTTCACCGCGACCGCGGCGGCCTGGAGGATCTCCGGCGCGTCGGGGCCGATCATGTGGAGGCCGAGCACCTTCCCCGTGTCCGGCGTGCACACCATCTTGTAGAGCGCGCGCTCGTTGCGGTTCGCCAGCACGTTCTTCATCGCCCGGAAATCCGAGGTGTAGACGCGCACCGATCCGTATTTCTGCTTGGCTTGGCTCTCGGTCAGCCCGACTCCAGCGATCGGCGGGTGGCTGAACACGGCCGAGGGGATGCAGTCATAGTCCACCGTCGTGGGCTTGCCGCCGAACACCGAGTCCGCGAACGCCTGCCCCTCGCGGATCGCGACGGGGGTGAGCTGGACACGGTTGGTGACGTCGCCCACGGCGTAGATCGTGTCGACCGAGGACTTGTTGTCGGCGCCGACCACCACCGCGCCCTTGGCGTCGAGCTCGACACCCGCCTCGGCGAGGCCGAGATCCCCGGTGTTGGGGACACGGCCGGTGGCGAACAGGACGCAGTCGACCTCGAGGTCCTCATGGTTGGTCGTCGACACCTTGAGGCTGCCATCGGGCTGCTTCTCGATGCCCTTGAACTCGGCGTGGAAGCGGAAGTCGATGCCCTTGGTCATGCTGATCTGGAGCAGCCGGTCGCGGATCTGCTCGTCATAGCCGCGCAGGATCACGTCGGTGCGGTTGATCAGGGTGACCTTCGAGCCGAACTCGTTGAAGATGCCGGCGAACTCGTTGGCGATATAGCCGGCGCCCGCGATCAGCACGCGCCTGGGCAGCGATTCGAGATGGAACACCTCGTTCGAGGTGATGCCATGCTCGCTGCCCGGGCAATGCGGCACCGCGGGGTGCGCGCCGGTCGCGATCAGGATTTTGCCCGCGCTGATCGTGCGGCCGCTCGCCAGTGTTATCTCGTTCGGGCCGGAGACGGTGGCGCGCTCGTGGATGATCTCGACGCCATGGCTGTCGAGCGTGCTGATATAGGCCTTGTTGAGCCGGTCGACCTCGGCGAGGACATTGTCGCGCAGCACGGCCCAGTCGAAGCCGCAATCGGGGACGTTCCAGCCGAAGCGGCGCGCGTCCTTCAAATCCTCGGCGAAATGCGCGCCATAGACGAGCAGCTTCTTGGGCACGCAGCCGCGGATCACGCAGGTGCCTCCGACGCGATACTCCTCGGCGATCGCGACCTTCGCCCCATGCGCCGCCGCCACGCGCGAGGCACGCACTCCGCCCGAGCCCGCGCCGATGACGAAGAGGTCGTAGTCGTACTCAGCCATTCACTTGCTCCCGCTCATCGCGCCGGAGCCGCAGATAGGCGTGCGCCGGCAAGATGCCAACGGAGCCGTTGCCGCGCCCCGGGCGTTGTCGTGCGAACAAGGAGAGACGCCATGCACATCATCCTTGGGGGCACGGGCAATGTCGGGTCGGCGGTGGCGGACACGCTGCTCGCCGCGGGGGAGCCGGTGACGATCGTGAGCCACGATCCGGCCAGGGCGGGCGAGTGGAAGGCGAAGGGCGCGACGGTGGCGATCGCCGACATCCTCGACGTGCGCGCGCTGACCGATGTGTTCTGCACCGGCACGCGCGCCTTCCTGCTCAATCCGCCCGCGGTGCCGCACACCGACACCGACGCGCAGGAGCGCCGCACGGTCGAGGCGATCCTGACCGCGGCCGAGGGCTCGGGGCTTGAGAAACTGGTCGCCGAGTCGACCTATGGCGCGCAGCCGGGCGACCGCTGCGGCGATCTCAACACGCTGTGGGAGCTGGAGCGCGGGCTGGCCGAGCAGCCGATCCCCTATGCGGTCAATCGCGGCGCCTATTATTTCAGCAACTGGGCGATGAACCTGGAGGAGGTGCGCGAGACCGGCGTGCTGCGCACGATGTTCGACCCCGATTTCGAGTTGCCGATGGTCGCGCCGGCGGATCTGGGGAAGCATGCGGCGGCGCTGATGACCGACGACCGTACCGGCATTTTCTTTGTCGAAGGGCCTGGCCGCTACACGCCGCAGGACGTCGCCAATGCCTTCGCCGCGGCGCTCGGCCGCAGCGTGCGAGTCGAGACCACGCCGCGCGAGCAATGGGTGCCCGCGTTCAATGCGATCGGCTTCTCGAGCCCCGCGGCGGAGAGCTATGCGCGGATGACTGGGGCGACCGTGGACGGCCCGGCTTTTCCGAGCGATCCGGTGCGCGGCGTGGTGCGTCTGGAGGATTATATCTCGGCGCTGGTGATGCGGGAGCCGGAGCCGGCCTAGGACACCGGTATCCACGCGCACTCCCCGTCACCCCGGCCTCCTCGTGCTGCCCGGCCGCTGCTAGCGCATCACCATCAGCGCAGAAGTGCTGGATCGCTTCACCGTTGAGGGCAGTTCCGTAGTGTCCATATTCAAATGATAGTCGGGAGCGTCCTCCGTCTCAACGCTTCCGGACGAACTCCGCGCGCAGCACCAGGCCCTTGATGCCTTCATACTTGCAGTCGATTTCCTGCGGGTCGCCGGTAAGTCGGATCGACTTGATGAGGGTGCCGCGCTTCAGCGTCTGGCCCGCGCCCTTGACGGTGAGGTCCTTGATCAGCGTAACCTGATCCCCGTCCGCGAGGAGGTTGCCGACCGAATCGCGAACCTCGACCACGTCGTCGGCCGGGGCGATGGCGAGCTGCGAGGCGGGAACCCACTCGCCGCTCGCTTCGTCATAGACATAGTCCTCGCCGGGCATCAGCCGAACGCTCGGCGGATGAGGTCGTCGGTCGAAGGATCGAAATCCTGCCCGCCCTTGTCCGCCGCCTTGGCCATCTCCTTGCCCAGCTCGACGCCGAACTGGTCGAACGGGTTGATGCCGAGCAGGGCGGCGTTCACGAAGGTGCGCTGCTCGTAGAAGGCGATCAGCGCGCCGAGCGTGCGCGGGTCGAGTTCGTCGAGCAGGATCGTGGTCGAGGGGCGGTCGCCGGGATAGGCGCGCGCGGCGTCGTCATTGGCGCGGCCGGCCATCAGCGCGGCGCCCTGGGCGAAGGCATTGATGAGGAGCTGACGGTGATGGTCCTCCGCCTGGCTGTCGCCGGGCTCGATCACCGCGACAAATTCGAGCGGGACGAGATGCGTGCCCTGATGGAGCAGCTGGAACACCGCATGCTGCGCATCGGTGCCGATCCCGCCCCAGGTGATCGGCGCGGTGGCGCGGCCGACCGGCTCGCCCGCGGCGGTGACGCCCTTGCCGTTCGATTCCATCTCGAGCTGCTGGAGATAGGGCGGGAGCAGCCGCAGCCGCTCGTCATAGGCGAACACCCCGCGCGTCTCGCAGCCGCGCACCTGCGTGTAGTAGAGGTCGGCGAAGGCGGCGAGGACCGGGGCGTTGCTCCTGAGATCGGTCAGGCGGAAATGGCGGTCCATCTCGGCCGCGCCGTCGAGCAGCGCTTCGAATGCGTCCCAGCCGAGCGCCAGCGCGGCGGGGAAGCCGATCGAGGACCACAAGGAATAGCGGCCGCCGACGCTCTCGGCGAAGGGCAGCACGCGCGTCTCGTCGACGCCCCACTCGATCGCCTTGTCGGGCGCGGCGGTGAGCGCGATCACCCGGCCATAGGGATCTTCGACGCCATGCTCGCGCATCCAGTCGAGCGCGCTTGTCGCATTGAGCAACGTTTCGGTGGTGGTGAAGGTCTTGGACGCGACCGCGATCAGCGTGGCGTGCGGGTCGAAGCTCGCGATCGCTTCCTCGAGCGCGCTGCCGTCGACATTGGAGACGATGGCGACGTCGTAGCGCGCGCCGTCACGGCCGAGCGCGTCGATCAGCAACTCGGGGCCGAGGGCCGAACCGCCGATGCCGATGTGCAGGATATGGGCGACGGGCCCCAGCGCCTCGGCCTCGATCGCGTCGATCAGGCCGCGCATGCGGGCGTGGAAGGCGGCGGCGCGGGCGACGCTGTCCCCGGCGCCCTCGCCGCGCTCGGCGGTGTGCTCGGCGGCGCGGCCTTCGGTGACGTTGACCGCCTCGCCCGCGAACAGCGCGTCGCGCTTGGCGGCGAGCCCCGCCGACTTGGCGAGCGCGGCGAAGGCGTCGAGCGCGCCGGCGTCGAGATGCGTCTTGGAGAAGTCGAAATGGATGCCGGCGACATCGGCGGTGAGCAGCGCCAGGCGGCTCGAGTCGGCGGCGAACAGCTGCTTGAGCGGGGTGCGGGGCAGGCTTTCGATCGCGGTCCAGTCGGGGGTGGTCATCGCCTGTCTCCTGTAATGTCGCGGGCCATGTAGCGTGCCGTTTCGGGCATCGCCAGCGGAGTAGGTCGCCATTTGCGCCATACGGGCCTGCAAAGCGCGATTCTCTGCGCTCCGGTGCTCACGTACCTTTAGTACGCTGCGCTCCGGTGCTCGATAATCACGCTTTTCGGCTCCGTCTGGCACAAATGGCGACCTACTCCGGCGCCGATCGCCTTGACGCTGCGACACGGCCCGCGCAGAGCAGGCGTCCATGGACGATACCGCCACCGCCGAGTCCGGCACCAGCCCCGCCCGCCCCAAGCCCCGCTCCGAATGGCGCGATACGCTGAGCTTCCTGGTCAAGCTCGCGATCCTGGTGTTCGTGGTGCGCAGCTTCGTGTTCGCGCCGTTCAGCATCCCCTCGGGGTCGATGCTGCCGCGGCTGCTGGTCGGGGACTATCTGTTCATCACCAAGTGGAATTACGGCTATTCCAAACACTCGCTGCCGTGGAGCCTGCCGCTGATCCCCGGCCGTATCTTCGCCGAGGACCCGACGCGCGGCGACGTGGTGGTGTTCAAGGCGCCGCCGAGCAACGACACCGACTGGATCAAGCGCGTGATCGGCCTGCCCGGCGACACGGTGCAGATGCGCGGCGGGCAGCTGATCCTCAACGGCCAGCCGATCGCCAAGCAGCGCATCGCCGACTTCGTGCTGCCGATCACCCCCAATTTCCCGGTCGAGGGGCTGGGCACCGGCGGCGGCTGCGACGTCGATTTCGTCGAGCAGGGGCCGAACGGCACGCAGGTCTGCCGCATCCCGCGCTATCGCGAGACGCTGCCGGGCGGCAAGACCTATGAGGTGCTCGACGAAGGCACGACCATCGCCGACGACACCGAGGTCTTCACCGTGCCGGCGGGCCATGTGTTCCTGATGGGCGACAACCGCGACGATTCGGCCGACAGCCGCTTCCCGCAGCCGCCCGAGGGCAACGGCATCCGTTTCGTGCCGATGGAGAACCTCCAGGGCAAGGCAGTGGTGAGCTTCTGGTCGACCGACGGCAGCGCGAGCTGGGTGCTGCCCTGGACCTGGTTCACCGCGGCGCGCTGGAGCCGCATCGGGGACGGTTTTTGAGCGAGGCGCTGGCCGACTGGCTGGCGCGGGTGCTCGGCGAGACCCCGGCGGCGCTGGCCGGCTATGAGCGCGCGCTGACCCATGGCAGCCAGGGCGCGGCCAATTACGAGCGGCTCGAATTCCTGGGCGACCGGGTGCTCGGGCTGACCGTCGCCGAATGGCTCTACCAGCGCTTCCCCGAAGAGCCCGAGGGCAAGCTGTCGCGCCGCTTCAACTCGCTGGTGACCGGGCAGGTCTGCGCCGAGGTGGCGCGCGAGATCGGTGTGCCGGCGCATCTGCGGCTCGGCAAGCAGGCGCGCGACGACGGCGCGGCGTCGAGCGACAATGTGCTGGGCGACGTGATGGAGGCGCTGATCGGCGCGTACTTCGTCGAGCGCGGGTTCGATGCCGCGAAGGCGCTGGTGCGGCGGCTGTGGGACAGCCGGATCGACGCGCAGGCGGCGGCGCCCAAGCATCCCAAGTCGGCGCTGCAGGAATGGGCCGCGGCGAACAACCGGCGCGCGCCTGAGTATGAGCTGCTCGACCGTTCGGGGCCGGGGCACGCGCCGCGCTTCAGGGTGCGCGCGGTGATCGGCAAGCTTGCCGAAGCCGAGGGCGAGGGCAGCTCGAAGCAGGAAGCAGAGACCGCGGCCGCGGCGGCGCTGCTGGAGAAGCTGGGCTAATCGACCAACTTGCGGCCGGGTTCGTCGCCAAACATCTGTCGCCAGCCGCTGCGCGTATCCATATATTCGCGCACCTGGGTGATGCGTCCTCCGGCAACCACGAAGACGAAGCAATAGGGCAGGTCGTAGCTGCGGCCGTTGACCAATGTGGCGCGCATCCGCTCCTCCACCGTGACGAGATCGCCGGCCGCGGCCATGGTGCGAAAGTCGATCACGACATCGGCGACGAACAGCCTGCCGAACTCGGTGGCGATGAACCGGGCGATCTCCTCCGCACCGCGCATGTGGTACGGATAGTCCAGCGCGACGGCAGTGGCGTTGCCCGGCGGGGCGATCCATTCGGCCTCCGGGGCGAAGCAGGCGGCGATCCGGTCCGCATCGCGCGAGGCGAACGCCTCCCATGCCGCGGCGACGATGGCTGCGTTGTCCATGAGCCTCCCTTTCGGGACCGGTCCTAGCGGGGTGCCGGGCGCCGTGCCTTCCGAAAGTTGCGGCCAAGGTTGCGCGCCGGTAGGAGCTGGCGATGAACATTGAACAACAACGCTGCGGCCTGGTCGCCGTGGTCGGCGCCCCCAATGCGGGCAAGTCGACGCTGGTGAACGCACTGGTCGGGCAGAAGGTGGCGATCGTCAGCCCCAAGGCACAGACGACGCGCGCGCGGCTGATGGGGATCGCGATTCAAGACGATGCGCAGCTGCTGCTGGTCGACACGCCGGGTATCTTCGATCCCGCGCGGCGGCTCGACCGGGCGATGGTCGCGGCGGCGTGGGAAGGCTCCGAGGGCGCTGACCTGATCGCTTTGGTGGTCGACGGCAAGGGCGGGATCGGGCCCAAGGTGCGTAGCGTTGCCGAAGGGCTCAAGGCGCGGCGCGAGAAGAAGCTGCTGGTGCTCAACAAGGTCGATGTCGCGGACAAGCCGCGGCTGCTCGGGCATGCCGCGACGCTCAACGAACTGGTCGAGTTCGACGACACCTATTTCGTCTCGGCGACCACCGGCGACGGGGTGGCGGAGCTCAAAGCGGCGCTGGCGAGCAAGATGCCCCCGGGGCCGTGGCATTTCCCCGAGGACCAGGTGTCCGACGCGACCGACCGCATGCTGGCGGCGGAGATCACGCGCGAGCAGCTCTACCACCAGCTCCATGCCGAGCTGCCCTATGCCACCGCGATCGAGACCGAGCAGTACAAGGAACGCGAGGACGGGTCGGTCGAGATCTACCAGCAGATCCTGGTCGGCCGCGAGAGCCAGCGCGCGATCGTGCTCGGCAAGGGCGGGACGCGGATCAAGCAGATCGGCGCGAATGCACGCGCCGAGCTGATCAAGCTGCTCGGCGTGAAGGTGCACCTCTACCTCCACGTCAAGGTGCGGCCGGGCTGGGAGGACGATCGCAGCCTCTATCGCGAGATCGGGCTGGACTGGGTCGACTAGTCGAGCAGTGAATCCACCCATTGCGGGACGAGCGTACCTGCGGGGCCGAGGCGGCTCTGCGCGAACCAGGCGCTGCCTTCGGAGCGCTCGAGGTTGAGCTCGAGCGTGTCGGCGCCGTGATAGCGCGCGGTGCGCACGAAGCCCGCGGCGGGATAGACCGCGCCCGAGGTGCCGATCGAGACAAACAGGTCAGCGCGGGAGATCGCGGCGTCGATCGCCTCCATCCGGTACGGCATCTCGCCGAAGAACACGATGTCGGGACGCAGCGACGGTGCGCCGCATCCCGTGCAGCGGGCGCGTGGCGGGAGTGAATCGGTCCAGGCTGCGCGCGCGTCGCAGTCGGCGCAGAGCGCGGACTTGAGCTCGCCATGCATATGGATCAGGCGTTTCGATCCCGCGCGCTCGTGCAGGTCGTCGACATTCTGGGTGACCAGCAGCAATTCGCCAGGCCATTCGGCATCGAGCCGGGCGAGCGCGTGGTGCGCGGCATTGGGCTCGACGGTGGCGAGCTTGGCGCGGCGTTCGTCGTAGAAACGGTGGACCAGCTCGGGGTCCCGGGCGAGCGCCTCGGGCGTGCAGACGTCCTCGACGCGATGGCCTTCCCAGAGGCCGCCCGGACCGCGGAAGGTGGCGACGCCGCTCTCGGCCGAGACGCCGGCGCCGGTGAGGATGACGATGCTGCGGATGTCAGGCACTGGCGCTCCTCGGCCCGAACAGGATGATCGCAGTGCCGGCGAGCGCGACCGCGCCGCCGATCAGGTCCCAGCGGTCGGGCCGCGCGCCCTCGACCGCCCAGAGCCACAGGATCGCGGCGGTGATGTAGACCCCGCCATAGGCGGCATAGGCACGGCCGGCATGGCTGGTCTCGATCCAGGTCAGTGCCCAGGCGAACAGGATCAGCGCGACGACGCCGGGGATCAGCCACAGGGGCGACTTGTCGAGCCGCAGCCACGCCCAGAAGGCGAAGCAGCCGGCGATCTCGGCAAGGGCAGCGACGATGTAGGCGAACAGGGTCATGCCGCGCGCCCGCCCTTGCGAAAGTTGACAAAGTTCCGCGAAACGCGCGCCAAACTGTCACCTTTGTCGCCTCCGTCCGACGCCGTCGAGGAGCAGCTGGGCGAGAGGATGCGCATGCCCGGAGGCAAGCAAATCAGTTCCAACATTACAAGGCGCTAATCGTCCTCGTCCTCATAGCCCGCGAGCTCCAGCGCACGGGCCTTGATCTGGTGCTCGCGGCACCAATGGACCAGCGCATCCTCGCGGCCGTGGGTGACCCAGACTTCGCGCGGGGCGATCTCGCGCAGCGTGCGGGTGAGCTCATCCCAGTCGGCATGGTCGGAGAGGATCAGCGGCAGCTCGACATTGCGCTGGCGCGCGCGCTGGCGGACGCGCATCCAGCCCGAGGCCATCGCGGTGACCGGATCGGGCAGGCGGCGCGACCAGCGATCGTTGAGCGCGCCGGGCGGGCAGAGGATGATGCGGCCCTGAAGCTCCTTCTTGGGCACCCCGGTGGCGGGGCGCAGCTCGCCGAGCGCGACGCCATGCTCGGCATAGAGGTCGCACAGCCGCTGGAGCGCGCCGTGGATGTAGATCGGATCGTCGAAGCCTTGTCCGCGCAGCTCGGCGATCACGCGCTGCGCCTTGCCCAGCGCATAGGCGCCGACCAGCACGCAGCGCTCGGGCTCGGCGCGCAGCGCAGCGAGCAGCTTGTCGATCTCGTCGCTGGTCTCGGGGTGGCGGAAGACGGGGAGCGCGAAGGTCGCTTCGGTGACGAACACGTCGCACTTGACCGGGCGGAAGGGCGCGCAGGTGGGATCGGGGCGGCGCTTATAGTCGCCAGAGACGACGATGCGCTCGTCGCGGTGATCGAGCACGATCTGCGCGGAACCCAAGACGTGGCCCGCGGGGACGAAGCCGATCTCGACTCCGTCCATTGTCACCGTCTCGCCATAGGCGACAGGGCGGCCGGTCTGCGGGCCGTAGCGCGTTTCCATGATCGCCAGCGTCTCGGGCGTCGCCCACACCTCGCCATGCCCGCCGCGCGCGTGGTCGGCATGGCCGTGGGTGACGAAGGCGCGGGGCTTGGGCTGCGAGGGGTCGATCCAGATATCGGCGGCGGGCACGTAAATGCCCTCGGGGTGCGGTTGCAGCCAGTCGCCGAGCTTCGCCATGCCGACTATATGAGCGGGATGGCCCATGGTTCCCACCCTGGATGAGCGAACTCCCTGAAATCCTTGCCGACTGGTTCGCCTCGCGCGGCTGGGCGCCGCGGCGGCACCAGCTCGACATGCTTGCGGCGGGGCGCGCGGGACGGCACGCGCTGCTGGTCGCGGCGACGGGAGCGGGCAAGACGCTGGCGGGGTTCCTGCCGACCTTGGCCGAGCTGACCCTTCGACAGGCTCAGGGCGATCGGGCCGAAGGATTGCACACGCTCTACATCTCGCCCTTGAAGGCGCTGGCGGTGGACGTGCAGCGCAATCTGCTGACCCCGATCGAGGAGATGGGGCTCGACATCCGGGTCGAGACCCGGACGGGAGATACCCCGCACGAGCGGAAAGTGCGGCAGCGCGCGCGGCCGCCGCAGATCCTGCTGACCACGCCCGAATCGCTCAGCCTGCTGCTGTCCTACGAGGACAGTTTCCTGATGTTCGCGGGGCTCAGAACGGTGGTGGTCGACGAGGTGCACGCCTTCGCCACCGGCAAGCGCGGCGACCTGCTGGCGCTGGCGCTGGCGCGGCTGCAGACGCTGGCGCCGGGGATGCGCCGGGTGGCGCTGTCGGCGACGGTGGCGGACCCCGACGGCTATCGCGCCTGGCTTGCGCCGCATGGCGAGATCGATGCGGTCGAACTGGTGACGGGCGAGAAGGGCGCCGATCCCGACATCGCGATCCTGCTGCCCGAAGGCCGCGTGCCGTGGTCGGGCCATTCGGGCATCTATGCGATCCCGCAGGTGATGGCCGAGATCGAGACGCACAAGACCACGATCATCTTCTGCAACACGCGCGGGCTCGCCGAGCTCGTCTTCCAGAATCTGTGGAAGGTGAACGAGCTCAAGCTGCCGATCGGGGTGCATCACGGGAGCCTCAGCCTCGAGGCGCGGCGGCGCGCCGAGCAGGCGATGGCCGACGGCAAGCTGCGCGGGCTGGTCGCGACCGCCAGCCTCGACCTGGGCGTCGACTGGGGCGATGTCGATTGCGTGATCCAGATGGGGGCGCCCAAGGGCTCGTCGCGATTGCTGCAGCGGATCGGGCGCGCCAACCACCGGCTCGACGAGCCTTCCGAGGCGGTGCTCGTGCCGGGCAACCGCTTCGAATATCTCGAGGCGCGCGCAGCATTGGATGCGGTCGAGGCGGGCGAGCTCGATCCCGATATCTTCCGGCCCGGCGCGCTCGACGTGCTGGCGCAGCATGTCATGGGGGTGGCGTGCGCGGCGCCGTTCGATGCTGCGCAATTGCTGCGCGAGGTGCAGGGCGCGCTGCCCTATTCGGCGCTCACCGAAGAGACGTTCGAGCGGGTTCTCAACTTCATTGCCGATGGCGGCTATGCGCTGCGGGCGTACGACCGGTTCAAGCGCCTGACGCGCGACAGGGATGGTCTCTGGCGGGTGACCAAGCCGGCGTTCGTCGCGCAGCATCGGCTCAACGCCGGAATCATCGTCGAGGCGCCGATGCTGGAGGTGCGCTTCAGGAACGGGCGGCGGCTGGGCAAGGTCGAGGAGGCGTTCGGCGCGACGCTCTCACCCGGCGACACCTTCACCTTCGCCGGCATGGCGCTTGAGGTCGAGCGGGTCGAGCTGACCGACATCATCGTCCGTGCGACGGCGAAGAATGCGCGCTTCGTCTCGTATATGGGCGCTCGGCTGGCGATCACCTCGACGCTCGCCGCGCGCGTGCGGCGCTTCTTCGCCGACCCGGCGGAGTGGGCGCGCTTCCCCGCGGATGTGCGCGAATGGCTGGAGGTGCAGGCCTATCGCTCGCGCCTGCCCGAGCCGGGCAGGCTGCTGGTCGAGACCTTCCCGCATGAGGGACGGCACCACATGGTCGTATACAGCTTCGAAGGGTGGAATGCGCACCAGTCGCTCGGCATGCTGGTGACGCGGCGGATGGAGGCGCTGGGGCTCAAGCCGATCGGGTTCGTCGCCAACGACTATGCGCTGGCGGTGTATGGGCTCGAGAAGATCACCGATCCCGCGCCGTTGTTCTCGCCCGATATCCTCGAGCATGAGTTCGTCGACTGGGTACAGGGCTCGGCGCTCTTGAAGCGCGCGTTCCGCGAGGTGGCGATCATCGGCGGGCTGGTCGAGCGCCAGCAGCCGGGCAAGAAGAAGACCGGGCGGCAGGTCACCTTCTCGACCGACCTGATCTATGACGTGCTGCGCAAATATGAGCCCGATCATCTGTTGCTGCGCGCCGCCTGGGCCGATGCGCGCGCGCGGATGACCGATGTCGGAAGGCTCGCGCACTTGCTCGACACCGCGGCGGACGCGATCGAGCATGTCGATCTGGCGCGCGTCAGCCCGATGGCGGTGCCGGTGCTGATCATGATCGGACGCGAGACAGTGGCGCAGGGCGCGGTCGAGGACGCGATGCTGATCGAGGCCGAGGCACTGGCGGCGGAGGCGATGCGGCTCGACTGATCGCAAATATGCTTCGATCAACAGCAATTGCTGCGCAGCATGAACAGGCGTATCATGGCTTTGCCATGCAGCTACGCCTGTTGACGCCCCTGCTCATCGCGCTCGCCGCGGCCCCTGCGGCGACACAGGAAACTGCGGCGCCACTCGCGGCGGGCGCGGTGGAGGATGGAACCGGTACGCTGGCACTGGGCGATGTTTCCGACCGGATGACCGTGCCGGTCTCGATCAATGGCGCCGCGCCGCAACCCTTCATCATCGATACCGGCGCCGAGCGCTCGGTGGTCTCGCGCCAGCTCGCCGGCAATCTGGGGCTTTCGCCGGGCCCGCAGATCACGCTGACGACGATGACGGGCAGCACCCGGGTACCGACCGTGGTGGTGCCTTCGCTCAGCATGGGGCCGCTGCGCGACCAGCGCGCGTTCAACGCGCCCGCGCTCGAAGCGCGGCATATGGGTGCGCACGGCCTGCTCGGCATCGAGCAACTGCGCACGCACATGGTTTCGATCGATTTCGACAAGAGCCAGATGGCGGTGCGCCCGTCGCGCCGCGCGGGTGGCAAGCGCAGTATCGTGCCGCTGGGCTCCGACGAGATCGTGATCACGGCCAAGAACCGTCTTGGACAGCTGATCGTCACCGAAGCGACGTTCGAGGGGGTGAAGATCACCGTGGTGCTCGACACCGGTTCGCAGATCAGCATCGGCAATCTCGCGCTGCAACGGAAGATGCGGCGCATCCGCCTCAAAGGGCCGATCGTGATGACGAGCGTGACCGGCGAGAAGATGACGGTGAACTATCATATCGCCAATCGCGTGCGGCTCGGCGGCGTCTCGCTGGGCAGCGTCCCCGTGGCGTTCGCCGACATTCCGCCGTTCGAGCATTTCGGCCTGTCCGGGGAGCCCGCGCTGATGCTGGGCATGGATGCGCTGCGCGCCTTCCGCCGGGTCGAGATCGATTTTCCGGACCGCAAGGTGCGCTTCTTGCTGCCGCGCCAATATGCGGTCGCGAGCCGGCTTAGTTGACCCGCGCGTCCCGCGCGGCGATAGCGAATGCATGGTTCCCTTTTCGTTCGCCGGCCGTGACCTGCGCGTGCTGCCCGAGGGCGCGCTCTACTGGCCTGCGCGGCGGGCGCTGATCGTCGCCGACCTGCATTTCGAGAAGGCGAGCTGGTTCGCACTCAAAGGCCAGATGCTGCCGCCCTATGATTCGATGGCGACGCTCGCCGCGCTGACGGTGCTGGTCGAGCGGACGGATGCGCGCGAGCTGTGGTGCCTGGGCGACAGCTTCCACGATTCGGAAGGGTGCGAGCGGCTGCACGAGTCGGCGCGCACGGCGCTGACGGCGCTCACAGGCGCGCTGCGCTGGGTGTGGATCACCGGCAATCACGATGCCGCCCTGAACGAACAGCTCCCCGACCATTGCGGCGGCGAGATCGTCGAGGAAGCCGAGGTCGACGGGCTGCTGCTGCGCCACGAGGCGATCCCGGGCGAACCGCGGCCCGAGCTGTCGGGCCATTTCCACCCCAAGCTGCGCGTGCGCCTGCGCGGGCGGCAGGTCGCGCGGCGCTGCTTCGTCGCGACCGGGACCAAGCTGATCCTGCCGGCGTTCGGCACGCTGACCGGGGGGCTCGACGCGCATCATCCGGAGATCGTCCGCGCGGTCGGCCGCGGGGCGGAAGCGCTGGTGGCGCTCGAGGACCGGCTGCTGCGCTTCCCGATCGCGGCCTAGGGTGTCTTGCTCCCGCAGCTCGCCGGGCCGGGGCCGGCGATCTTGCACGCCGCGTTGCCCGCGACGCGCACCGCGCCGGTGCCGAGCACCGAGAGCGAGGCGGTGAAGCGCGCGGTGAAGCTGCCGTCGCCCGCGCTTTGCGAATGCACGGTGAGGTCGTTGACGGCGAGGCCCGCGGCATCGATCGATCCGGCGCCGTAGTTCATGAAGCGGGCGTTGCGCGCGGTGCCACCGCCGAGCCGGATCAGGCCGGTGCCGGTCAGCGTGGTGACCAGTTGATCGGCGGTGACCTGCGCCACGCTGAGCGATCCCGCACCGTTGACGCCGAGCTCGACGCGCTGACCCTCGATCCGGTCGATGTCGAGCTTGCCTCCGCCGTTGATGTTAGCGGTGCGCAGCCGCGGTACCGCGACGGTGACGGTCGCCATCGCCTCGTTGCCGCGCCAGCCCTCGGAAGTCTGGGTGCTGCGCGAGACCACCAGCATGCCGCCCTGGTTGCGCACACTCACCCGCTCGACCGCGCGCCGGTCTCCGCTGACGATGGCGGACGGCGAACCCTCGACGACATGCACCGCGAACGGCCCGTCGACGCGGATCCGGTCGAAGCCAGTGAGCAGGACACGGCGCTCCTCGGGCGCGGGGGCGGCCCCGGCGGCGAGGAGGAAGGAGATCAGCAGAACACGCATGGGCTAGGCATCGCATCGATGCCCCATCCCGCGCAAGCATCCGCGGTCAGCTACAACGCGCCTCGCCCGACCCCATCTTGCTGACCGAGCATTTGGCGCCGCCGGTCAGCTCGACATTGCCCGAACCCACGATCGAGATGTCGGCCTCGCCGGTCACCTGCGCGCGGATATTGCCCGAGCCGGCGATCGACAGGTCGCCGCGGGCAGCGCGCACCGTGAATATGTCGATGTCGCCCGACCCGGCGATCGAGGCGTCGATCTCGCTCGCCTGGCCGGCCGCGATCCGCAGGTCGCCCGAGCCGGCGATCGACAGGTCCGCCTTGCCGCCGCGCAGCTGCGCGATGCTGAGATTACCCGACCCGGCGATCGAGCCGCCGAAATCGCCCTCGGCGCGATCGACGGTCATGTTGCCCGAGCCGGCAACGTCGGCGTTGACCAGCCGCGGCATGGTGACGGTGACCTTGGCGCCCTTGCCGCCGCCCCATTTCCAGTCGCCGTCCTTGCGCCCGACGCGCAGCGTGTTGCCGTCCTTGCGGATCTCGAGCCGGTCGAGCAGCGCGCTGTCGCCCTCTGCGGTGACGGTGAAGGTGGGGCCGGTCCTGACCTCGACATCGTCGGCGCCGCGCAGCGACACGCCGGTGAAATCGGCGACCTGGAAGCTGCGCGTGCCGCCCGATCCGCTCGGCTGGACGACGTCGCCGCTCATGCCGTTGGCAAAGTTGCATGCGGCGAGCGGCAGTACCGCGGCGGTGATCGCAAGAGCGAGTTTCATCACGACTCTCCTGTGTGTATTGGTTGTCTAATACACTTGTCGCGAAGCCGAGGCAAACAAAAAAGAGCGGCCGTTGCGGGCCGCCCTCTTCGCTTCGACGTGTCGCCGGACTCTGGGCCGGCTCAGGCGGTCACCTTGTCCTTGTTGTAGATCGCCGCGGCCTTGCGCAGGATGTCGAGCAGCTTCTCGAGCGCGGCCTTCTCGTCGATCTCCTCCATCGCGGCGAGCTCGCGCGCGAGGCGCGACGCCGCCGCTTCGAAGATCTGGCGCTCCGAATAGCTCTGCTCGGGCTGGTCGTCGGCGCGGAACAGGTCGCGCACCACCTCGGCGATCGACACGAGGTCGCCCGAGTTGATCTTCGCCTCATATTCCTGCGCGCGGCGCGACCACATGGTGCGCTTGACCTTGGGCTTGCCCTTGAGCGTGTCGAGCGCTTCCTTGAGCGTCTTGTCGCTCGACAGCTTGCGCATTCCCACGCTCTCCGCCTTGTTGGTCGGAACGCGGAGCGTCATCTTCTCTTTCTCGAAGCGGAGCACGTACAGCTCGAGCTGCATGCCCGCGATTTCCGATTTCTGGAGCTCGATCACACGGCCAACACCGTGCTTGGGGTAAACGACATAATCGCCGACATCGAAGGACAGCGCCTTGGCAGCCATGTGGGGGAAGCCTTTCTAATCACCATGGCCCCTTTGGGATTGCGTCAGCCGCCCGGTGCGTTTACCGGGGAGATGACGCCGATCGGGGCAAATCAACAACGGTCTCCAGTACCGAAACGCGAATCCTCGCGTCCGACGCGCTGTTTAACATAGATGAAATAAAATTACCACCCCGGAATACGTAGGATTCCGGATGCTGCGTTGCGGCAGATAACGTTGTCGATCGCGCCGCGGAAACCGGTTGCCGGGCCGGCTGCGAAACGAGCAACCGGTCAGTCGCCGGTGCCGGGCTCGGGCGAGAAATATTTGTCGTACTTGCCTTCCTCGCCCTTGTGCGCGTCGGCGTCTTCGGGAGTCTGGCCGGCGTTGCGCGTGACGTTGGGCCATTGCGCGGAGAAGGTGTTGTTGAGCTCGAGCCACTGTTCGAGGCCGCTCTCGGTGTCGGGCAGGATCGCCTCGGCCGGGCATTCGGGCTCGCACACGCCGCAATCGATGCACTCGCTGGGGTTGATGACGAGCATGTTCTCGCCCTCGTAGAAGCAATCGACCGGGCAGACCTCGACGCAATCCATATATTTGCAGCGGATGCAGGCGTCGGTGACGACATAGGTCATGGCAGATACGGCCCTTAGCAACGCCCTTCGCAGGCGGTGAACCCCTTCCTGCTATGCCCGCGTTCCGGGCGCGTCAATCAAGAGACGCTTTCTGCGATACATTCTCAATTTTCAGGCTTTTCCGCGGGCGCGGCGGGGCCGGGGAGCAATTCCTGGTAGAGCGCGGCGGCTTCGGGCGCCGGGCCGCGGCGGCGCGGCAGCGCCTCGACGCGCAGCACGCGCACGCGGCCGCGCAGCGGGAAGGCGATCACCGAGCCGATCCGGACTTGTGCCGAGGAGCGTTCGATCCGGCGCCCGTCGAGCCGCAACGTGCCCGCCTCGGCCATGTCCTGCGCGGCGCCCCGCGTCTTGACCAGGCGCGCGAACCACAGGAAGCGGTCGAGGCGCATCGCCCCATTTGCGCCATCAGCGCCCGGATCAGTCATCGACGAGCTCTGCGAGCCTGGCGAAGGCCCGGCCCATTGAGGTGTCGCGCGGCGGCGCCTTGGGCTTGGCGAGCGGAGTCAGGCCTTTCCACACCCAGCGCTGCGGCTCACCCTTGGGAGTGCGCACGCTCTGGAAGCCGATCTGCGCCATCAGCCGCGCCAGCGTGTCGGCGGTGAGCCCCATCGAGGTGGCGAGTGCGGGATCGGGGGTGAAGGGGGTGCGCCCCTTGCGAGCGTCGTGGGCGGCGCGGGCGATGCGCTCGGCAAGGTCGATGCGCACCGCCTGCGCGCCGAAGGGCCGGAAGCCATGCTCCAGCTCGGCGCCGGGCGCGGCGCGGGGGAGTACGGTCGCCCCCTCGGGCGGTGCGCCGTCGAGGCCGAGCAGAGCGCGGCGCGCGGCGGCGGGGCGCGGCTTGAGCAAGGCGGGCGCGAAGATATCGAGCGTGCCGATCGCGACCCCGGCCTTGCGCAACCGCTTGCGATCGTTCGGGTCGAGCGCCTCGACCAGCGCGCCGGCGGCCCGGCGCGGGACCAGCCCGCCTGCCTCGACCAGCAGCCCGGCGAGCGCGCGGACCCGGCCGCCCGCCGCGGCATCGCGGCTCAGCGCATCGAGCGTGGCGAGATCGGGAAGGCTGGCGGCGATGCGGTCGGCGAACCAGCGCTCGATCCGCTCCTGCGCGGCGGCGCGGACGCGGGCGTCAAGCACGTCGAGCGTGCGGTCGAGCCGGATGCGCGGACGGACGGGATTGCCGGTGGGTTCGAGCGTGGCGACGGGCACGCTGCGCCACGTCACGGCGGAATCGAGCGCGAATTCTTCGTCTGGCGCGGCGAGCAGTGCATCGCCACGCTGCCGCAACTCGCCTGCCAAGCCTCTCTCCGCAGCGGCGAGCAGCATGCGCTTGTCGGCGGCGCGCGCGTCGGGCTCGACCACGAAGCGGAAGCCGTGGAGATGGCCGAGCACATGTTCCTCGACGCTGACCTCGCCTTCCGGGCCGACCATGACGGGGAGGTGCGAGGCGCCGGCGCCGATCTGGCGCAGCAGCACGGTGGTGCGCTTGTCGACGAAGCGCTGCGTCAGGCTGGCATGGAGCGCGTCGGAGAGCTTTTCCTCGAGCGCCTGGGTGCGCTCGGCCCAATGCGCGGGATCGGCGAGCCAGTCGGCGCGCTGCGCGATATACGCCCAGCTGCGCGCCGCGGCGATGCGCCCGGCGATCGTCTCGACATCGCCGTCCATCCGGTCGAGCCGAGCGATCTCGTCGGCGAACCACTGGTGCGGGATATGCCCCGTGCCTTCGCTCAGGTGCCGGAACACGCGCGCGACGAAGCGCGCATGCGGATCGGCGCCGAGCTTGCGGAAATCGGGCAGGCCGCAAGCCGCCCAGAGCCGGCCGACCGCCTTGGGGGAGCGCACCCGCTCGCGCACCCAATCCTCGACCGCGAGGCGCTTGAGCACGCTGAGATCGACTGCTTCCGGCGCGGCTCGCAGCACGGGGGAATCGGGCTTGCGCTCGAGGCTCGCGATCAGCGCGTCGATGCTGGCTAGATCGGGCTCGCCCTCGCGCCAGAACAGGTGATCCAGCGCCGGGACGCTGTGATCTTCGATCGCCGCGATCTCCTCGGGCGTGAACGCGCCGGGGCCTTGCTCGACCAGCGCGCCGAACGTGCCGTCGCGCTGGTGGCGGCCGGCGCGGCCGGCGATCTGCGACATCTCGGCGATGGTCAGGCGGCGCTGGCGCTTGCCGTCGAACTTGGAGAGCGAGGCGAAGGCGACATGGCCGACATCGAGGTTGAGGCCCATGCCGATCGCGTCGGTGGCGACGAGATAGTCGACCTCGCCCGACTGGAACATCGCGACCTGCGCGTTGCGGGTGCGCGGGGAGAGCGCGCCCATCACCACCGCCGCCCCGCCGCGCAGCCGGCGCAGCGCCTCGGCCACGGCATAGACCTCCTCGGCCGAGAAGGCGACGATCGCCGAGCGCTTGGGCAGGCGCGAGAGCTTCTTGGCGCCGGCATAGCGCAAGGTCGAGAAGCGCGGGCGCGAGACGATCTCGGCCTCGGGCACCAGCTTGCGCAGCACCGGGCGGAGCGAATCCGAACCCAGGATCATCGTCTCGTCGCGGCCGCGTGCGCGTAAAATACGGTCGGTGAAGACATGGCCGCGCTCGGGATCGGCGCCAAGCTGGCCCTCGTCGATCGCCAAAAAACCTACTTCGCGATCGGTGGGCATGGACTCGGCGGTGCACAGGAACCAGCGTGCGCCGGGGGGCACGATGCGCTCCTCGCCGGTGACCAGCGCGACTTCCTTCGGGCCTTTCACTGCGACGACGCGGTCATAGACCTCGCGCGCCAGCAGGCGCAGCGGGAAGCCGATCATCCCGCTCGAATGGCCCATCAGCCGCTCGATCGCGAGATGCGTCTTGCCGGTGTTGGTTGGCCCGAGCACCGCAGTGACCGGGCTGTTGGAGAAACGGCTCATTTCGCTCTCCAAGATCGGGCGATGGCGCGACCGGCGCAAGTGCCTGCGTTAGTTGTTCCGGCACCGGTGCGCGAAGTCGAACGCTCCACCCCCGCCCCCGCACGACTCGCCGCAACTACCCATATCGAGCGGCCTGCTTAATTTGACTTTAGGGACTTGGTTCCACAACGATTCCTCCCGGTGCCGGGGGTCGGCGCACAGTATTGGCTTGGGGGGCAGCGCACCTTGTTCTTGCGCGGCGATCATGGGCTTGAGCAGGCGGGCGGCACCAGTGCGCGCTCGTTCGGTCGTGCGCTCGCCATCCGCAAGCCGACCATCGCCGACAAATTGCGCGAGCGCTTTCCCGATCTCGACCTCGTTCCCGATCTTGGATCGCGGATCGGCAGCGGCGAATGGTTCCGCGGCGCGGCGACCTGCGCGGGCCTGTGCGCGGCGGTGCTGTTGCTCGCGCCCGGCTTCGAACGCCCGATCTATGCCAGCGTGCCCGGCGCGCTGACCGGGACCGACGCCGATATCGCACGCGCGCAGGCGATCGCGCCGCTCGCCGCCGGATCGACCACGGGCACCAAGCTCGGCGCGACCAGCCTCGTCGCCAATCTCACCGACACGCCCGAACGCCCGATCCTGCAGCATACCGTGACCTTGGGCAGCGGCGGCGCGTTGCAGACTGCGCTGATGCGCTCGGGCGTCGGCAAGGGCGATGCGGCGCGCGCCGCCGACCTGGTGGCGGAGGCGGTGTCGCTCGGCGATCTCAAGTCGGGCACGCAGCTCGACCTGACGCTCGGCCGCCGCATCGACAAGTCGCAGCCGCGCCCGCTCGAGAAGCTGGCGTTCCGCGCGCGCTTTGACCTCAGCCTCGAACTGGTGCGCAGCGGTAGCGCGCTGGCGCTCAACGAGATTCCGATCGCGATCGACCACACCCCGCTGCGCGTGCGTGGCCGGGTGGGCGACAGCCTCTACCGCTCGGCGCGCGCCGCGGGCGTGCCGGCCAAGGCGGTCGAGGCCTATATCCGCTCGGTCGCGACGCGCGTGCCGATCGGCCGCGTCGGTGCCGACAGCGAGTTCGACATCATCGTCGAGCAGGCCAAGGCGGCGACCGGCGAGGTGCAGATGGGCAATCTCCTCTATGCCGGCCTCAATGGCGACGCGGGCAAGCTCCAGCTGGTGCGCTGGGAAGAGGATGGCCGCACCACCTGGTATGACGGCAAGGGCACCGGCGAGCGCAAGGGGCAGATGGCGATGCCCGCGTCGGGCCGGATCAGCTCGGGTTTCGGCCTGCGCCGGCATCCGGTGCTCGGCTTCTCGCGCATGCACAAGGGGCTCGACATCGCCGCGGGTTACGGCTCGCCGATCCGCGCGGCCAATGACGGCACGGTGGCGTTCGCCGGGCGCAATGGCGGCTATGGCAATTTCGTGCGCCTCAATCACAGCGCGGGCATGGGGTCGGGCTATGGCCATATGAGCCGGATCGCGGTGCGCTCGGGCCAGCGCGTCACGCGTGGCCAGGTGATCGGCTATGTCGGGTCGACCGGCATCTCGACCGGTCCGCATTTGCACTACGAGCTCTACCGCAACGGCGTCGCGATCAACCCGCGTTCGGTGTCCTTCTCGGTCGTCCAGGCGCTGAGCGGCGGTGACCTGCGCGAGTTCAAGGCGAAGCTCGCGCGGCTGCTCGCGGTGCCGGTGGGCGGCACGCGGGTGAAGAAGGCCGAGAGCGACGGCGCTGGTGAAGACTGACCGCCGCAGTTTGCTGATCGGCGGGAGTGCGTTGCTGGCCGGCCTGTCCCTCGCCCGGGCCAAAGGGCGCGATACCGAAATCTGGACCTTCGATTCACTGACGCGGATCGGCGGTTTGACGCCGCTGATCGAAGGCGCGCCGAAGCTGATCGACGGCCCGCTGGGCAAGGCGGTCGCGTTCGACGGCGCGAACGATGTGCTGTTCCTCGACCGGCACCCGCTTGCGGGCGCGGCACGCTTCACCTTCGAGGCGTTGTTCCGCCCGGATGGCGGTGCGTTCGAGCAGCGCTGGTTCCATCTTGAAAGTGGCGAGGACCCGGATCCGACCGCGAAGACCGGGACGCGGATGCTGTTCGAGATCCGGGTGGTCGAGCGCGAATGGTATCTCGACACCTTCATCCTCGGCCCCGGCTATCGCCAGCCGCTGATCGTGCCGGAGAAGCGCTTTCCGGTCGGCCGCTGGCACCATGTCGCGCAAAGCTATGACGGAACGACCTATTGTGCCTTCGTCAACGGCGCGCTGCAGGCCGAAGCGGCGCTGGCGTTCACGCCGCAAGGGCCGGGCCGCGCTTCGGTCGGCATGCGGATGAACAAGGTCAGCCCGTTCCGCGGCGCGGTGCGGCAGGTGGC